>NZ_CP108518.1:1204285-1505357 GCF_035989885.1 Streptomyces sp. NBC_01232
CCCGGCCGAACTGGCCCTCGACCCCCTGTACACCGACCCGGGGGCGGCCGCCGCCCTGCCGGCGGTGGCGCGGCGGAACCTGGAGGTGCTGCGCGGCTGGGCCGGGGCGGATCCCGGCGGGGGGCCGCGGCGGATCGCGCTGCGGTTCTACCTGCGCCCGGTGGAGATCCTGGGCGGGCCGGACGGCCGGGTGAGCGGGATGCGCTTCGAACGCACCGCCCCGGACGGCAGCGGCGGGGTGACCGGGACGGGCGTCCACGAGGACATCGCGGCGCAGTTGGTGCTGCGCTCGGTGGGGTACAGGGGTGTGCCGCTGGCCGGGCTCCCCTTCGACGCCGCGAAGGGCACGGTCCCCCACGCGGCGGGCCGGGTGGTGCGCGCGGGCCGCGCCTCGCTCGGCGAGTACGTGGCCGGCTGGATCAAGCGCGGCCCGACCGGGGTGATCGGCACGAACCGGCCCTGCGCCAAGGAGACCGTGTCCTCGCTGCTCCAGGACGCGGGTGCACTGGCCCGCCGCTCCCTCCCCGGGGACCCTCTGGAGGCCCTGCTGGCGGCGGGTCTGCAACCGGTCCGGTGGCCGGGCTGGCTGGCCATCGAGGCGGCCGAGGCCGACCTGGGGCGCTCCCTGGGCCGACGCTCCGTCAAGATCCCTGACTGGCCGGGCCTCTTGGGCGCGGCGGGCTCGACGGGGCCGGCGGGGTCGACGGGTCCGGCGTACTCGGCGTAGGGCCTCTCGCCGGGCGATGGCGGCCTCGGCCTGATCGGCAGGACACTCCCGTGGCCCGCCGCGGAAGTGCTTCCGAGTGGTCATCCGGCCGGAATGGACCCGTGCGGGAGTGTCGTCGTGCAGCCGCGTGCGCACGGGCCGATCATGTCGCTGGATCGAAGCCCGGAGCAGCAGGCGGATGGAGTGTCATGACAGCGAACGGATTCCTCCGGTCTGCGGACGGCTGGCGGCCCTGGGTCCTCGGCATGGTGGCGACCGCGCTGCTGGTGTCGACGCCCCCGTACGCCGCGGCGGCCGGGGTGGGCCCGGCCGCCGGGAACCTGCCGGGCGTCACGAGCCAGGCTGCCGGGGGCGCCGCCCGCTGCCCGGAGCACACCTGGGCCGACGGGCAGGGGTGGTGTCCCCCGCCCGGCTGCGATGCGGAGCCTCCCGGCTGTGAGGGCCCCGGTGTGCCCCTCGGCGACGTCACGGTGATCAAGGAGGACGCGACGACCGGTGACCCACTGGCCGGCGCCGTCTTCCAGCTCTGGGAGGAGGCCAACGGCATCCCGGGACTCCAGCCCACCGGCAGCGACCCGGACACCTCCATCGGCGACACCTGCACCACCGCGGCCGACGGCACGTGCACGCGCACCCTGCCGACCGGCGTCTACTACTGGCAGGAGACCCAGGCCCCGCCCGGCTACGACCTGCCCCTCAACCCGGTGTTCGGCCCACTGGTACTGACGGAGGAGAACATCGCCGAAGGCGTGACGGCGACCGCCGAGAACACGGTCACGCCCGTGACCGCCGGTGGGGTCGCATGACCGGCCACCCGCGAGCACAGCGCGCCGGCGCCGTCGTGCTCACGTGAGCCGGGCCGTCTCGGCCGCGGCCGCCGCGAGGACGCTGTCGAGGAGTCCGGGGAAGAGCGCCTGCAGTTCCTCCCGGCGCAGGGCGTTGAGCTTGGTGGTGCCCCGGTAGGCCTGGCGTACGACACCGCTCTCGCGCAGGACGCGGAAGTGGTGGGTGGTTGTGGACTTGGTGACCGGCAGGTCGAAGTGCGAGCAAGCCAGCTCCTCGGCCGAGCCGGCCAGGTCCAGGACGATGGACAGCCGGACCGGGTCGGAGAGCGCGTGCAGCACGCCTTCCAGGCGGATCTCGCCCGCCTCGGGGTGGGCCAGGGTGCGGGAGGCGTCCCGTTCCGTCATGTCCCTGCTCCACTCACTCGGTCGGTGCGTTCCGGATGCCGCCGGCCCCATGGTACGAGAACCGTCGAAGAAGGCGGGCGGGCCGGGAAACCGGCGCTGCGGCTCCGGGGCCGGGCCGCCGGAGCCGGACCAGCGTCACCAGGAGCGGTGGTACTGGTCGGGGGTACGGATCTCCGCGCCCAGCTCGCGCGCCGCGCGACGGGCCCAGTACGGGTCGCGCAGCAGTTCCCGGCCCAGCAGGACGGCGTCGGCCTCGCCGTTGGCCAGGATCTTCTCGGCCTGCTCCGGTTCGGTGATCAGGCCGACGGCGGCCACGGGAAGGGCGGTCTCGGCCTTGACCCGGGCGGCGAAGGGGACTTGGTAACCGGGGCCGACGGGGATCTGGGCGTGCGGGGCGAGGCCTCCGGTCGAGACGTCGAGCAGGTCCACCCCGTGCGCCACCAGCAGCTGCGACAGCCGGACCGTCTCGTCGGCGGTCCACCCCTCCTCCTCCAGCCAGTCGGTGGCGGAGATCCGGAAGAGGAGCGGGAGCTCCTCGGGCCACACCGCCCGTACGGCGTCCACGACTTCGAGGGCGAAGCGGGTGCGGTTCTCGAAGGAACCGCCGTACTCGTCGGTGCGCCGGTTGCTGTACGGAGAGAGGAACTCGCCGATGAGGTAGCCGTGGGCGCCGTGGATCTCGACGGCCTCGTAGCCCGCGGCCAGCGCGCGCCCGGCGGCGGCCGCGAACTGGCCGGTGATCTCCCGGATCTCCTCGATCGTCAGTTCGTGGGGTACCGGGTAGCCCTCGGAGAACGGCACGGGGCTCGGGGCGGCCGGCTGCCAGCCGTGCGCCTCGGGCCCGACCGGCCGGCCGCCCTTCCAGGTCCGGTCGGTGGAGGCCTTGCGGCCGGCGTGCGCGATCTGGATGCCGGGGACGGTGCCACCGGCCTTGAGGAAGGAGGTGATCCGGCGCAGCGCCTCGACCTGGGTGTCGTTCCAGATGCCGAGGTCGTAGGGGGAGATCCGGCCCTCTGGGGAGACGGCGGTGGCCTCCTGGATGATCAGGCCGGTGCCGCCGGTGGCACGGGCGGTGTAGTGCGCGAAGTGCCAGTCGTTCGCCACACCCGCGTTCGGCCCGGCCGGCTCGGCGCTGTACTGGCACATCGGGGCCATCCACACCCGGTTCGGGATGGTGACGGAGCGGAGCGTGTAGGGCGCGAACAGGGCGGCGAAGGCGGCGGGTGCAGCACTCATCAGGCTCTCCAGATACGACCGGGCATGCCGGGGATCGACTAAGTACGAGGAACACCGTACTACGAATTTTCTCGTACTACGAGACCTCTCGTACAAGCTTGTCGAGTTCCGCGCGCAGGGCCCCGGCCAGGGCCGCCAGATCCGGGACGGCCGCCGCGTCGGCGACCAGTCCGTAGTGCACCGTCCCCTTGTACGTGGAGACCGCGACGGCCAGCGACTGGCCGCGGGCCAGCGGGGCGAGGGGGTAGACCTCGCGGACCGGGCTCCCGCCGAGGGTGAAGGTGAAGCTCGGCAGCGGGACGCTGGTGATCAGGATGTCGAAGAGCAGCCGGGCCGCCTGGGCCACGAGCGGCCCGCCGAGCCGGTGGCCGAGCGGGTGGACGTGGTCGGCCAGCAGGGCCACGGCTCCGGCGCCGCGGGCGGGTCCGGCGTCCTTGTTGCGGTCCATCGCGGCGCGTACGTGGTCCAGGCGCCGCAGCGGATCGGGCTCGGCGAGCGGCAGCCGGAGCAGATAGCCGGAGAGCCGGTTCCCGGCGCCGCCGGACATGCCGGGCCCGCGTCGCCGGGAGACGGGGATCAGGGCGCGCGGCCCCGCGCCCCAGGGCTCGGGGTCGCCCCGCTCCGCCAGCCAGCGCCGCAGGCCGCCCGCGACCAGGGCGATCAGCACGTCGTTGACGGTGCCTCCGGCACCCTTGCGGACCAGGTTGACCTCGTCCAGGTCGAGTGCGAGGCCGGCGACCTCACGGGTGCCGGGGCGGGCGGAGTCCGCGGTGAGCGCCGCCGGCACGCCGAGCGGCAGCCCGGAGCGGGCCATGGCGGCGCCGATCTCCAGGGCCTGGCCGACGTCCTGGACCCGGGCCGCCAGGGCTCCGGGGAGGCGGCGCAGGACGGAGCCGCCCCGCTGCTCGGGGACCGGGCGGCCGGGCGGCCGCGGGGCGGTCCCCTCGTCGAACAGGGTGGCCGCGAGGGCGAGGGCGCCCAGGCCGTCGGCGAGGGCGTGGTGGAACTTGAAGAGCACGGCGAAGGACTGCGGATCGGGGCCGGCCAGTACGTGCGCCTCCCACGGCGGCAGCGCCCTGTTCAGCGGCCGGGCCATCAGCGGTCCGGCGGCGGCGTGCGGGACGGCCTCGTCCGTGCGGACGAGGAACACGTGGCGCGCCGGGTCGAAGCCGGGGTCCGGGGACCAGGCGGCCGCGCCGACGGGCAGCAGTACGTCGTGGATCCTGCGGCGCAGCCGCGGCACGGCGGCGCAGCGGGCGGCGAGCAGGCCGGCGGCCCGCTCGGCGGCGCCGGGGGCGGCGGCGCGGAAGACGGCGAGGGCACCCAGGTGCATGGGGTGATCGGCGGATTCGATCCGCCAGAAGGCGAGGTCGAGCGGGGACAGGTGCTCGGTGGCCACATACGTCCTGTCTCGTGCGGCGGCAGTGACCTGAAGTCAACCCATTCCGGGCACCGGCATGCAAGCAGCAATCATTTCGGGGCGGTAAATGATCGGTATTGATCTGCCCATCAGCAGCTCCGCGCCGTCCGCCGGGCCACTGTCACTGGCTGGGTACAGACTGGCGGAAAGATGCTCCGCAAGGAACGCCCGCCAAGGACGACGAGGTCCGGAGGTGCCGGCCATGGCCGACGCAGTACTGCTCGTGGGAACCCGCAAAGGACTCTTCATCGGCCGTCGCCGGGACGACGGACCGTGGGTGTTCGAGGAACCTCATTTCAACGCCCAGGCCGTCTACGCGGTCGCCGTCGACCGGCGGGGCCCCACGCCCCGGCTGCTGGTGGGCGGGGACAGTACGCACTGGGGGCCGTCCGTCTTCAGCTCCGACGACCTCGGGGCGACCTGGCGCGAGCCCGCCGCACCCGCCGTGAAGTTCCCCCAGGACACCGGCGCCTCCCTGGAGCGGGTCTGGCAGCTGCAGCCGGCCGGCCCCGAGGCCCCCGACGTGGTGTATGCGGGGACGGAACCGGCCGCTCTGTTCCGCTCTTCCGACCGGGGCGAGTCCTTCGAACTGGTCCGCCCGCTGTGGGAGCACCCGAGCCGCGGGAAGTGGGTGCCGGGCGGAGGCGGAGAGGGCCTGCACACGGTGATCACCGACCCCCGCGACGCGGACGCGGTGACCGTGGCCGTCTCCACCGCCGGCGTGTTCCGGACCAGGGACGGCGGGGCCAGCTGGACACCCTCCAACCAGGGCGTCTCGGCGGTGTTCCTGCCGGACCCGAACCCCGAGTTCGGCCAGTGCGTGCACAAGATCGCCCAAGACGCCACGGACACGGACCGGCTGTACCTGCAGAACCACTGGGGCGTCTACCGCAGCGACGACGCGGGGGGCCGGTGGACCGACATCGGCGGCGGGCTGCCCTCCGACTTCGGCTTCGCGGTCGCGGCCCACCCGCACCGGCCGGACACCGCCTACGTCTTCCCGCTCAACGCCGACTCCGACCGGGTTCCGGCCGAGCACCGGTGCCGGGTCTTCCGCACCCGGGACGCCGGCGCCACGTGGGAACCGCTGTCGCGCGGGCTCCCGGCCGGGGACCACTACGGCACGGTGCTCCGGGACGCGCTGTGCACGGACGACGCGGACCCGGCGGGCATCTACTTCGGCAACCGCAACGGCGAGGTGTACGCGAGCCACGACGACGGCGAGAGCTGGCAACTGCTCGCCGAGCACCTGCCGGACGTGCTCTGCGTACGGGCGGCCACGCTGGACCTCTGAGGGGCCCGGGCCGTCGGTGAGGGTCCCGGGGCCCGCCGACGGCCGGCGGGCCCCGGGACCGGACTCAGCCGCGGCGCTCGGCGGTCACGTGCCAGACCGGCATGGTCGCGTTGCCGAACTCGTCGAGCGCCAGGCCGTCGATCCCCTCCTCCCCGACGCGGGAGTCCGGGTACTCCGCCTTGATCATGGCGACGACGTCCTCGGCCGCCAGCGAGCTCGCGTAGGCAGCGGCCTCGACGGACACCACGTCCCACACGGCGCCGACAACCTCGCGCAGGCTCTGCGCGCTGTGCCGGTGAGGTCCGGGGAACGGCGCCTCGAGCTCCTCGGCGAAGCAGAACATGTGCAGCCTGGCCCCCGGCCGGCACGCGTCGTGCAGCACCTCGAGGTAGCGAAGGCGCTCGTCCTCGGCCAGCGCGTGGAAGCACGCACTGTCGACGACGGTGTCGAAGCGTGCTGCGAGACCCGAGAGCCGGGTGGCGTCCCCGATGACGAACTCGACCTGCACACCCCGGGCCGCCGCCCGTCGGCGTGCCACCTCCACGGCCGTCTCCGCCACGTCCACGGCGGTCACCCGGTGCCCCTTCGACGCCAGGAACGCGGCGTTGTCCCCGAGCCCGCACCCGACGTCCAGGACGTCGCCGGTGATCAGCCCGGCCTCCTGGACGGCGACCAGCGCCGGCTGGGGCCTGCCGATGTCCCAGGGCTGGACGGGCGGCGCATCCGCGTCCCCGGCGTACATGCGCTCGAAGTCGTACCGGTCGGGAATGTGGTCGGTGGAAAACGTCATGGGGCTCTCCCCTGCTCGGTTCGTGGACCGGACGGGCTGCGCGGGGCCGGAGGACGGCAGCCGCACGGACAGGTCGTGGTGGAAGACGTCGCGGGGGTCCCAGGTGGCCTTCACCACCTGCAGCGCCGCGTAGTTGTCCTTGTAGTAGAGCTGGTGCCAGGGCACACCGGACGTGTTCTGCTCCGGGTCCGCGAGGTCGATGTCCGGGTAGTTGATGTAGGACCCGTCCGTGCGTGCGCCGGAAACGGGCACGCCGCCGGTGTCCGCGTACAGCCCCGCGTAGAGCCCGCGCACCCAGGCGATGTGCAGGTCGTCCTCGGCCGGATCGCTCCAGGCCGCCGAGTAGGCGGCCTTGATCACCGAGTCGCGCTGCGCCGAGGAGGTGTCCGCCGGCGCCACGGCGTTGATCGCGCCCCCGTAGCCGTTGAGCATCATCAGCGATTCGCGGCCGAAGTAGTCCTCGCTGGTGAACGACCGGTAGAGGGAGGCGATCTGCTCATCGGTGTGCACGTCGCGCAGGTACGCGGCCTTGGACTTGGACCGCGCCCCCAGCACGGGGCCGGAGTCGCCCTGGCCCATGTAACGCACCCCGGTGAGCCACGGCAGCCGGGTGCGGAACACGAACGGCTGGGCCCCCACCCCTTCGTCGACGGCCGCGAGGAACTCCTCCAGCCGGTCCGAGGCGTCCGGCGCCGTGGCGTCCATCTGCACGTACATCGTGAGGTCCCCGCCCGAGCGGTGGCGGACCCAGAGCGACGCGAAGAGCCCGGCGTACGGCGAGCCGACACCGCTGTGCTCCACGTGCCAGGCCATGAAATTGCCGATGAGCCGGGTGAAGGCGGGCAGGTCGCACTGCTCCCACGACCAGTTGACCATCGCGATCAGCAGCGCGCCGGGCGGCTTGGGCAGCAGCTGAGCCGGGTCCGTCCCCGAGGCGCCCGGCGAGCGCATCCAGAACCGCGTCACGATGCCGAAGTTTCCGCCACCGCCTCCGGTGTGCGCCCACCACAGCGCCCGGTTGGGGTCGTCCGGCTCCCGGGTGGCCACCACCGTGCGCACCGTTCCGCACGCGGCGACGTGCACGACCTCGACCGCGTACAGGTGGTCGGCGACGAGGCCGTGCATCCGGGACAGCGGACCGTACCCGCCACCGGTGATGTGCCCGCCCGCGCCGACGGCGGTGCACACACCGGCGGGCAGGGTCACGCCCCAGTTCCGGTAGAGCGTCTTGTAGACGTGGCCGACGGTCGCGCCCGCCTCGATCGCGACGGCGCCGAGCTCCGGGTCGTGGTAGACCTGCGCCATCAGCGAGAGGTCGATCACGACCTCGACCGCCGGGTCGGCCACGAACGCCTCGCCGCAGTGGCCGCCGCTGCGCACGGCGACCCGTTTGCCCGCGGCGAGGGCCCGTTCCAGGGCGTCGGCGACCTGTTCGGTGGAGCTGACCAGCTCGATGTGGTCGGGCCGGCCGACGAACCGGTAGTTGTCGCCCCGCACCAGCTCGTCGTAGCGGAGGTCCTCGGGTCCGACGACGACCCGGCCGGGCACCGGGCGCCCGGCCGCCGCCGCGCGGGCAGCCGCGGTGGAGCCGCCGGACACGGTCGCCGTCACCGGTCACCCGCCGGCGCGTCGGCGGCCGAGCGCGCGTACACGACCTCGTACGTGTTCGACGACCGCGACGTCAGCAGCTGCCCGGCCTCGGCGCGCATGGACCGCGCGTGCGCCGGGCGCTGCTCCTCCGGCAGCGTGTGGAAGGCCTCGTACGTCTCACGGCTGTCCCATTGGGCGTAGTTGACGACGAAGTCCCCGTCGATGCCGCGCAGGATGGAGTGGGAGCGGTAGCCGGGCACACTCTGCGTCCACGCGTCCGGCTTGGCGAACAGCTCCACGAGCCGGGCCTGGTGCGCGGGCTCGACGCCCATGATGACGATGACGGTGAAGTCGTCACGGTCGGGCGAGATCTCGATGTGCTCCAGGGAGGGGTGCAGGTGGGTGGCCACCACCTCGGTCTTGAGCAGGTGGACCGACGTGGTCAGATCGGTGAAGTGGGGCACCGTGTTGTGCTTGAAGCTCTCGCCCTCGTAACGCTCCTGGAGGTCGTCCAGGCTGCGCCACTGGATGTAGTTCGCGGCGCAGGGGTGGTCCAGGCCGCCGTGCAGGGTGGAGGACCGCCACCCCGGGTAGTTGGCACCCTGGATGATCCCCTGCATCGTGTCGAGCAGGGTCTTCTGGCCTTCGCGGGTGGCGGTGTCGAAGAGGTTGAACACCGTGAGCGATCCGTTGTCCGGCGTGATGAATGGCATGTCTTCGGGTTCCTCCGGTTGGCTCGGGCCGGGGTCAGGCCCGGACGGCTTCGACGACGCTGTGCAGGCCCGCCCGGACGATCCGGGTCAGCCGGAGTCCGGCCTCGGCGAAGAGCTCGGCGAACTCGGCCTCGGTGCGCTGCCGGCCGCCGCACAGCACCAGCATGTTGAGGTCCATCAGGGAGACCGTCGGGGACGGTTCGGTCCGCTCCGGCATGACGGCCTCGACCAGCAGGACCCGGCCACCCTCGCCGAGCGCGGCACGGCAGTTGGCCAGGATCTTCAGGGAGTTCGCGTCGTCCCAGTCGTGGATGACGTTCGAGAGCAGGTAGGCGTCGCCGCCGGGCGGTACGGAGTCGAAGAAGTCGCCACCGACCGTTTCGACCCTGTCGTCGACGCCGAGCCCGCGGAACGTCTCCTTCGCGCCGACGACGACATCGGGCTGGTCGTAGAGCACGCCGCGGACGTCCGGGTTGGCGGCGAGCACCGCGGCGAGCAGGGCTCCGTGTCCGCCCGCGACGTCCACGACGGTGCCTGCGCCGCTGAAGTCGAACGCGTCGACGACGGGGGCGATCAGCTGGCGCGAGGCCTCGGTCATGGCGTCGTCGAAGATGCCGGAGACGTCGGTGCGGTCCCGCATGAAGTCCCAGACGTTCTGTCCGTGCACCTTCTCGAAGGCGGGTTCGCCGGTACGGACGCTGTCCGCGAGGCCGACCCAGGTGTTGCGGTCGGCGGCGAGGCCGGTCCACCGGGCGAAGTTGCGCATGGAGGTCGGCGAGTCGCTGCGCAGCGCCTCGCCCACGTCGGTCAGGACGTAGACCGCGCCGTCCAGCTCCTCGACGAGCCCGATGTCGGCGCAGGCCCGCAGCAGCCGGTGGAGGGTGGGCGCGTGGGCGCCGACGGCTTCCGCGATCTCGTCCACCGGGCGGGCGCCGTCGGCCAGTGCATCGGCGACGCCGAGTTCGGCGGCGGCGCTCACCGCGGCGGCCATCCAGCTCGATGTGACGAGCTGCAGGACGCGGACGGAGGGCGGGGGCTTCGGGTGTGAGGACTGCATGGGAAGCGGACCCTTTCGGTCGCGGGTTCGGTGGGGTGGGGGCGCCGTGCCGGAGCGCGGCCGTACGACGGCGTCGGCGGGCCGGTCTGCCGGCGCGCCGGTACGTCGTGGGTCAGCGCGTCCGGATCAGGGCCGCGGCGCGCACGGCGGCGATGACCTGCGTGACGTCCTCGTCGCGCAGGTGCGGTCCCATCGGCAGGCTGAGCACCTGGTCGGCGATGGACTCCGCGAGGGGGTAGGTGCCGGCCGGCCACTTGGCGGCGTCCGCGTACGCCTGCGAGAGGTGCACCGGAACGGGGTAGTGGATCAGGGTGCCGATCCCCGCCTCGGTGAGGCTCGCCTGCATCCCGGCCCGGTCGTCGCAGCGGACGACGAACAGGTGCCACGCGTGCTCGGCCCAGTCGGCCACCTCCGGCAGCCGCACACCGGGCAGGCCGGCGAGTTCGGCCCGGTAGCGGTCGGCGATCCGCGCCCGACGGGCGTTCCAGCGTTCGAGGTGTCCGAGCTTGACCCGCAGCAGCGCCGCCTGCACTTCGTCGAGCCGGGAGTTGGTGGCGCGGATCTCGTGGTGGTACTTGCGCCGGGAACCGTAGTTGCGGAGCAGCCTGAGCCGGTCCGCCACTTCGGCGTCCGAGGTGAGCACGGCGCCGCCGTCGCCGAGCGCTCCGAGGTTCTTGCCGGGGTAGAAGCTGAACGCGGTCGCCGTGGTTCCGCCGCCGATCCGCTCACCCCGGTGCCGGGCGCCGTGCGCCTGGGCGGCGTCGTCCACGAGCGCGAGGCCGTGCCGGTCCGCGATCCGCCGCAGGGCGGCGAGGTCCGCGGGCTGGCCGTAGAGGTGGACCGGCATGATCGCCCGGGTGGACGGGGTGATGGCCGCCTCCACCAGCGCCGGGTCGAGGAGGTGGGTGCCCTCGTCCACCTCGACGGGGACCGGTGTCGCCCCGGCCGCCGACACGGACAGCCAGGTGGCGATGTAGGTGGCGCTGGGGACGATCACCTCGTCGCCGGCGCCGATCCCCAGGGCCCTCAGGGCCAGTTCGAGGGCATCGCACCCGCTGCCGACCGCCACGCAGTGCGCGGCGCCGCAGTAGGCGGCGAACTCGGTCTCGAACGCGGTGAGTTCGTCGCCCAGCAGGAACCAGCCCGAGTCGACCACCCGGTGGTAGGCCGCGTCCAGCTCCTCGCGGATCTCGGCGTGCGGCGCCTTCAGGTCCAGGAAGGGGATCTTCACGCGAGCAGCCTCGCGTCGGCCGTGAACTCCTCGTACACACGGTAGTAGTCGGCCTCGTCGTAGTGTTCGGAGGCCAGCACGAGGGCGATGGCGCCCTCCGAGAAGTTCACGAGGGAGTTCCACACCATCGGTCCGATGTAGAGCCCCTGGTTCGGGTTGTCCAGGTGGTACCGGGAGGTGCCGGAGGTGTCGTCGACGGTGACGTCGAAGCTGCCGCGGACGGCGATGACGAACTGCTCCAGCCGGCGGTGCGCGTGGTCCCCGCGCACCGACTTCACCGGCAGGTCGTAGAGGTAGAAGAAGCGCTTGATCTCGAATCCGATGTCCTTGACACCCTCCACGATGGACAGGCTCCCGCGGTCGTCGACGACCGTCTGGAGGTCCATCAGCGTGCAAGGACGTACCTGGCCGACCGAACCGGTCGCCGATGACCTGGTCATCACCACTCCTGGGCTGCTGCGCTGGACGGGACGGTTTCCGTGCCGGGTGCGACGCCGATGAACAGGCCGCGGCCGGAAGGGCCGCCGGCCGTGTACGCGACCGTGAAGCCGGCCTTCTCGAAGGCCTGCTCGTACTGCTCCCGGGTGAAGAGGGACAGGACGTGGGTGTCGGAGAAGCGGCGCAGTCCCGCGGCCGGTTCGCCCACCGTGTACGCGACGCTCATCCGTGTGGTGGTGCCCTCCCGGACGGTGTGGGAGACGCGGGCGATGGTGCGTCCGTCGACCTCGACGACGGCGCCGCCGACGTACCCGTCGAGGAACTCGTCCGGGAACCACCACGGCTCGACCACCACCACCCCGCCGGGTGCCGTGTGCTCACGGAACACCCGCAGCGTCCGGTCGAGTTCGTCGGTCGACGCCATGTACCCGATGGAGCTGAAGAGGCAGGTGATCGCGTCGAAGGTGCGGCCGAGGCCGAAGGATCGCATGTCGTCCCGGTGGACGGTGACGCCCGGGAGCCGGCGCACCGCGAGGGCGTGCATCCAGGGTGAGAGCTCGACCCCTTCCACGTGGTCGACGCTCTTGCGCAGGGCCTCCAGGTGCGTGCCGGTGCCGCAGGCCACGTCCAGGAGGCTGGAGACGGCGGACCGGTGTTCCCGCAGGACCCGCACGATGTCCTCGGCCTCGGCGGTGTAGTCCTTGCCCCGGCCGCGGTAGACCGCGTCGTAGATCTCGGCGTGCTCCGCGCCGTACGCCTGCTCCGCGCTGGAGGTGGTCATCGGCGCACCAGTCCTTCCAGGTCGGCGACCCGGTCATTGGGGGTGGGGAGCGAGTTGAGCTCCCGCGCGAGTTCCCGCGCCCGCTGGGCGTAGCCGTCGTCGGAGAGGACCTTGCGGCACGCCTCGAAGGTGCCGTCCGGCGATCCGTCACCCCGGTGGAGCACGATGCTCGAACCCTGCCGCTCCAGCATGCGCAGCGAGTCCTCGAAGGCCACGAACTGGTTGAGGACGACCTGGGGCGTGCCCGCCGCCATGGCGTTGAGCGCGGTGAGGCCTCCACTGTGGACGATCGTGTCGCAGGTGCGGACGAGGAACTCCAGCGGCACCCAGCCGCTGCGCACCTGCGGGAACAGGGTGCGCAGCTTCTCGCTCGCCTCCTCGTTCGCCGCGACGACGATCTCGGCGTCGAGCTCGGTGAGACGGGACACCAGCGCGCAGAGGTGGTCGAACACCTGGGGCATCGCGGTGCGGAAGCTGCCGTAGGTGACGCACACCCGGGGACGCTCGGCCGGTGTGTACATCCACGGTTCGAGGGTGCGCTGGCGGTTGCCGGGCACCCACCTCATCGGCCGGCCGGGGCGTGCGCCGGGCGGTATCAGGCTCGGCGGGCAGAGGTCGAGGAACAGGTCCGGCTCGGGCAGCGAGCCGAGGTCCAGCAGGTCGAGCTCCGGGGCGAGTTCCTCGTTCGCGTGGCTCTCCGCACCGTCGAAGTGCAGCCAGTCCCAGGCCTGCCGGACGTACGGGATGCCGAGGTGGGCGGCCAGCAGTCCGGCCGCGTAGGCATCGGTGCCGCCGACGACGAGGTCGGGGCGCCAGCTCTTGGCGAGTTGCAGCAGGGCGTCGAGGCTGACCGCCGCCTGGCGGCCGAACCAGCGTCCCACGTACGGCAGTTCCTGGTCCGGGGACCAGGGGAACTCGATGGGTCCACCCGGCCGGTTCAGTTGCTTGATGCTCTCCGTGGTGTGGCCGGCGGCCACGGGTACCGGTGGCAGTCCGACGGCCTCGATCGTGTCGGTGAGCTCGTCGAAGGCCGCGACGACGATCTCGTGCCCGGCGTTGCGCACCGCCGTCGCGAGCGGGGTCAGGGCGAATACGCCGGCCGGACTCGTTCCTGCGGCGATGAAGAGGACTTTCATGCATCTCCTTTGGTCTGGCCGTCCTGGAGGCATGGCTGCGCCGCCCCGCCCGGCCGATGACGTTCGGGCGCGGGTGACCACGCCTGGCGGGAGGCGGGCGGGAGCGGAGGGATCGGTGCCCATGCGGAGGAGCGGCCCCGGACTTCACGGGCGGGGAGCCGTCGGGCGGGTCGCTCGGCCAGTCCAGGGGGACACCGGCACACGGGCGGGTGTCACGGCTGGGCTACTGGCGGAGGAGGCGGAACGGGGCCTCTGGGCACACACGTTCCAAGATGAAGGCAATCTTCTTCGCAGCAGGTCGGGTTGTCAAGCACGCCGTGGGGCACGGGTGCCCGGCCGGGGCGCCTGGTACTCGTCCGAGAGCAGCGAGTCCATCGTCCCGCGGAGGTGGCCGATGAAGTCCTCGAACTGGCGCAGCTGTTCGGGTGCGTACGTCGCCATCTCCGCGGCCATGCGGATGGCGTAGGGGCCGAAGAACTCCTCCGCGCGCGGCCGGACATGGGCGCTGCTGCGCAGCGTCACGATCCTGCGGTCGCTGTGTTCGCGGGTGCGGGCGATGTGCCCCGCCCCCTCCAGGCGGTTCAGCAGGGCGGCCGTGGCGCCGGAGGACAGGGATATGCGTTCGCTCAGCCGGGCGGGGGACAGGGGTGCGCCCTTGTCCTCGGCGTACAGGATCTCCGCCAGCGCCGCGGCGTCGGTGGAGTGCAGTCCCAGCCAGAGGGCGAAGCGCCGGGTGAACTCGGTGTAGTTCGCACCGAAGGCCCTCAGCCCGTCCATGAGCCGGTCGCGCTGCGCCTCGAGGCCGCCCAACTCCGGCTTCTCCATTCACGTACCCCTTCCGATCCTCGCCACCGACGCACTGTTTCGCGGCTCGGTTGACAACCCGACTCCCTCAAACTACCTTCACCGTGAAGATACCCTAGAGTGGAGGCATCTTGAATACCACAGCAGACCCGGAGTCCCCTCCCATGAGCAGGTGGCTCGGCCTCATCGCCGTGTCTCTGGGTGTGGCCCTGATCGTCGTGGACATCACGATCGTGAACGTGATCCTCGCCCCGATCATCGAGGACCTCTCGGTCGACTCGGTCGAGGCCCAGTGGATCCAGGAGTCCTACGCGATCGTCTTCGCCGCGCTGCTCCTGCTCACCGGCCGGCTCTCCGACCTGCACGGCGCCCGCAAGATCTTCCTCATCGGCCTCGCCGTGTTCGGCGCCACGAGCCTGCTGGCCGCGGTCGCGCCGAGCGGCGGCATGCTGATCCTGGCCCGGTTCCTGCAGGGCATCGGCGGAGCCATGATCCTGCCGTCGTCGCTCGCCATGGTGAACGCGACCTTCACGGGCAAGGCCCGGGGCCAGGCGTTCGCCATCTGGGGATCGACCATCGGCGCCGCCGCGGCCGTCGGTCCGCTGCTGGGCGGCTGGCTCGCGGACTTCTCCTGGCGCTGGGCCTTCGGCATCAACATCCCGCTGGTGGCCCTGATCACGGCGGGCATCCTGATCTACCTGCCCCCGTCGCCCCGCACCCAGGGCCGCGTCGACGTCATCGGCAGCATCCTGTCCGTGATCGGGCTCGGCTTCCTGGCGTTCGGACTGATCGAGGGCCGCAACTACGGCTGGCTGGTCACCACCGAACCGCTGAGCATCGGCGGGATCTCCTGGAGCGCCGGCCCGTCCCCCGTGTTCGTCTCGTTCCTCGTGTCGGCACTGGTCCTGTTCGCCTTCTGGCGCCGGCAGGCAGCACTCGGCCGCAAGAACGACGAGCCCCTGATGGACGTGCGGCTCTTCTCCATCCCCTCGTTCCGCAACGGCAACGTGGTGACGCTCATCGTCGGCCTCGGCGAATTCGGCATCATCGCGGTGCTGCCCCTGTGGCTGCAGTTCGCCCTGGACTACAGCGCCTTCCAGGCGGGGCTCGCTCTCGTCGCCCTCGCCGTCGGCAGCTTCTGCGCGAGCGGTGCGAGCTTCTCGATGTCGGCCTCCGCACTGGCGCAGGTACGGATCGGCCTGCTCCTCGAGGCCGTCGGCCTGGTCCTCCTCGGCCTGATCGCCGCCACCGACAGCGCCTGGTGGCTGATCGCGATCGCCCTGTTCCTCTACGGCATCGGCGTCGGGTTCGCCACGGCCCAGGTCACCAACATCGTCCTCGTGGACGTGCCCGCCGAGAGCGCGGGGCAGGGCTCGGGCATCCAGAGCGCGGCACGCGAACTGGGTTCCGCACTCGGCATCGCCGTCCTGACAACGCTGTTCTTCAGCTCGCTCGCCTCGACCCTGCAAGGCCGCCTGACCGATGCAGGACTCTCGGGCAAGGACGCGGAGCAGCTCAGCGGGGTCGTGACGGACACCGCCGGATCGGTGATCCCCTCGCTCTCGGCCGACCCGTCGACCGCATCGGCCGCGGACGCCGCACGTGAGGCGATGACCGTCGGGCTCGAACTGTCCAGTTACGTCTGCGCCGGGCTGCTGGTGCTGGCGCTCGCGGCCACGCTGTTCGTCACGCCGAGGTCCGCGGCCGCAGCCGAGAAGTCCGAGCCCTCACTGCAGGAACCCAGCCCGCACTGAGCCCCCGCGCACTCGGACCAAGTGCGCGGCCACCGGGCGCCGACCCCGCGGCGGCGCCCCCGGAGACGACCCGGTCGGCGGGTTCCATTCCCCCGTAGCCCCCGGCCGGGTCACCCCCGTTCGATGGAAATCCGGTTTCACATCCCGGAATCCCGGGACGGAACACCGTCCCGGGTTCCGCGAGATTTCGCCTACGTCAACCCAGGGGCAGCAAAATTTTTTCTGTACAACTACCCACCGGAAGCTAGGATCCTGACCAGGCCAGCGCCATCGCACGCTGCAGGACACTCGCGTTCACCCTGGAGGGAAAGTGACTACAGTTCTGCTCGCCGAAGACGTTTGCATGGTACGGGGGGCGTTCCTTGCATTGTTCGCACGGGAAGCTGACATCGATGTCGTAGCAGACCTCGGAGACAGCAGGGAAATACTGCCGGCAGCCCGGCTCCACAAGCCGGACGTCGCAGTGATCGATATAGACATGCCCGGTCAGGACGACCTGTCGATTATCCAGGAGATCCACGATGAATTACCGGGCACCCGCACGCTGATACTCACGCATCACTGGCGCCCGACGATCGTGCGCCGCGCACTGGACATGAGGGTCGACGGATTCCTCGTCAAGTGCTCCCCGCCGGAGAAGCTCGTGAGCACCGTGCGCGACCTCGCCGCAGGACATCGCGTGATCGACGCGGACCTCGCCGTGTCCGCATGGCAGGCGCCGATCCCCCCGCTCACCGAGCGTCAGCTCGAGGTGCTGAGACTCGCCGCGGCCGGCGAGGGCGTTCCCGACATCGCGGCGCGGCTCAACCTCTCCCCCGGCACCATCCGCAACTACCTGACCTCGGTGACGGCCAAGCTCAACGCGCGCACCCGCATGGACGCGGTCCGCATCGCGGCGGACGCCGGCTGGCTGTGACGGGCGACGCGCCCCGTCCGCCAAAAGAAGTACCGGATATTCCCCGGGCCCGCCAGTGAATGCATCACACGGAGGGTGTGAGATTCTCATGACCCCACCGGACGATTCCATAATGCATTGATGATGAAGACACTCCCGCATGGAGGCAATCTGACTTACGTTGGAGGCGGCCGGTTCCCGAGGCCGAAACAAGGGGGAAGTAGACAGTCTTATGGGATGCCCAACCAAATACCGCCATCATGCTTCTGAAAACCCGCCCACATGTGTTTCGAATACCGCGGACTGCACGTTGTGCGACAGCTGCAGAGAACAGATCGCCTCGTGCTTGAGTGAGTTGCCCGCCCTCTACTTGTCCTGCGAGCTCTCGCTCGCGGGAACCCGCACGCCACGCGAGAGAGTTTCGAGTTCGAACAGCCGGCAGGAAATGCCGTTCAACGCGGAAGCCGCCGAAGTGCGTTCCTCCGTCAGATCCGTCCTGGCCTCCTGGGCATCCCTCGTCGCACAAGAGCGCGGGCTCGATGCACCGCAGCGCGATGTCGTCCAGATGGCACGGTTCATCCATGAGAACATCCCGTGGCTTTCCGGCCATTCTGCGGCCGGCGAGGCAGTCGAGGAGTTCAGCATGCTGACCCGCCGCGCGCGACGGGCGAGCGAACCCCGGGCTGTACGGGTCGTCCCGCTCGGCGACTGCATGCACCCGAGCTGTACCGGCAAGCTCCGGGCCGTGGTCAAGGTCGTCTCCGGCACCCGCTCGAAGCCGTCGGAGATCCGGTGCAGCGTCGACGACACGCACTGGTGGGCCTCGGACGAATGGGCGGCGCTGGCAGCGTGCGTACAGAGCCACACGACGTCCCGCCGCGCCTGGTACAGCGTTTCGGACATCGCGGCGCTCTGGAACATGCCCAACGGCAGCATCTACCGGCTCGCCAGCCAGTACCGGTGGCGTCGCCGCAAGGTCTCGGGCAAGGTCTTCTACCACGCGTCGGACGTCAACGACGCGCAGAAGCCCTGATCCAGGGGTCATGAAGTCCTGACGTCGAAAAAGCGGGGTGCCGGCGCATGCGCCGGCACCCCGCCTCCGTGCGCGGCCCGCAGATCCTGCCCCGCCCGGGATCAGGCACGTGCTTCCAGTTCCGCGAGCCCCTTCGTCCAGGCCGTCCACGCGTCGCGACCCGGAGGAGCCAGCAGCGGGACCACTCTGCTGCGCCCTGCCCGCACCGAGGCGTGCCGGCGCGCCAGAGTGGCGAGTCCGCCGGCCGGTGCCCCGTCGACGACGGTGTACTCCCCGCCGCCCAGCACGCTGTCCAGGGCGGGCCAGAACAGCACGGGCTCCGCCATCTGGGCCGCCCAGAACTCCGGCAGCGCGGCCTCCGCGTCCGTGACGACACGGCCCGTACGGGTCGACACGATCGGGATCGTCGCCGGATCGAGCGTCTCGGCCGCGACGGCGGCGGCGAACCTGCGCGCGGCACGGTCCATCGCGGGCGAGTGCCAGGGCTCGAGCGAGCGCACCCGCCGGGCGGCCATCCCCCCGGCGCGCACGGCGCGTTCGGCCTCGGAGAGCTGCGGCTCCGGCCCGGCGAGGACCGTCTGCAGCGGGCCGTTGTGCGCGCCCACCACCACGCTCTCCCCCACCGACCGGCTGCGGATGCAGTCGAGCACCGTCCGCGGGGCTCCCGCGACGGCCAGCATGCCCCCCGGTGGGGCCTCCGCGAGCGCCGCGCAGCGTGCGGCGAGGATCCGGGCCGCCGTGTGCAGGTCGAACACGCCGGCGAGGGTGGCCGCGGCCAGCTCGCCGACGCTGTGACCGATCAGCAAGGACGGCCGGAGGCCCCGGCCCGCCAGCACCGCCCCGATCCCGTACCCGATCATGAACAGCAGGGGCTGCGCGGTCGTGCCCCGGTCGGCCGGAGCGCCGTCGACGCAGGCCAGCCAGTCCTCGCGGACGGTTTCGCCCCCGGGCCCCAGGGCGGCGAGGAACTCGTCGGCCACGGTGGCGAACCGCGGCTCCCGCCGGTAGAGCTCGACGGCCATGCCCGCGTGCTGAAAGCCCTGCCCCGGCAGGAGCAGGACGATCCCCTGTCCGGTCATCGCGCGCCGGCCCCGCGCGCCCCGGAGGCACCGAGCGCCGCGACCACGCGGTCGAGGCGCTGGGCGTCGCGGGTCCGGTACACCTGGGCCTCCGGGCACAGGCGGGCGCACAGACTGCTCAGCGCCTTGCCCGGCCCGACCTCGACGAACCGGTCGACCCCGGAGTCCGCGAGCGCCAGGACGGTGTCGGTCCACAGCACCCGGCTGGTGAACTGCCGCCGCAGGCAGAGCGCCGCCTCCCGCGCGGTGCGCACGGGCGCGGCCGTCACCGCGGACACCACGGGGACGACCGGGTCGCGGAGCTCGAACCCTTCGAGGACCCGGGCGAACTCCTCCTCGATTCCGGACAGCAGGCTGCAGTGCGCCGCGCCGCCCACGTCCAGTGTCAGCACCCGCTCCGCCCCCGCCCGTTCGGCGAGTTCGAGGAGCCGGGCCACTCCCCCGGTCTGGCCGGACACCACGATCTGGCGGTGGTCGTTGTGATTCGCGATCTCGACCACCTCCCCGGTCGCGGCGGCGGCCCGGGCGCACAGATCCTCCAGTTCGGCCGGTGCAATGCCGATGACGGCCCCCATGCTGCCCGGGATCCGTCGGTTGACCGACGCCATCAGCTCGCCGCGGAGCCGGACGAGCCGCAGGCCGTCGGTCCAGTCGAGCACGCCGGCCGCCACCATGGCCGTGAACTCCCCGAGGCTGTGCCCGGCGACGACGTCGGGCACGACCCCGTGCGCCCGGAGCACCTCGTGGGCGACGACGCTGGTCAGGAACACGGCGGGCTGGGTCACCGGCATCGCGCCCAGCTCCGCGGCCGGACCCTCCCGGCACAGTCCGGTCAGCGGTATGCCCAGGATCTCGTCGGCAACCCGGTAGTGCGAGTCGAGGAACTCCGGGTGCCGCTCCACGAGTTCGCCGCCCATACCGACGCGTTGCGAACCCTGGCCCGGGAACACGAAAGCCGTCCTGCTCATCTTCGGCACCACCCTCCATTCGTGGCGGGCGGCGCTCAGGTCACCCTGAGCGCCGCGATGGGACACGTCCGCGCCGCGCTCACGGCGGCGGCCTGCCGGTGCACCGGTACGTCACCGTCGTCGATCAGCTCGGCGTACCCCTCGTCGACGCTGATCAGGTCCGGGGCCACGGCCTGGCACAGTCCGTGGCCCTCGCAGCGGCTCAGGTCGACGCTGAGCCGCACGGCCGGCCGCCCGGCCGTCCGGGGGCTCACGTCCGCAGCGTCACCGGCAGGGACGCGATTCCACGGATCGTGTTGTGCAGCCGCCAGGTGGGCTCGCCGACCTCGATCGAACGGACGCGTGCGGACAGCGCCTTCAGAAGAGCGTGTCCCTCCATCCGGGAGAGCGCCTGGCCCACGCAGCCGTGGATGCCGTGGCCGAAGCCCACGTGCTGCGCCACCCCGGGGCGGTGGATGTCGAAGGTGTCCGGGTCCGTCCAGTGGCGCTCGTCGCGGTTGGCGGAGCCGTAGAGCAGCAGGACGCGCGCATCGGGTTCCAGCATGACGCCCCCCAGCTCACGCTCCCGTGTGACCAGCCGGGTGAAGCCGCGCAGCGGCGACTCGATGCGGATGATCTCGTTGAGCGCCTTGGGTATGAGCGCTTCGTCCGTGCGGACCTGCTGCCACTGCTCGGGATGCGATCCGAACAGCCACAGCATGCTGGACAGCGCGCTGACGGAGGTGTCCATCGAGGGGGCGAGGAAGTCCCCGAGGAGGCCGGGCAGCAGGTACTCCTCGATCTTGCCCTCCTTCGCGTCGCTCACGAGCTGCGCGCCCCAGCTGCCCGGTCGCAGGTTCCCGGGGACCGACATCCGCTGGAGGAACTCGGACATCTCCTGCAGGAGCGGGAATCCCGCCATGGTGCGCTCGTTGAGCGGCCCGAACGCGTTGAAGCCGGCGGTCGCCCAGTCCAGCAGGCGCTCCTTGCCCTCCTCCACCGGCCAGCCGAGCAGGTCGGGAACGACGGCCAGTGGAAAGGCCTGGGCGAAGTCGGTGACCGCGTCGAAGCTGCCCTTCTCGATCAGCTCGTCGACGAGCCGGGTCGCCCAGCCCTCGATGTACTCGTGGAACTGCTCCAGGGCCTTCGGCTTCAGGTGCCGGGCGACCAGGCCTCGCACGTGGTCGTGGTAGGGCGGGTCGCTGGTGAAACTGCTGCCCTTCTGCGCCTTGTTGAGCGTTTCGGTCAGTCCCACGCCCGACGCCGAGGAGAAGGTCGTGTGGTCGTGCAGGGCGTCGTAGACCTCGCGGTAGCGGGCCACGGCGAAGACCTGGTGGGCCTCCAGCCGGACCACGGGGCCCAGGTCGCGCAGCCGCCGGTAGTCCTCGTAGGGCGACAGGATCGACGCGTCGCTGTAGGGGTCGATGTCGCTGCGGGGAATGGTGGTGATCGCCATGGTGATCTCCTTGCTCGGTCAGCCGTGGGCCGGGGTCGACAGCAGGTGGGCGTTCACGACGTCGACGAAGTCCCCTGGGGTCTCGACGTCGGCGAACGCCGTGTCCTCGAACTCCAGCCCGTACTCCCGGCCGATCCGGCTGCCGGTCTCCAGCAGGGCGAGCGAGTCGTATCCGAGGTCCTCGAAGCTGGCGTTCCGGATGTCGCCCTCCAGTTCGCTCGCGCCGCCCGCTCCCTCTCGGAGGATGCGCTTGAGGTCTTCGATTCCGAACCTCTTGGTCATGTTCCGGTTCCTTCCCGGTGGTCGTCGCAGGCCGGGCCGGAAGCCCGGGCGTCATGGGGGGCGGGGAGATCGGGGGCGCAGAGATCAGCTGCGGGAAGATCGGCGCCGGTGCGCACGGCGGTCACCGTGCCGCGCGGACCACGACGGCGGAATTGAAGCCGCCGTGGCCCCGTGCCAGGACGAGCGCGGTGCGCACACGGGCCTCGCGCGCCGCGCCGGTGACCAGATCGATGCCGTACTCGGGGGCGCAGTCGACGTGGACGGTCGGTGGGATCACCCCGTCGCGGACGGACAGCAGCGCGGCGGCCACGTCGAGCGATGCCGCCCCGGCCGCCAGCCGGCCGGTCATCGTCTTCGGGGCGGTGACGGCCACCCCGCGGACGCCGAACACGGCGTTGATCGCGTCGGCCTCGACCCGGTCGAGCTCGGGTACGGCGGCGGCATCGGCGAAGACGACGTCCACCTCGTCCGGGGACACGGCCGCGTCGTCCAGGGCGGTCAGGATCGCCCGGCGCAGGCCCGGCTCCCGGGAGCTGCCCGGTTTCGGGTCCATCGTGGCGCCGTAGCCGGCGATCTCGCCGTAGACCCTCCCGCCCCGCCGCCGGGCGGCGGCCACCTCCTCCATCACGAGCAACGCACCGCCCTCACCCGCCACGTGCCCGGAGGCCGTCGGGTCGAAGGGGAGATAGGCGCGTTCGGGGTCGTCCGACGTGCTCATCCGGTCTGCGGCCATCTGCGCGACCCAGCCCCAGGGGCAGAGGGAGCCGTCGACTCCGCCCGAGATGACGAGTCGGGTGCCCTTGCGGATCTGCCGCCGGGTCTGGGCGATGGCGTCCAGCCCGCCGGCCTGGTCGCTGACGACCACGCCGCTGGGGCCGCGCATGCCGTGCCGGATGGAGATCTGGCCGGAGTTGACGGCGTAGAACCAGGCGTAGGACTGGTACGCGCTGACGTACTTGGGCCCCTTGCTCCAGAGGTTCTCCAGTTCGCGCTGGCCGAACTCGAAGCCTCCCGCGGAGCCGGCCGTGATCACCCCGGCGCTGAAGTCCGGCAGCTCGGAGGGCTGTACGCCCGCGTCGTCCAGGGCCCAGGCGGCCGCGACCAGTGACAGCCGCGTCATGTGGTCGGTGGCCGGGATCAGTCTGCTCGGCAGGTGCGCGGCGGCGTCGAGGGACACCTCGCCGGCCAGTTTCGCCGGGTATCCCGACGCGTCGAAGCGGCTGACCTCGGCGATGCCGCTGACCCCTTCGACGGTGGACTTCCAGTACGCGTCGGTGCCCATGCCGTTCGGCGCGATGGCTCCGATGCCGGTCACCCCTATGGGCGTCATGCGGCGTTCCTCTCGGGACGGGACAGCACCATCGCGCTCTGGAAACCGCCGAATCCGCTGCCCACCGTGAGCACGCGGTCGGTCCGCCAGTCGCGTGCCGTCAAGGGCACGTAGTCGAGATCCAGTTCCGGGTCCTGGTGGTGCAGGTTCGCGGTGGGCGGGACCACGTGGTGCTTGATCGCCAGCGCGGAGGCCGCGATCTCGATCGACCCGATCGCCCCGAGCGAGTGGCCCACCATGGACTTGATGGAGCTGACCGGCACCCGGTAGGCGTGCGCGCCCAGGCTGCGCTTGAACGCCGCCGTTTCGTGCCGGTCGTTCTGCTTGGTGCCGGATCCGTGGGCGTTGACGTAGTCGAGGGCGGTGGGGTCGAGTCGCGCCTCGTCCAGCGCTGCGGTGATCGCCTCGGCCATCTCGGCGCCGTCCGCACGCAGTCCGGTCATGTGGAAGGCGTTGCTGCGGTTGGCGTAGCCGACGATCTCGGCGTAGACGGTCGCGCCGCGCTTCAGTGCGCTCTCGTACTCCTCCAGCACGAACACCGCGGCACCCTCGCCGAGCACGAAGCCGTTGCGGGTGCTGTCGTAGGGGCGCGAGGCGTGCTCCGGGTCGTCGTTGTGCACGCTCGTGGCCTTGATCGCGTCGAAGCAGGCGACCGTGATGGGGGAGATCGGGGCCTCGGTCGCACCCGTGATCATCACGTCGGCGGTGCCCTCGCGGATCAGCTCGACCGCGTGGCCCACGGCGTCGATGCCGGACGTGCAGCCGGTGGAGATCACCGTGCTCGGCCCTTCGGCCCCGGTCGCCCAAGCCACCTCGGTGGCGAAGGAGCTGGGTACGAGGTAGTCGTACAGGTGCGGGGTGGTGTAGGTGTGGTCGACCAGGTGGGCCGCACCGTCGTCGCTCACCACCCGGTACTCGTCCTCCAGGCTGGTGGTGGCCCCGACGGCGCTGCCGATCGTCACACCGATCCGGTGCGGCGGAATCTCGGACAGCTCGAGTCCGCTGTCGAGGGCGGCCTCCCGCGCACAGACCACGGCGAACTGGGCCGCCCGGTCCATACGGCGTATCTCCTGCGCGCGCAGGCCGTGTTCGGCCGGGTGGAAGTCGACCTCGGCCGCGATCCGCGAGCGGTACGGCGCCGGATCGAAGTGCGACAGGATCCTCGTCGCCGTACGTCCCTCGCTGATCAGGGACCAGAAGTTCTTGGTGCCGGCACCTCCTGGTGCCAGCACTCCGATACCGGTGATGACCACGCGTCGCCTCATCATCTTTCCCTTCACAGAAACGACAGACAGGTGAATCCGGACATGCTGAGGACCGCTCCCGGAGGGCGGCCGGACGAACGGGTTCAGGGCCGGCGGGCGAGCGGTACGGGCTCGCCGAACCAGCGGCGCAGTGCCTCGCGCAGCGGCACGGGGGCCAGGTCGGTCCACACCACGTGGCCGTCCGGCCGCAGCAGGAACGCGGCTCCGTCCGCGGGGGCCTGCGCACCGTGGGCACCCACGACGCGGACGCGGCCGGTCCAGCCGTCGGCCGCGGCCCGCAGCTGCGCGGCGCGCGACCCGCCCCCGGTCAGATCGAGCAGGACCCCGCGGCCCTCGCGCAGCAGGCGGGCGACGGTCGTGCGGGTACCGTCCGCGGTGAGTTCGAGGTCGGGCAAGCGAGTGCCCAGGTGCGCGGCGCTCTCGCCGCCCTCGCCGCCCACCTCATAGCGCACGTCGAGTCCGCTCAGCATTCCGGCGAACGTGGCCCTGGGCCCGGGCCGGTCCAGGAGCTCGGCGAGCACCTGTCGCACCGGGTCGGCCGCGGCTCCGCCGAACTGCAGCAGCGCTTGCGCGCGTACGTTGTCGATGACCCGGCCGGCCACGGGGTGGCGCTCGTCGTGGTAGCTGTCGAGCAGAGCGGGCGGGGCCCATCCGTGCACCTGCGCGGCGAGCTTCCACCCGAGGTTGGCGGCGTCCTGCAGGCCGAGGTTGAGCGCCTGGCCGCCGATCGGCATGTGGACGTGGGCCGCGTCGCCCGCGAGCAGTACGCGGCCGCGACGGTAGCGGGTGGCCTGCGCCCAGGCGTCGTCGAAGGCGTCCAGCCAGAGCGGGGTGCCGTCGGCGATGTTCTCGCCCGTCACCGTCTCCCAGGCCTCGGCCACCTCGTCGAACGACGGCGGGCCCGTGCGGTGGACCGGGGGGCGGCCCGATGCGTGGACCATCACGCGCGTCACCCCGTCGGCGCGTCGTGCGGAGGCGGCGAAGCCCCGCTCGAAGCGGGTGAACCGATGCCCGGGGACGTCGATCCCGGCCACGTCGGCACGCAGCAGTTCGCGACCGGCGGCGCCCCGGGCGAGCTCGAAGCCCGCCAGGCCGCGCACCGAGCTGTCTGCGCCGTCGCAGCCCACCAGGTACGCGGCGCGCAGGGTGCGGGGGCCGGCGGGCGTGCGGAACTCCGCCACGACTGCGTCGTCGGTGATGTCGAGCCCGTGCAGCTCGTGCTCCCGCCGCAGGTCGACGCCCGAGGCGAGGGCCCGGTCGCCCAGCACCGCCTCGGTACGGAACTGCGGCACCTTCCAGTTGCCCGCGTACCTGCTCCCGGCGGCGCGGGCGTCGAAGGACAGACCGCCGAAGTGGCCGGCCGGCTCGTGTTCCAGCGCGGCGAACTCCTCCACGAGCCCCCGCTGGCCGAGGAGTTCCATCGTGCGGGCACCCAGCTGTGAGGCGCGCGACTCGGTCATGGGTTCGGCCAGCCGGTCGGCGAGCACCACGTTCACCCCGTACTGCCCGAGGTCGCCGGCCAGCAGCAGGCCGACGGGACCGGCGCCGACGACGAGTACCTGGGCGGCCTCGACGGCGGGGCGCGGCGTCACGGCCCCGGCCCCGGGGCGCCGGTGCGTCCGGTCATGAACGGCCCTCGATGTGGGCCTTGGCATGGGCCAGTGTGCTCAGGCTGTTGGTGCCGAGGGCCGTGCGGACCGCCTTGCGCGCCTCGTCGAGCCCGGCGTCCGCACCGAGGACCAGCGCGATGGCGGCCTCGTTGATGACGGCGGTGTGCTGCGAGGTGGCCAGCACGCCCCCGGCGTTCTCCTCGAAGCGCCACTGCCCGGTGTGCAGCGCCAGCAGTGCGGGCAGCTGCGTCTGCTTGTAGACGATGCGGCCGGGGGGCAGGCACACGCGTACCGACCGGGTGGTGTGCACCGTCCCGTCGGGGGCGCGGGTGTCCATCTCGAGGAGCTGCAGCCCGTCCCGGTCCTGCAGCCGCACCCGTGCGACGTGCGGGAGCCGCCGGTCCCACAGATCGGCCCGGTCGATGAAGTCGAAGACCTGCTGCGGCGTTCCCGCGATCTGGGTCGTGTCCTCGAACGACAGGAGGGTCCGGGGCGCGTCGGCGCCCTGTTCCGCGTGGGTCCTCAGGGCCTCCAGCTCCGCGTGGCTGTTGCGGTCGACCGCCGCGGCGATCCACTCCAGCGCGGTCGGATCGTCGTCGACGGCGCGGTAGTCGTGCAGCAGCCGCACGTGGCAGTGCTCGTCCCCCCGGTCCTCGACGATCCAGGCACCGCCCATCGCGGCGACGGGAGGGCTGGAGACCTCCTGCCGGAACTCGATCCGGCCGTCGGCCGGCAGCAGCCGCCGACGTGAGGTCCAGGTCTTCGCCTCGCCGTTCGCCGTGGCCCAGATCCGTATCCGTTCGTGCTCGCCGTTCAGTTCGAGGTGCTCCACGTGGACGCTCGGCGGGAAGAACAGCGGCCAGTTCTCCACCTCCACGAGGAGCTGGTACACCGCCTTGGCCGGGGCGGCGATCGTGATCTCGTGCTGGACTTCGTGGACCTGTGGTCCGGACATCGTGTCTCCCTGCTCGTTCGGGGAATCGTGCTCTCAGGCGGAATTGACCAGCTCGAGGAAGCCGCGGGGGGTGGTCGCGGCGGTCACGGCGTCGTCGGTCAGCTGGATGCCGTACTCGCGGGAGATGACCGCGGCGGTCTCCAGCAGTGCGAGGGAGTCGTATCCGAGGTCGGTGAACAGCGCGTCCAGGATGTCGCCGTCCATGTCGACGCTCTCGTCCGCGCCGGCGGCGCCGAGCAGGATCCGCTTGAGGTCGGCGAGGGTGAACGCGGTGGCTTGCATCAGGGCTTCCTCTCCCATGACTACTGCTCCCAGTGGTAGAACCGCTGTGCGATGGCGTCGGCGGGCGATCGCCACGTCGCGGGGTCGTATGCGGTGATGTGCTGCTTGAGGTCCTCGCTGATCCCCACGAAGAGGGGGTGCGAGCGTGCTGCGGCGATCCGGTCGCCGCCGTCGTCGGACTCGAAGTCCTGGAGGTGGAAGTACAGGCCCTGGTAGCTGAAGAGCTGCCGGCGCACCGTTCCCATGTTCCGGGGCATGCCGGTGCGGTCGAAGTCGGCGAAGAGCTTTCCGACCTCGTCGATCGAGCTCGGCTCCAGGCGGGCGACGATCAGGGTGCTGTGCATCGGTTCTTCCTCGTTCCTTGTCACTGGACCGGCCGGGGCCGTCACTGGTGTGCCGGGTGCTCCGTCGTGTGCGCGGGCCGCGGCCCGAACCAGGTGGTGAGCGCCGCCGCGAGGTCTCCTCCGTCGGGCGCCGCCCAGGCGACGTGCCCGTCGGGTCGCAGGAGCAGCGCGCGCGTTCCGCCGAGCCGGCGGTCCTCGGAGGCCGCCGGCACCACGTCGACGTGCTCCGCCCACTCCTCGCCCAGCCGGCGCAGGCCCGGGTCGTCGGCCAGGTCGAGCAGCACGCCCCGTGCGGGGTGCAGCAGCCGTGCGGCCGTGGTGGGGCCCGATCCGGTCCGCAGGTCGCAGTCGGGCATCCGCATCCCGAGCAGCGGGTGCTCCCCGGGGCCGAGGTCGTAGCGGATGTCGAGTCCGCTGACCATGCCGGCGAGGTGCCGGCCGACGGCCTCGTCGCGCAGCAGTTCACCCAGTACGGCGCGGAGCGGCTCCACCTCGCTGCCGCCGAGGTAGAGGAGCCCCTGGGCCCGGGTGTTGGTCAGGACGCGCTCACCCACGGGGTGGCGCTCCTGGTGGTAGGTGTCGAGGAGGGCCGGACCGCTGCTGCCCCTCACCACCGCGGCGAGCTTCCAGCCGAGGTTCACCGCGTCCTGCACCCCGACGCTGAGCCCCTGGCCGCCCGCCGGGAGGTGGATGTGGGCGGCGTCGCCGGCCATCAGCACGCGCCCGCGGCGGTATTCGGTGACGAGCCGGGAGGCGTCGGTGAAGGAGCTGATCCACCGGGCCTCGCCGTGGCCGATGTCCTCGCCGGTGAGCCGCTGCCACGCACCCGCCACCTCGTCGAAGCCGGGCGGCCCCGTACGTTCGCGGGGCGCGGTGCCGCGTTCGCAGACGATGATCCGGTCGACGCCGTCGCCGAGGGCGGCGGCCATGACCATTCCGCCGGGCACCCGCTCCCCGAGGAAGCGCGGCCGGACGTCGGCGCCCGTGATGTCGGCGAGGAACATCTCGCAGGTGGCGTCGTGGCCGGGGAAGTCGAAGCCGGCGGCCTTGCGCACGGTGCTGCGGCCGCCGTCGGCGCCGACGAGGTAGGAGGCGCGGAGCACGCGTTCGCCGTCCGGCCCGGACACCGCGATCTCGACCAGGTCGTCCGTCTGCCGCACGTCGGTGATCTCGTGTCCGCGTACGAGGGTGGCGCCCAGCGAGGTGGCCCACCGCTCCAGCACCGACTCGGTCTCGGTCTGTTCGACGTTGCGCACGCCGAAATGCCCGTCGGGCAGCACGTCGTAGTCCATGGGGATGCCGCCGAAGTGCCCCTTGGTACTGATCTCGGGGTTCTCGAAGTGGTCCAGCAGGCCGCGCTGGGCGAAGACTTCGGTGGCCCGGGCGGTGAATCCGAGTCCGCGGGACTCGGTGACGGGCCCGGCCAGTCTGTCGACGACGATCACATCGATGCCGCCGAGCCGGAGCTCTCCGGCCAGCATGAGGCCGGTCGGTCCCGCTCCGGCCACGATCACGGGTGCGTCGATGTCCTGCTCCCGGCCGGTGCCGCCGGGGACGATGCCGGTTCCGGTCATGCCTTGTAGGTCTCTTCCATTCCGATGAAGTTGTCGGTGATGGTGACGAATCGCCGGGCCATCAGGGGGGACTCGCGCAGCTCCTCGACGAGGCCGTTGTAGGCGGGTACCTCATCGAAATGGACGAGGAAGAAGTTGGTGTGGCGGGCGCCGAACGCCGCCGCCCGGAACGGGCGAATATGGAGGAACTGGGCATGCTTCCCGAGGATCGGGAAGACGTGCTCGGACTCGAACCCATCGCGCTCGGCGGGGTCCATGAGAAACCATTCGGGTTCGAATCGGACGCCGAGAAATGCCGTGTACTTCACGAGAAATCCTCCTTGTGCGACTGCCGGCTCACCGGCTGTTGTGCGGGAATGCAAATAGCGGTGACCATGAGCCGCTCGTCGGCGGCCCACCGCCCGTGGAATATGTCGAGGGGCCCCGCAGTCGCGATCTCCGGGACGGACCGGAGAATGCGGGCGGCGAATCGGCCGCTTTCGGGATCGAAGGTGACATGCGCGTCGCGGAAGCCGATGCGCACTCCGGTCAGCGGAAACCAGGCCTTGTAGACGGCCTCTTTGGCACTGAAGAGCATTCGCCCCCAGTGCACGCGGGGCGCCCCGGCGGTCAGCTCCCTGATGTGCCGGGCCTCGGCGCCGACCGTGATGGCGGCCAGCGCGTCGCCGGACAGCGGCGCGTTGGGCTCGGCGTCGATGCCCACGGCCGCGCCGTCCGCCGCACGCGCCACCACGGCGGCCCTGTAGCCGTTGCAGTGGGTCATGCTTCCGCGTACGCCGGCCGGCCAGCGCGGCTGCCCTTTCACCCCGGGCAGGATGGGGGCCGGCTCCACGCCGATCCGGGCCAGTGCCCCACGGGCCAATGCGCGCACGGTGGTGAACTCCGCGCGGCGCTTCTCGCCGGCCCTGGCCAGGACGGCCTCTTCCTGGGGAAAGAGCCGGGCGTCCAGGTCTTGCCGGGACTCCGCGGCCACGGCCCAGTCAGCTACTATCCGCGCCATCATGCGCACAGCCCTCCCATCGGCCCGTGATGCCCCACCGCGGCCTTGCAGGTGGTGCTATATCCTTGGGAAAATATGCGCGCATACTGAATGCCGCAGCGCAGCGAGAATGAGGGGTAACTCGATGAAGGAAACAGATATTTCACAGGCGGCGGAACAGAGCACGCGCATTCTGGATGAGCTCAGATCATGGGGGGCGAATTACACTGAATTCACGCGCAGATTCGCCACCCATTTGGGGCTGCATTCCACGGACGCCGCCGCACTGGTGGAGATCCTCTACGCCGAGGACCAGAACGCCCCGCTGTCCCTGGCCCGCCTCAGCGAGCGCGTTTCACTGACCTCGGGCGCCACGACGGCACTCGTGGACCGCCTGGAGAAGGCCGGTCACATCGTCAGGACCCGCGGGGAGCACACCGACCGGCGGGTGGTGACCCTGCGCAGCAGCCCGGAGATCGGCCGGCCCGCCTCGGAGTTCTTCCAGCCCTTCTCGGACAGCCTCACCAGGCTGACGGCGCAGTATCCGCCCGAACTGATCGACCGGTTCGAGGAGTTCCTGAAGGACATGCGCGCCACCCTCACTTCGCTGCTCGCCGACGAGTACCGCGAGACGCGCACTCCCGAGCGGTCGTGACGTGGCTCGAACGTCGGCGGTGACCTCGACGGGGTCCGTCGGCGTTCGCCTTCCCTCCCGCGGTCAGAAGTTGCCCAGTCCGCCGCACACGTTGATGGCCTGCGAGGTCACGGAGGCGGCCGTGTCGCTGACGAGGTATCCGACCATTCCCGCCACCTCGTCCACGGTCGAGTAGCGGCCGAGCGGGATCTTCGCCTCGAACCTCTGCAGGATGTCCTCCTCGGTGGTCTCCCAGGCCCGCGCGTAGCCGCTGCGCACGCGCTCCGCCATCGGCGTCTCCACGTACCCCGGGCAGACGGCGTTCACGGTGATGCCGGTCCTGGCCAGTTCGTTTCCGAGGGACTTGGTGAATCCGACGACTCCGTGCTTCGAGGCGGAGTAGGGGGATGCCAGTACGACGCCCTGCTTCCCGGCGGTGGAGGCGATGTTGACGATCCGGCCCCAGCTCTTGTCGCGCATCCCGCCGACCGAGAGCACGTCCCGGGTGATGAGGAAGACGCTGTTGAGGTTCGTGTCGATGACGTGGGACCACGCCTCGTTGGTGAGGTCCGCGGTGACCCCGCCGCCGCCCGTACCTGCGTTGTTGACCAGGATGTCGATGCTGCCGTACCGCTCGACCGCCGCGGTCACCATCGCCCGCACGTCGTCGGCCGAGCGGACGTCGCACGCGGTGCCGTCGGCCTCGTAACCCTGGGAACGCAGGTGCTCGACGGTCCGCTTCACCCCGTCCGCGGTCCTGGCGCACAGGAAGATCCGGTATCCCAGCCCACCGAGGTGGTTGGCGATCGCCAGACCGATGCCGCTGGTGGCTCCGGTGACGATCGCGGTCCTTCCGGCTCCGTTGGCCATGTTCTCTGTCCCCTCCGCATACGAAAGAACGGCCCGGGTCACCGGGCCGTTCCTGTGGGTCGTGGGTCTGGAAAGAGCCTCGGGCTCCGACGCTCAGCGTCGGGCCGGCGCCTGAGCGGCGTCCGAAGGGCACAAGCTTTCCAATGTGAGGACTATGTTCTTCACCCCAGGTCGGATTGTCAAGAGGGGTCGTGCGTCCGGCACATCGGGGGCGGTCGCCCGGGCCGTCGCCCGGGCCGTCACCCGGGCCGCCCGGCTCAGGGAAGCTTCCAGTCCACCGGCTGGGCACCCTGACGGACCAGCAGCTCGTTGGTACGGCTGAACGGCCGCGAGCCGAAGAAACCGCGATCCGCGGACATCGGGGAGGGATGGGCGGACTCGATCGCCGGGAAGCCGTCGAGGAACGGCCGCAGGTTGCGCGCGTCACGGCCCCAGAGCACGGACACCAGCGGCTTGCCGCGCGCGACCAGGGCTCGGATGGCCTGTTCCGTCACTTCCTCCCAGCCCTTGCCCCGGTGGGCCGCGGGCTTGCGGGGCGCCGTGGTGAGCGCCCTGTTGAGCAGCAGCACCCCCTGGCGGGTCCACGGCGTCAGGTCACCGTTGGAGGGACGCGGCAGTCCCAGATCCGTGTGCAGCTCCCGGAAGATGTTCTCCAGGCTGCCGGGCAGCGGACTGACCTCGGGCGCGACGGCGAAGCTGTGCCCGATGGCCATGCCCGGGGTCGGGTACGGGTCCTGTCCCATGATCAGGACGCGCACCTCGTCGAACGGCTGCTGGAAAGCGCGCAGGACGTGTGCTCCGGCCGGCAGATAGGTGCGCCCCGCCGCGATCTCCGCCCGCAGGAAGTCACCCATCGCGGCGACACGTCCGGCCACGGGTTCCAGCGCTTTCGCCCATCCGGGCTCGACAAGTTGGTTCAATGGGAGAGCTGCCACAACACGTCACTCTACTGGCGGACAAGGAGCGACGACGCACCCCTGCGCCGAAGATCGAATCACATCGGTCCGGCCTCGGGGCCGGAGGCGCCGACGGACGGCAGGCGCACGGTCCGTGAACAGGTGCTCGCGGTGCGTCAGTTGAACGTATCTGTTATTCACCGGATAAATACGGACAGATGCCGCCGGACAAGGCCCTGCCCGAACACCATGTTCCGATAAGCCAGTAGCATGCGGCGCCATGAGCTCCCCCACTGGGCCCGCAAATGGCCTGCCCGTACGAATGCCGCGACCCCGCCAGACCGGACGGCACCGCCGGCCCGAGCCCGCGGTGGCGCCCGAGGGCGCGCCCGCGCTGGTGCTCGCCGTGCCCGGTGCACCCTCGGCCGCCTGGCGAGGGCTCGCGGAAGAGATCATCAGCATCGGCCGCTCCGAGCTGCCGGGCCTCGACGCCCGCATCGGCTTCCTCGAGGGTGACGACGCCTCCGAGTTCCCGTCCCTGTCCGGTGTGCTGACCGCCGTCGCGACCGAGCGTGTCGCGCGTGCGGAGTTCGCCCGCGCCGCCGGCCACGAAGTGCCCGCGCCGACCGGCCCGGACGCCGTGGTCGTACCGCTGCTGGCCGGCCCCGACAGCGATCTCCTCCGCCGGATCCGCCAGGCACTGATGGACTCCTCGGCCGCCGCCGAGCTGGCCGACGTGCTCGGCCCGCACCCGCTGCTCGCCGAGGGCCTGCACGTGCGGCTGTCCGAGGCGGGGCTGGCCCGCGCCGACCGCGCCCGGCTCTTCACCGTGACCACCGCCGCCGACGGCATCGTCCTGGCCACCACCGGTGGCGAGGAGGCCGTACAGGCCGCCGGGATCACGGGCATGCTGCTGGCCGCCCGGCTCGCCGTGCCCGTCAAGGCCGCGGCGCTCGACCAGGAGGGCTCGGTGGCCGCGGTCGCCGACCAGCTGCGCCGCGAGGGCTCCACCCTGCTCGCGCTCGCCCCGTACCTGATCGGCCCGGAGGCGGCCGACGGGCTGCTCGAGAGTGCCCGCAAGGAGGCCGACTGCGCCGTCTCCGAGCCGCTCGGCGCCTACGGTGCGCTCGGCAAGCTGGCCGTCGCGCAGTACACCGCGGCTCTCGGGATCACCCAGGACGCCGCCGCGCACTGACCCGCCCGTACGACGGAAAGGGCCCCCGCCGGCCACGGTCCCCCGTGGCCGGCGGGGGCCCTTTCACGTGCCGCGTGCGCACCTCAGGCAAGAACCACGCAGGTGGCCGCGGGAACGGCCAGTGAGCCGGCCCGGTGCGGCTGCCCGGTCAGCGGGTCCACATCGAACCAGGTGACGTCCCCCGAGTGCTCGTTGGCCGCGTACAGCCGGCTCCCCGAGTGGTCGACGGCGAGATCGCGCGGCCAGGCGCCGCCGGATGCCACGGCGCCCGTGAGCCGCGGCTTCCCGGGCCCGTCGGCGAGGGAGAGGGTGACGACGGCGTCCGCCCCGCGGACGGCCGCCCAGAGGAACCGTCCACCGGGCGAGGCGACGATCGCCGAGGGGTAGGCCCGTACGCCCCCTGAGACGCCCGGGGAAGCCACCGGAGCCTCGCCGACCGGTTCCAGTCGCCCGGACGCCCCGTTCCACCGGCAGACGGTCACCTGCGGCTCCAGCTCGTGGAGTACGTAGACCATGGCGCCCTCGGGATGGAAGGCGAGGTGGCGCGGCCCGGTCCCGGCGCGCAGCGCGGTCTCGGTGTGCACCCGGAGCGCCCCGGTGGCCGGGTCGAGCGCGTAGACGCGTACCGAATCGGTGCCGAGGTCCACGCTGAGCACCCAGCGGCCGCTCGGGTCGGGCAGCACCTGATGGGCGTGCGGGCCCTCCTGCCGGTCGGAGTCGAGGCCTGAGCCCCGGTGCGACAGCACATGGGCCGGGCCGCCCGGGCTGCCGTCGGCGGCGATCGGGAGGCTGCTCACGCTGCCGGAGGTGTAGTTGGCGGTGAGCAGCCTTCCCCCGGCCAGGCTCAGGTGGGTGGGCCCGGAGCCTCCGACACGGACGGACGCCCCGAGGGGGGCGAGCCCTTGCGCGGTGGGCCGGAAGGCGGTGACCGCTCCCCGCTCGGTCTCGTTCACCGCGTAGAGCACCCCGGTGGCGGGGGCGAGGGCGAGGTACGAGGGGTCCTCGGCGGCGGTGACCGAGAGGGGGGTCAGGGCTCCGGTCTTCGGGTCCACGGCCGCGGTGGTGACACCGCGGCCTCCCGACGAGGTGAACGAGCCGATGTGGGCGCGGTGTTCGCCGCTCCGCCCCATGCTGTCGCCGCTCACTGGAAGCCCCTCTCACTGCCGCCGGATCCGTCCGGAACCGACGGTAACAGAAGGTCTAGACCAAATCCCGTCCCCGGGCCCGCTCCTGCGCGCCGGGGTGGTGGACGTACGAGGTGCTGCTGCTGCGGTCCTCGTAGGTGCGGTGGAAGACCGGGGTCGCGGAACCGGAGATCGGCGGCACGATCCAGGACCAGTCCGCGCCCACCTCGCGCCCTTTGCGCTCCTCCCGTTCCATGTGGGACAGGAAGCGCCGGGACTCGGTGTGGTGGTCGGCGATGGTCACCCCCGCGCGGTCGAAGGAGTGCAGGACCGCCCGGTTCAGTTCGACGAGCGCGCGGTCCTTCCAGAGGGAGCGGTCGCTGGAGGTGTCCAGCCCCAGGCGGCGCGCGACGGCGGGCAGGAGGTTGTACCGGTCGGTGTCGGCGAGGTTGCGCGCGCCGATCTCGGTGCCCATGTACCAGCCGTTGAACGGCGCGGCCGGGTAGTGGATGCCGCCGATCTCCAGGCACATGTTGGAGATGGCGGGTACGGCGTGCCAGCGCAGCCCCCAGTCCGCCCAGCCGTCGCCGTCGGGGTGGCCGATCGGCACCTCCAGGACGGCGTCGGCGGGGGTGTCGAACCAGCGGGGCTTGTCGTCGACGCCCTGCACCACCAGGGGGAGGAGGTCGAAGGGGGTTCCCGCGCCGCCGGACCAGCCGAGCTGGAGCAGGGCCCCGGTGAGCGGGGCGTTGCGGGCGTCCCCCACGGTTATGGAGGGGTGGTCGCCGTAGCCCGCGTACCTGATCAGCTGTTCGCTCCAGATCAGGGGGCCGGGGCGGCCCGGGGCGTCCGGGGCGAAGACGGTGATCGTGGGCCGGACCCTGCCTCCGTTCGTCGCCTCGCGCAGGTGGTCGAAGCACTCGGCGGCGATGGTGTCGGCGTCGGTGAGCCCGCGGCGGTCGCGGACCCGCAGCGAGTTCCAGTAGAGCCGGCCTATGCAGCGGTTACTGTTGCGCCAGGCCACTCTGGCCCCGTGGACGAGTTCCTCGGGGGTGTGCACATAACTGCCGGTCTCAGCGAGCTCGGCCCTCACGGCGGCGAGCCGGGCGCGCGGATCGCCGGAGTCCGCGTTCTCCCTGTGGAAGAGTCGGATGAACTCCTCGGCCGCTTCCCACACCTGGGCGGTGGTGGAGCGCTGTTGAAGAATTTCCATTCCGGGCCGGTACCCCCTGTCCGAGCAGATCCACCCTGTACATGCCGGATGAATGTGCAATAAACAATTACCCGTTGTACCTGTCGCAGGTCAGCCCCGTGGGAATGGCAGGTTCGGAACACTCCTCCGAGTGATCCTCATGGATTGGGCTGCGGTAGCGGGCGCGGCGGCGTAAGATCCGGCGCGTTCCGGGAGTTGGCCGCGCGCCGGGCTCTCATCGGACGCGCCGGGCACCGGGGCGCGCCCCCGGGACGGCCTTCAGCTGCAGGGGCGGCTCATGTAGAGCGCCTGTTCGCCCGTCGCGGGCGTGCCGCCGTACAGGGCGGTGTCGAGGCCGCAGAAGGTGAACCCCATGCGCCGGTAGGCGTGCACGGCCGGGGCGTTGACCGAGCTGACCTCCAGCCACAGGTGCTCCGCGCCCCGTTCGCGGGCGAACCGGTCCGCGCAGTCCATCAGCGCGCGGCCGATGCCGCGGCCCCGGTGACCGGGAGAGACCTCGATGTCCTCGATCGTCAGCCGCCGGTTCCACGCGGCGTACCCGACGGCGGCGAAGCCGCACAGCAGGCCGCCGTCGAGGGCGACGAAGGTCCGCGCGTCGGCCTCCGAGTCCTTGCCGCCGCCGAAGCCCTGCTCGTCGTGCTCCTCGGGCGGGAACACCTTGTGCACGGGCGGGTCCACCGGGACCTCGCGCAGCAGGAAGCCGAATCCGGCGCCGGCTCCCGGGTCGGGGGCGCTCACCTCGAAGACCGTGGCGGTGGTGAAGGAGCTGTCCAGGGCCTCGATGGCGCCGGCGTCCTCGGGGCGGGCGAGGCGGTAGACGATTCCGTCGGCGTCGGCCGGGCCGTGTGCGGTGGTCATGAGATCCACCGTACGCAAAAAATCCCCCGGCCGAATTGGCTGCCGAGGGATGGGAGAGCGTATATTCAATGATTCGCGACTTCGTTGAAAAACGGAGCCACGAGGAAGCTTACGAGGACACTGTATCGCGGCAGGAGTGCAATTGTCAACCGAGGAATTCCGGAAAGAGCAGCAATTCGTCACCGACCTCTATCTGCGCCTCGACGGCCTGCGTGACCAGGCCGAACGTGCGGTCGAAGGCGCGCTGCGCGATGTCGGTACCGGGTTCCAGGCCCGGCTGGAGCGGGATGTCCTGGTCGCCGAGCAGTCCGGCCTGCTTTCCGCTCTGAATGCGGGCGAGAACGGCCTGTGTTTCGGCCGTCTGGAGTTCTCCGACGGCCGCGACCATCACATCGGGCGACTCGGAATCCGAGCCGACGACGCGGACCGCACGCCCCTGGTCCTGGATTGGCGCGCGGACGTGGCCCGCCCCTTCTACCTCGCCACCGGCCACACCCCCATGGGGCTGCGCCGCCGCCGGCACATCAGCAGCCGGGGGCGCGTGGTCACCGCCCTGCACGACGAGATCCTCGACCTGACCGACGCGGAGCGCACCGGCCACGAGGGCGCCGACGCGGACGCCGTGCTGCTCGCCGCGCTCGACGCCGCCCGGACCGGCCGGATGCACGACATCGTCCGCACCATCCAGGCCGAGCAGGACCGGATCATCCGCTCCACGCACCGCGGGGTGCTCGTCGTCGAGGGCGGGCCGGGCACCGGCAAGACCGCCGTCGCCCTGCACCGCGCCGCGTACCTGCTGTACGCGCACCGGGAGCTGCTCGCCAAACGCGGTGTGCTGATCGTCGGACCGGGCCCGGCGTTCCTGGGCTACATCGGCGGGGTCCTCCCGGCGCTCGGCGAGACGGGCGTGCTGCTGGCCACTGTGGGGGAGCTCTTCCCGGGCGTGCACGCGACCGGCACCGACCGCCCGGGCGCCGCCGCGGTGAAGGGCCGTGCCTCGATGGCGGAGGTCCTCGCCCGGGTGGTGGCCGACCGGCAGTGTCTGCCGGAGACCGTGCCCGCGGACACCGGCGAGGAGTACGACACGGTGCCCGAGCCGGCGCTGGAGATCGACCACGAGGAGTACGGGACCCTGCTGCTGGACCGCACCATGGCGTACGAGGCGCGGGACCGGGCCCGGGCCACGGGCCTCCCGCACAATCAGGCGCGCCCCTCCTTCGCCTTCCCGATCATCGACGCGCTCACCGCGCAGCTCGCCGACCGGCTGGGCGCCGATCCGTACGGCGGGCCGAACCTGCTCGGCTCGGACGACATCGCGCAGCTCGGCAAGGAGATCGCGACGAGCTCCGCCGTGCACGCGGCGATCGACTCTCTGTGGCCGTCCCTCACCCCCGAGCGGCTGATCGCCGACTTCCTGGCGGACCCGACTCACCTGCCCGCGCACGAGGCGGACCTCATCCGGCGCGCGCCCTCGGCCCGGCCGGACTGGACCCCGGCCGACGTGCCGCTGCTGGACGAGGCGGCCGAGCTGCTCGGAGAGGACGACAGCGCCCGGCGCGCCGCCGAGGAGCGGGACCGGCAGCGGCGCATCGCCTACGCGCAGGGGGTGCTGGACCTGTCCGAGGGCTCGCAGTCGTACGAGTTCGAGGACGAGGAGAACGAGTTCCTCGCGGCCCACGACATCATCGACGCGGAGCGGATGGCCGAGCGCCACGAGGAGGACGACCACCGCAGCACCGCCGAGCGGGCCGCGGCCGACCGCACCTGGGCCTTCGGGCACGTCATCGTGGACGAGGCGCAGGAGCTGTCCGCGATGGCGTGGCGGCTGCTGATGCGGCGCTGCCCGACCCGGTCGATGACGCTGGTCGGCGATCCGGCCCAGACGGCCGACGAGGCGGGCTGCGGCTCGTGGGAGCGGATCCTCGCGCCGTACGTGGGCGAGCGCTGGGAGCTGGTCCGGCTGGGGGTCAACTACCGCACCCCGGCCGAGATCATGGACGTGGCGGCGGCCGTGCTGCGGACGCGCGATCCCGGCTTCGAACCGCCGCGTTCGGTGCGGAGCACCGGGGTGCGGCCGTGGGCGCGGGCGACCGACGACCTCGCGGGGGCGACCCGGGAGGCCGTGGAGCGGGAGCTGCCGGCCGAGGGGCGGCTCGCGGTGATCGCGCCACGGGCCCGGCACGCCGCGCTGGCCCCCGTACTGCCGGGGGTACGGGAGGGCGCGGAGCCGGACCTGACCGGGAAGGTGGTCCTGCTGGACCCGCGCCAGGCCAAGGGGCTGGAGTTCGACACGGTGATCGTGGTGGAGCCGGCCGAGCTGCGGCCGAGCGACCTGTACGTGGCGCTGACCCGGGCGACCCAGGCCCTCGGCGTGGTGCACACCGCCGGCCGGCTGCCGGCGGGGCTGACGGACGGGCCCGGGGAGCGCCTGCTCAGGCGCTGATGACGAGGGGCGCCCGGGGGTCGGTGCGCAGCGGCGTCGCGAGGGCCACGAGGGTGTGCTCCAGGCCGTGCAGGTGGGCGAGGGCCGGTTCCGCCGCCGCGGGCCGCGGGTGCGGCACGGTGGCGGGTCCGGAGGCTCCGCGCGGGGCGGTCAGGGCCTCCACCGCCGCCTCCACGCGCCAGCAGGCGGCGGCCAGCCGGGCGTCGTGGGAGGCCTGCGGGTCGGCGGCGACGGCGACCAGCCCGCGCACGTCCCGGGCGCAGTCGTCCAGCAGGGAGAGCACCTGCCTGGCGCGGGCCTTGCGGGCGCGCAGCGGGCTCAGCGGGTGGACGAGCGGTGCGAGGGCCATCCGTACCCGGCCCAGCAGCAGCTCCAGTTCGGCGGCGTGCGGGGCGGGGTCGGCGTCCGGGTCTCCCGCGAGGCGGTCCAGGGCGGCCGCGGTGGAGGCGCGTACGCAGTGCAGGGCGCGCTGGATCCAGGCGTCGTTGGCGGCGTGGGTGGTGACCGGCAGGATGATCACGACGGCGAGGGCGGCGCCGAGCGCGCCGATCGCGGTCTCCTGGAAGCGCAGGAGCAGCAGTCCGGGGTGCAGGACGCCGAGGAGGCCGTAGAGCAGGCCGGCCATGACGGTGACGAAGAACATCATCCAGGAGTACGAGGGCGCGGCCGTGTAGAAGATCCCGAAGACGCATACGGCGACCAGTGCGGCGGTGGGCAGCGGCGCGCCGTGCAGCGGGACGGCGATCAGCAGCCCGGCGGCGATGCCGACGACGGTGCCGAGGACCCGGCGGAAGCCCCGTACGAGGGTCTCGCCGCGGGAGGTGGTGTTCACGAAGATCCACCACGAGGTGCCGACGGCCCAGTACCAGCGGTCGTCGGAGAGCGCCTGGCCGATGCCGAGCGCGAAGGCGCAGGCGGCGGTGGCCTGGAAGGCCTGCCGGGTGGTGGGCCGCGCGAGCCCGGTTCCGGGCAGGCCGGGCGGGGCTGCGGGGGGCGGGGTGCGCCGCTCGATGGGCCAGAGCAGGAAGCGCACGGCGCCGGAGGCGAGGAGCGCCAGCCCGACCGCGGCGTACAGCTCGGGCAGCTGTCCGGGCACGGCGTGCAGGAACTGGGTGACGAAGAACATCATGAAGCCGAAGATCCCGAGGGCGTGTCCGCGCGGGCCGAAGCGGCGCGCGTACACCCCGGCGAACACGACGGCCAGGAAGGCGGCGTCGCGGGCGAGCGGGATCCCGTGCAGGGTGGTGGCGAGGGCGAGGACGGGGAACCCGGCGACGGGCAGCAGGGCGGTGGTCAGGCGCTGGGCGCGGACGTGTCCGTCGAGCACGGTGAAGAGGGCGAGCAGGGCCGCCAGTCCCCCGGTGATGGCGGCGGTCAGGGAGAGACCGCAGATTTCGGCGAGGGCGACGGCGGCGGCGACGCCGATCACCGCGCGGGCCGAGTTCCGCAGTCTCATGCGCCCCGGATCCGGAGCAACGAACATCCTCTTCACGGCGGTGTGCCGCCCCCCTCGCAGGTGATGCGCGCCGGTCCGGCGCCGCCCGGGGTGGTGGGCGGCTGACGGGCACGGCGAAGGCGCCGCGCTCCGGAACCGGCCTCGTTGCCGTCCGGCGCTGCGCGGCGCCGTAAGTACATGGATACGCCACAGATAACCATCCGGAGGCCCACTGGCTCAACCGGACCCTCGACGACTGGGCCATTGGTACAGCTCTGCAGCACATTTGTCGGCCATGGGTCTGCCAACGGTCCAGCCCTGGGAGGGCCCTCGGTGCACCCGCGTCACCACCCCCGGCGGGACGCCGCGCTCCGGCCGGTTACTCAGCCCCGGCCGACTCTCGTCGGCGTGACCACGCGCTGTTATCGTGCAGCGACCCGCGGGGCGTACGGAAGGGGACCGACGTTGACGCGAAGGGTGGAGTCCGGGCAGGCCGAGGCGTTCAGCCGGGCCGCCGTGGCGGTCTTCCGGCTGAACGGACGGTTCACCGCCGCCCTCGACCGGCTCGCGCTCGCTTCCGGGCTCAGCGCGGCCCGCTGGCAGATACTCAGCACCGTGACGGGGGAGTCACTTTCCGTGTCCGCGGTGGCCCGGCGCGTGGGGACCAGCCGGCAGAGCGTCCAGCGCATAGCGGACCTGCTGGTGCGGCAGGGCCTGGCGGTCTATCTGGACAATCCGGCGCACCGGCGGGCGAAGCTGCTCACCGCCACCGAGCAGGGCGTCGCCGCGAAACGGGAGATCGACTCCTGCCTGGCCGAGCTGGCCCGGCAGCTGTACGCGGGTCTCGGCGGCGAGGACGAGGTGCACCGCACGGCCGAGGTGCTGCGGGGCCTGTCCGGCGCGTTGTCGTCGATCGGTTCCGACGACTCTCCGTGAAGCCCGTGCGCGTGTCCACCGCTATACGGACAAGCTGGCCTGAAACTGACGCGGTTTTTCCCAAGAGTTGACTGCACCGAGGAATCCTCTTTGCGGTACCGTTCGCGCCTGACGCGGGGTTTCAAGGCCGGGGGACCTTTTGAATCGGTTTGTCTTCAGAGTGCTGGGGCCGCTGGTCGTCCAGACCGATGAGGGTCCGCTGCGCATCAACGGCCGGCGCCAGGCCACGGTCCTGTCCATGCTGGTGCTCTACGCCGACCGGATCGTTTCGGTGGACACCCTGGTCGACGCCGTCTGGCCGGAATCGCCCCCGGCGACGGCGCGCAACCAGATCGCCATCTGCGTGGCCACCCTCCGCAAGACCTTCAAGCAGGCCGGGGTGACCGATCTGCTGATCACTTCTCCCCCGGGCTACGTGCTGGCCAAGGGTGAACACCGCATCGACGTCCAGGAATTCATGGAGCGGGCCGAGCAGGGGCGGGACGCCGCCCGGCACGGCCGGACCGAAGAGGCGTGCACGCAGTTCGAGGAGGCGCTGAGCATCTGGCGCGGCTCCGCACTGGACGAGCCGTCCGGATCGCGGCTGGAGGCGGAGACCACCAGACTGGAGCAGATGCGGCTCGCGCTCATGGAGGAACGGGCCGGGCTGATGCTCCAGTTGGGCCGCCACCGCGCGCTCACCGGTGAGCTCAGCGAGCTGGTGGCCCGGCACCCCCTGCGCGAGCAGTGCCGCGAACACCTGATGCTGGCCCTGTACCGGTCGGGGCAGCGCGCCGAGGCCCTGGAGGTGTTCCTGCAGGGCCGCCGGTTACTCACCGAGCAGCTCGGGATCGAACCGGGTCCCGGACTGCGGCAGCTGCACGACCTGATCCTGCGCGACTCCCCCGAGCTGACCAGGCCCCCCACCGCGGTGGCGCCGGCGCCGACGGCCCTGAACACCATCCCCGCGCAACTGCCCGCCGACGTCATGGCGTTCACCGGCCGGCAGCGCGAGATGACCTCCCTGGACCGGCTCCTGAAGGAGCCCTACAACCCGCACACCCCGGCGCTGGCGACGATCGTCGGCGTCGGCGGGGTGGGCAAGACCGCGCTCGCGGTGCACTGGGCGAGCCAGGTCGCCGATCAGTTCCCGGACGGCCAGCTGTTCGCCGATCTGCGCGGCTACGACGAGGAGCACGCCCCGGTGTCCCCCGCCGCCGTGCTCGACCGGTTCCTGCGCGCCCTCGGGATCGGGGCGCCCCAGATCCCGCCGGACCCCGACGAGCGGGCCTCGCTGTTCCGGAGCCTGCTCAGCACCCGCAAGACACTGATCGTCCTGGACAACGTACGGTCCTTCCACCAGCTCAGACCCCTGCTCCCGGGCGGTGGCCGCAGCGTGGTGCTGGCCACCAGCCGGGAGAGCCTGGGGGACCTGACCGGGGACTACACGACGCTGACGCTGCGGCTGCGGATGCTGGAACCGACCGAGGCGACGGCCCTGCTCATCAAGCTCGCCGGGGCCGACCGGTTCGGCAGCGACCCGGTGGCGGTGGAACAGCTCGGCGCCCTGTGCGACTGTCTGCCCCTCGCGCTGCGGATCGCGGGGGCGCGCCTGGCGGCCAAACCCGGGCTGAGCGTACGGAGCCTGGTGGCGCGGCTGCGCGACCACCGGTCCCGGCTCGACGTGCTGAGCCCGGGCGAGGGCGGGGTGCGGGCCGGCTTCCGGCTCACCTACCGGGACCTGCCGCCGGAGGCGGCCCGGATGTACCGCAGGCTCGGACTGCTGCGCACGGCGGACTTCGCCGCCTGGGCGGGAGCGGCCGTACTGGACACCGATGTGTGGCACGCGGAGGAGCTGATCGACCAGCTGGTCGACGCGCAGCTGCTGGAGGTCGCCGACACGGCGCCGGGGCGGGCCGCACGCTACCGGTTCCAGGACCTGCTGAGGCTGTTCGCCCGCGAGCGCGCGGAGTCGGACGAACCGGAGGGGGAGACGGACGCCGCGCTGGACCGGGCCTTCGCGGCCTGGGTCTGGCTGGCCGAGGAGGCGCACCGGCGGATCGACGGGCGCCGGTTCCCGGCGGGGCGTACGCCCGCGCCCGCCCCCCTGTTCCTGACGGAGCTGGCCGACGAACTGCTGGACTCCCCGATGGACTGGTTCGAGTCGGAGCGCACGGCGGTGGCGGACCTGGTGGCCCAGGCGGCGGAGACGGGCCGGGCCCGCTACGCGTGGACGCTGACCGAGAGCACGGTCCCGCACTTCGAGACGAAGAACTACCTGGAGGACTGGCAGCGCTGTGCCGAGCAGGCGCTGGCCTCTGCCCGGCGCGCCGGGGACGAGCCGGGCGAGGCGACCATGCTGCGCCTGCTGGGGTCGCTGGCGATCTACCAGCGGCGGTACGAACAGGCCGAGGGCTGGAACATGGCGGCGCTGCGGTTGCTGCGCAACACCGGTGACGTGGGCGGGGCGGCGCTCGCCCAGCGGAACCTGGCCATGTGCGCGCGGTTCCAGGGGGACTGGGAGCGGGCCCTGGAGTTCTGCGAAGCGGCCCTCGGCGGTTTCCACGCGTCGGGGGACATCGGGAACGAGGCCCATCTGCTGGGGTTCCAGGCGCAGATCGAGCTGGACCGGGGCAACGTGGGCGGTGCGCTGCCGCTCGCCGAGGAGGCGGTGGCGCTGAGCCGGCGCACCGGATCGGTGCGGGCGGAGGCGCAGAGCGTGTACCGGCTGGCCGAGGTGCGGCTGCGCGCGGGTGATCTCGGCGAGGCCGCGGAGGCCTTCGGCGCGGTCCTGCGGCTGACCCGGGGCGAGGGCGACCGGGTCGGGGAGGCGCACGCGCTGCGCGGGCTGGGACAGACACAGTGGAGCCAGGGCCTGCTGTCGGCGGCGGGAGGGACGCTGCAGCAGGCCCTGGAGATCACGGATGAGCTGGCGGATCGTTTCCTGTACGCCCGCGTGGTGACCGATCTCGGATGTGTGGAGGCGATCGGCGGCCGCCTGGCAGAGGCGGCGGAGAGGTTCCGGCGGGCGCGGTCCGCCTTCGGGGAGGTCGGCGCGCAGCCCTGGCGGGCGCAGGCGAGCCGGTTACTGGCGGCGGTCCAGGGCGCGGCGGGTGAGCCGGGCGGTGGGGACGGACCGAGTGGCGCGCGTGGGGCGGGTGGCGCGGGCGGTGCGGGTGGCGCGGGCGGTACGGGTGGGGCGGGTGGCGCGGGCGGTACGGGTGGCGTGGGCGGTGCGGGCGGGCCTGTCGGGAACGGCCGGCCGGGCGGTGGGGACGCCGGTGCGGACGCCGCCGGGCTGCCGCATCGTTCCTTCAGTGCAGCGGAGTTGACCCTGCTGCTGACTCCGCCGCAGGACTAGGTCGTCTCTTTCGGATCTTGTCGGTCGGCCCGCGTCGTCCGGTGCCGTGCATCGCAAGGCGGAGGAGCGCCGTTGTACTGGACGTACTGCGGTGCTCCGACAACGCGGCGAGGTGCGGTGCCGGGCGACGCGGGCCCGGCAAGATCCGAAAGAGACGACCTAGCACCGGGCGGGGCGGGGCTGCGGCGGGGGCCGGTCAGCCCCAGGGCATGTCGCCGTTCGTGCCGGCGGAGCCGGGGTGCGGGGGGACCAGCGGCTTGACGACACCCCAGGGCATGTCGTCGGCCTGCGTGGTGGTCCTCGTGTCCGCCAGGACGGCCGACGCTCCCCCCGTACCCACGAACACTCCCGCAAGAACGACCAGGCAGGCCGCCGCCGTCGTGTTCGCCGTCTTCACCGTCCGCGTGCTGCGCATCTGGGAATCCCCTCTCGGTGGATCATCGCTGCCGCTCGCTGCGGCATGAATGGAACAGTAGGGACGCCTCCTTTTTCTTCTGTGTTCCATCGATTTCGTGACCCCGGCCGCCCTCGAAATCGCCACGATATCGAGGAGACAACGCACTCCACTAGCTTCGTTCAGAGATTCTTCTCCATGAATCACGGATGGGGCGGTAGATGGAATTCCGAGTGCTCGGGCCAGTCGAGGTACGGCGGGACGGCCACCGGGTCGCGTTCTCCGGGGCGAAGCTGCACACCGTGCTCGCGGCGCTCCTCGTGGCCCGTGAAGAGGTGATCTCCGACGAACGGCTGTGCCGGCTGCTGTGGGGCTGGGCTCCGCCGGCCACCGTCAGCGCACAGCTCTACACCTATGTTTCACGCTTGCGCAAGATTCTCGGCGACGAGGTTCTGATCGATCGTAGGCCGCCCGGATATGCCATGAGCATCGGTAATGCGACCCTCGACCTGACGGAATTCGAGAGGCTGGCGCTCGGCGGCCGCGAGGCATTGATCGCCGAGGACTTCGAAAAGGCAGGTGAGCTGCTGCGCGGCGCCCTGGCGCGGTGGAACGGACTGCCCTTCGCCAACGCCACGGAATACCTCGCCGACACCGAGGCGCCGCGGCTGACCGAGGCCCGGACGGTCACCCTGGAGCACCGCATCGCCGCCGACCTCGCCCTGGGCCGGCACGAGCAGATCACCGGCGAACTGACCGGCCTCGTCGCCGAGTTCCCGCTGCGCGAGCGCATCCGGTGCCAGCTGATGACCGCGCTGTGCCGGTCCGGGCGGCAGGCGGACGCCATCCACCTCTACCACCACGGCCGCGCGGTGCTCGCCGACGAGCTCGGCGTGAACCCCGGCGAAGAGCTCCAGTCCACCTACCGGGCCCTGCTGGAGGGCACGCTGGACCGGCAGCCGCGCTCCGCCTCCTCAGCCGCCGTACTGACCGGCCCGCGGCGGGACGCTTCCGGCCGCCCGGCCGGCGCTCCGGCCATGCTGCCGCCCGACACCGTCGACTTCACCGGCCGTGAGCCCGAACTGGAGCTGCTGTGCCGTGCGCTGGCTCCCGACGGGCAGGGCGCCGGGCGGCCCCGCCGGGTGCTGGTCACCGGAATGGCCGGGCTCGGCAAGACCGCCCTCGCCGTCCACGCGGCCCACCGCTGCCAGCGGCACTTCCCCGACGGGCAGCTGTACGCCGACCTGCGCGCCCCGGACGGCACTCCCCGGCACCCCACCCGGGTGCTGCGCGGGCTGCTGCGCGCGCTGGGCCCCATGGACGACGTACCGGCCGCCGAGGACCAGGACCAGCTGGTCCGCCTCTACCGCGAGCGGACCCGGGGCAGGCAGCTGCTGATCGTGCTGGACAACGCCTCCGGGGCCGCCCAGCTGGGTCCGCTGCTGCCCAACACCCCGGAACCGGCGGTCCTGGTCACCGGGCGGACGGCCCTGCCCACCGTGGCCGGGGCGCACACCGTGGCCCTCGCCCCCCTGGAGCCCAGGCACTCGCTGGAGCTGCTCTCCGCCGCGGCCGGTCCCGCCCGGGTGGCCGCCGCGCCCGGTGCGGCGTCCTCGATCGTCGAGCACTGCGCCGGTCTGCCCCTCGCCCTGCGGATCGTCGGGACCCGGATCGCGGCCCGCCCGCACTCCACCCCGGACCGGCTCGCGCGCAGGCTGGCCGATCCCGTCACCCGGCTGCGGGAACTGCACTCGGGCGACCTGGACGTCCACACCTCGCTGCTGCCGTCCTGGCGGGCGCTGGAGCCCGAGGTGCGGGCGGTGTTCCCGGTGCTGGCCGCGCTCGGCCCCCAGCCGTTCCCCGCCGCCGAGGCGGCGCTGTCGCTGCGGCTTCCCGAGGCCGAGGCCGAACGGCGGCTCGAGGCGCTCGCCGACGCGGCCCTGCTGGAGGTCAGCGGCGCGGACGAGTGGGGCCAGCCCTGCTACCTGTTCCATCCGCTCGTACGGCTCTTCGCGCTCTCGCTGGACGAGGGTGCGTTGCCCGACTGCGGGAGCTCCGGCCGGACGGAACATAACCGGCGGCTAACTCACCGCCCCTAGCCTCGCCCTGCCCCGCAGCAGCGCGCTCCGGCCCGTATCGACCCCAGGCACGCACCAGCCAACGGCCCGTAACACCGAATGGAGTTGGACCATGACCGAGCTCCTGCCCGCTCGCGCGGACAGTGCCGCGTCCTTCCCGATGACCGAGACGCAGCAGGCACTGATGATCGGACGGGGTGAGGCAGTCGAACTGGGCGGTATCGGCTGCTACGGATACTTCGAATGGGAGCGCGAGGACCTCGATCCCGCGCGTTTCGCCGCCGCCTGGCGCAAGGTGGTCGCCCGGCACGACATGCTCCGCGCGATCGGCCGCACGGACGGCACCCAGTGGGTGCCCGCCGACCCGCTGCCCTTCGACATACCGGTCGTGGACCTGCGCGACCTGTCGGAGGAGGCCGCGCGGGAACGGCTCGCCTCGCTGCGGGACGAGATGAGCCACGTGGTCTTCCCGGTGGGCAGCTGGCCGCTGTTCGACCTGCGGATCATCGAGCTGGGCGGCCCGGGGAACCCCGGCCGGGTCCACCTCGGCATCGACCTCCAGGTGCTGGACGCCTCCAGCGCCTTCCAGGTGCTCTTCCCCGAGCTGGTCGACCTGTACGAGAACCCGGACGCCGAACTCCCGGAGCCCGGGATCGGCTTCGCCGAGTACGCCCGCTGGCGCGCCGACGCCCTGCCGCACACCGAGGCCTTCCGCACCGCCCGTGCGTACTGGCTGGAGCGCATCCCCACCCTGCCGCCGGCCCCCTCGCTGCCCACGGGCGGCTCCGCCGACGGCGGGCGCGAGGTGCGTTTCGACCGGCGCGAGCACCGCCTGTCCCCCGCCGACTGGCAGCGCTTCACCGCGCGGGCGCACGAAGCGGGACTGACCCCGTCGGTGCTGCTCACCGCCGCCTTCGCGGAGGTGGTCCGGTGCTGGGCCGAGGAGTCCGACTTCACCATCAACTACCCGATCTTCCAGCGTCCCGCGGTGCACCCGGACATCGCCGGTGTGCTCGGTGACTTCACCAATGCCGTGATGCTCGCCGCCGACGGTTCGGGCGCGACCTTCCTGGACCGGGCGCACGCCCTGCGCGACCAGCTCGCCCGCGACGCGGAGCACGGCGCCTTCAACGGCGTACGGGTGCTGCGCGAGCTGACCCGGCTGCACGGGGTGGGCGCGCAGGCCGGCATGCCGGTCGTCGTCACCAGCCTGCTCGACTACCCGGTGCGCAGGCCCGTCACGGACCTGGGCCGGGAGGTGTACTCGATCTCGCAGACCCCGCAGGTCTCGCTCGACGTACAGCTGCGCGAACTGGCCGGTGAGCTGCGCGTCATCTGGGACTTCGTCGACGGGGCGTTCGCGCCCGGTTTCGTCGACGCCGCCTTCGGCGTGTACGTGGACCTCCTGGAGCGGATCAACGACGACCCGCAGTCCCTGCACACCCGGCGCTTCGACCTGATCCCGGCGGCCGAGCGGACGCTGCGCCGCCAGGTCAACGACACCGCCGGGCAGATCCCGTACACCACCCTGCACGAGCTGTTCGCCCGGCAGGTGGAGCGTACGCCCGACGCCGAGGCCGTGGTGGACGCCGGCGGACGGCGGCTGAGCTACGCCGAACTGGCCTCGTACGCCTGGCGGATCGGGCACACCCTGCGGGACCACGGGGCGGCCCCGGGCGAGCTGGTCGCCGTGGTGATGGAGAAGGGCTGGGAGCAGTACGCCGCGGTGTACGGGATCCTCGCCTCCGGCGCCGCGTACCTGCCGCTGGATCCGTCCGTGCCCCCGGAGCGGCTGCGCCGCCTGCTCGCCGAGGCCAAGGTCGACCGGATCCTCACCCAGTCCCGCCTGGACTCCCGGATCAGCTGGCCGCCGACGGCCCGCCGCTACCGGGTGGACAAGGACTTCGAGTCGGGCGCCGACACCCGGCCCGACACCGCGCAGACCCCCGCGGACCTCGCGTACACCATCTTCACCTCGGGCTCGACGGGTGAGCCCAAGGGCGTGATGGTCGACCACATCGGCGTGGTCAACCTGGTCCGCGATGTCGCCGAGCGCTTCGAGGTCGGCGCCCGGGACCGGCTGCTTGCCATCTCCGGGCTGCATTTCGACGCCTCGATCTACGACGTCTTCGGGGTGCTGACCCAGGGCGGGACCGTGGTGCTGCCCCCGCCCTTCGAGCACGCCGAGCCCGACGTCTGGGCCGATCTGGTGCAGGCGGAGCAGGTCACCCTGTGGAACTCCGTACCCGTGCTGATGGAACTGCTCGTCGGGGAGGCGGAGGTGCGCGAGCGCCGCGGCGGCGGCCGGCCACTGGAGTCCCTGCGGCTGTCCGTGCTCTCGGGCGACTGGATCCCGCTGACGCTGCCGGACCGGCTGCGGGCGCAGAGCCCGCGGATCCAGGTGGTGGGTTCGGGCGGTCCGACCGAGACGATCTGCTGGTCGCTGTTCCAGCCGATCGGCGAGGTCGACCCGTCCTGGACGAGCATCCCGTACGGCAGGCCGATCACCAACCAGCGCTACTACATCGTCGACCCGGCCGCCTACGAGCGTCCGCTCGGGGTGGTCGGCGAGATGGCCGTGGCCAGCGACGTCGGGCTCGCGCTCGGCTACTGGAACGACGCGGAGCGCACCGCGAACCGCTTCGTCCACCTGCCGGAGAGCGGCGAACGCGCCTATCTGACCGGTGACCTGGGCCGGTACCTGCCGGACGGCAGCATCGAGATCCTGGGCCGCGACGACTTCCAGGTGAAGATCCAGGGCCACCGGATCGAGCTGGGCGAGATCGAGGCCGTACTGCGCCAGGACCCCGGGGTCGGCGCGGCCGTGGTGGTGGCCCCCGCCAGTGCCCACGGGGTACGGCGGCTGCACGCCTTCGTGGTGGCCGACGGCGACGCGGCCGGGCCGGTGCTGGAGCGGCTCGCCGCCCAGCTGCCGGCCTACATGGTGCCGGCCGCCCTCACCGTGCTGCCGGAGCTCCCGCTGACCCGCAACGGCAAGGTGGACCGGCTGCTGCTGGCCTCCTCCGCCGGGCGGCAGCAGCAGTCCGCCGACGAGGCGGCCGTACGGGACGGCGGGGACGGGCCCGGCAGTGCGCTGGAGCTGGTGCTGTGCGCGGCGGTCGCGGACATCCTCGGCCTGGACGGGGTGGCGCCCGGTGACAACTTCTTCAGCCTGGGCGGCGATTCGCTCAGCGGTACCCGGCTGGCCGGCCTGCTCAAGGAGCTGCTGGGGGTGCCGGTGCCCGTCAAGACGGTGTTCCAGAACCCGCTGATCCGCGAACTGGCGGAGAGGATCGCCGCGGACGAGCAGCACGGCGCGGAGGCGGTCGCCGCCGCGGAGGCCTTCGGCGAACTGGAGGCGGACGGGGCGGACGAGCCGGACGCGCCGGCCGGCGACGCGGTCCGGATCCGCACGGAGAACACGGTCAGCACGGACGATTCCGAGAGGGGACAGTCATGAGTCTCACCCTGCCCGCGCCCGTCACCGAGCCGGAGCTGCCCACGGCTCCCGGCGCCGCTCCCGGCCCCGGACCCGACCCCGACCTGGTCGATTTCGCCGGGCACGCCGCACAGCGGCTCAGAGAGCGCGACGGCGCCCTGTACTCGCTGCTGGCCCGTGAGTCGGCCCGTCAGCGCGACACCCTGATGATGGTCGCGGCGTCCAGCGTCGCGGACCCCTCCGTCCTGGCCTGCGAGGGCAGCGCGCTCGGCAACCTGACCGCCGAGGGCTTCCCCGGGAACCGCTACCACGCCGGCTGCGGGGTCGCCGACGAGATCGAACGCCTCGCGATCGACCGGGCGTGCGCGGCCTTCGGGGCGCAGGACGCGATCGTGCAGCCGCACTCCGGCTCCTCCGCGAACCTCGCGGTGATCACGGCGCTGCTGAGCCCGGGTGACAGCCTGCTCGGGCTGGACCTGGACTGCGGCGGCCACCTCACCCACGGCTCCCCCGCCTCGGTGACCGGCCGCTACTACCGTGCCCACGGCTACCGGGTGACACCGGACGGGCTGCTCGACTACGACCAGATCCGCGAGCTGGCCCTGGAGCACCGTCCGAAGCTGATCGTCTGCGGGGCGAGCGCCTACCCCCGCAGCATCGACTTCGCCCGCTTCCGGGAGATCGCGGACGAGGCCAACGCCTATCTCCTGGCCGACATCTCGCACATCGCCGGACTGGTCGCGGCCGGCCTCCACCAGAGCCCCGTCGACCACGCCCACGTGACGACCACCAGCACCTACAAGCAGCTGTACGGCCCGCGCGGCGGGCTGATCATGCTCGGCCGGGACGCCCGCAGGCCCGGACCGGAGCGCGGCACCCTCGCCGCGACCTTGCGCCGCGCCGTGTTCCCCTTCACGCAGGGCACGCCCGACCTGGCGTCGGTGGCGGCCAAGGCGCGCGCCCTGGACTTCGTGGCGAGCCCCGATTTCGCCGAGCTCGCCAAGCGGCTCGCGGACGGCGCGCAGGCGATCGCCGAGCGTCTCTCGGACCGGGGATTCCGGCTGGTCACCGGCGGTACGGACACCCACATGGTGCTGCTCGACCTGCGCGGCAGCGGGGTCACCGGGGACGTCGCCGAGCAGGCCCTGGAGTCCTGCGGGATCGTCGTCAACCGCAACCGGGTCCCCGGCGACACCACGCCGGTCCGGGTGACCGGTGGACTGCGGCTGGGCACCAACACGCTGGCCGCGCGCGGCATGGACCACGCGGTGGCCGCCGAGTGCGCCGACCTGGTCGCCGATGTCCTCGTCGCGCTGCGCGCGCAGGGCGGCGTACTGACGGACGCGCTGCGCGACCGGGTGCGCACCCGGGTCTCCGAGCTGTGCGCGGCCCACCCCCTGCCGGGGTATCTGCCGTGACCTTCAGCGGCTTCCCGCCCTCGGCGCTGCGCCTGTACGAGGACCTCGCGGCCGACAACAGCAAGGAGGCGTGGCGCCTGCGCCACCGCGAGCGGTACGAGCGTGACGTACGTGCGCCGATGGACGAGCCGGCCGCTGAACGGAGCATGGATTCGAAGGAGTCGGCCTTCCGGGAGTCGGCCGGGCCGGGTGCAGGCGCTCGGCCCGGCCCGGCCCGGTACACCCGGATGTCCCGCGAGCGAGGAGTTGACGTACCGTCATGACCATCGGGAGTTTCGAGACCGCCGATCTGCGCAGCGACACGGTGACCCGGCCGGGTCCCGGGATGCGGGCCGCGATGGCCGGCGCGGAGGTCGGTGACGACCTCTTCGGGGAGGATCCGACCGTCCGCGCGCTGGAGGACCGGCTCGGCGGGCTCTTCGGTTTCTCCGCGGCGCTGTTCACACCGTCCGGGGTGATGGCCAACCAGATCGCCCTCCAGCTCCTCGTCGGCCCCGGCGAGGAGCTGGTGTGCGATGCCGAGGCGCACGTCCTGGCGCACGAGGAGGCCTCCCCGGCCCGCTACGGCGGGATCCAGACCCGCACGGTGACCGCCGAGCGGGGGGTGATCACCCCGGCCCTGCTGGCCGGGGTGATCCGGCGGGGCAACCCGTACACGCTCGGTACCCGTGCGGTGGAGGTGGAGCAGACCCACACCCGGGCCGGCGGTACGGTCCACCCGCTGGGGACGCTGCGCGCCGTACGGGAACTGACGGCCGGCGCGGGCCTGACGGTCCACATGGACGGGGCCCGGATCTGGAACGCGATGGCCGCGACGGGCACGTCGGCGCGGGCGTACGGGGAGACGGTCGACTCGCTGTCCGTGTGCCTGTCGAAGGGCCTGGGCGCACCGGTCGGGTCGGTGCTCCTGCTGCCGGTCGAACACCTGCCGCGCGCAAGGAAGTTGCGGCACGGACTGGGCGGCGGGATGCGGCAGTCGGGCATCCTGGCGGCTGCGGGACTGTACGCCCTGGACCACCACGTGGAGCGGATCGCGGAGGACCACGCCAACGCCGGGCTGCTGGCGGCGGGGCTGCGGGACGCGGGGTTCACCGTGCGCCCGCCGGAGACCAACATCGTCCTCATCGAGGTACCCGGCGCCGACGCGGTCGTCGCACGGGCGGCGCAGGAAGGAGTGCTGGTGACCGCGCCCGGCCCGCGGACGGTCCGGCTGGTCACCCATCTGGACGCAGGAGAGAAGGCGTGCCGGCGGGCCCTCGAGGTGCTGGTCGCCGTTATGACCGATGTCGTCGCCGCGGCGCGCAACACCGCGCCCGCGGGACACCTGTAAGAAGCGGAAGAGAGCGAAGTAGCAGCATGAGCTTAGAAGTACGGCCCGCCACGGCGGATCTGTGGGACGACATCCGGAAGGTGCTCCAGCCGAAGAAGAGCGCGCACACGTGCTGGTGCATGGCCTGGCGGCTGTCCACCGGCGACTACGGGCGGCTCACCGCGGACGAGCGGGGCGAGCACCTGCAGAACCTCATGGAGAAGGCCGATCCGCCGCCCGGGGTCCTGGGATTCCTGGACGGCGAGGTGGCCGGCTGGTGCAACGTGGCGCCGCGCCGCCAGCTCGACCGGCTGACCTCGTCGAAGACGATCACACCGGTGGACGATCTGCCGGTGTGGTCGGTGACCTGCTTCGTCGTGCGCAAGGAGTTCCGCGGCAAGGGGGTCGCCTCGGGCCTGCTGGAGGGGGCCGTCGAGCACGCACGGACCCATGGCGCGCCCGCCGTCGAGGGGTATCCGGTGGACCCGGAGGGCGGCCGGGTGAACCCGACCCTCGCCTACGTGGGGACGATGGACATGTTCGAGCGGGCCGGTTTCCGCCGGGTCCACCGCACCGAGGCCAAGAGCGACAAGCGCCACCGCTGGGTCGTCCGGCGCGACCTGGTCTGACGGCCTCGGCCGTACGCAGAAGGGGCTCCCGCGGTGCGGGGGCCCCTTCCCTCGTGCGGTGCCGGTCAGGGCGTGTGCGCCGCGGTGTCCCACAGCTGGGCCGGGCGCCCGCAGCGCATGGCCTCCCATGCCGCGCGCCGGTAGCAGCCCGCCACCAGGCCGTCCCGGACCAGCCCCGAGGCGCCGTGCAGATGGACCGCGTCACGTGTCACATCGAGGGTGGTCTCCGCCGTGAGGGCGATCAGCCCGGCGGCCTCCCCCGGGGTGAGCCGGTCCTCGTCGAGGTCACGGGCGGCGTCGCCCACGGCCCAGCGCACGGCGTCGAGGCGGGCCAGCAGGCCGGCCACCCGCAGCCGGGGGCCCTGGTGTTTGACCAGGGCCTGGCCGAACTGCTGCCGGCCGCGGATCCGGGAGACGACCGCGGTCAGGGCGGCCGCCGTGATCCCGGCCAGCAGCGAGGCCTGGTGGACGGCGGCGCGCAGCCCCACCCGGGCGAGGGCGTTTTCGGCGGCGAGGCCGCGCAGCAGGACCGCTCCGGCCGGCAGCCGGGCCTCGTCGAAGACGGCGCCGGCGACGGCTCCGCCGCCGTGGTCGCGCAGCGGGCGTACCGCCACGCCCTCCGTGGGCAGGCCCACGAGCGCCACGCACGGGCCGTCGGGGCCGCTCGCCAGGACCAGCAGGGCGCCCGGCCCGACTCCGGCGGCGAAGGGGCCCCCGGTGCCGGTGAGTACGACTCCGCCGGTGTCCCCGTCCGGTTTCCAGGTGATGCCCGGCGGTACGGTGCCGCGCGGATCGGGCAGCCGGCCCGGCACGGCGAGCTGCACCTCCCCGGTCCGTACCCGGTCCAGGAGGCCGTCGGTCTCCTCGGGGGCGAGGGGGCCGAGGCCCGAGATCAGGTCCAGGGCGAGGAGGGTGTCGGTCAGCGGGACGGGCTGCATCGCGTTGCCCGCCTCCTCGCAGACCATGGCGACGACCGCCTGGCCCAGGTCGAGGCCGTCCTTGCCGATGGGGAGGGCGAATTCCCAGGCGCCCACCTGGGTCAGCGCCTCCCAGGCGCCGGCGGGCGTGTCCCCGTCGACCTCCAGGCCCTGGCGCACGGTGAGCCGCAGCTGCCGGAAGAGGGAGTCCTCGTCCTCCCGCTCCCGCCACCGTTCGGGCGCGTCCGCCGCGCCCCGGCCGCCCGTCCCGTTCCCGCCTACCGCCTGTGACGTCACGGCCGTACCTCCGCCCCTGAGTCGAGACGCAGCCGGGCCAGCGTCTCCAGCATCATTTCCGCGGTGCCGCCCGAAATCCGCATTCCCGGGGCTTCGCGCAACGCAGAATCGAGTGGGTGTGCCACCCCGTCGACCTCGGGGTCGTCGAGGGTCATGCTGCGGTCGCCGTCGAGTTCCGCGGCCCACCAGGCCACCTCCGCGGCGAGCTCGGTGGTGTACCACTTGGCGGCGGCCGCCTCGTCCTCGTTGAGCTCGCCCCGGTCGAGGCGGGTGAGGACGCGGCGGACCAGCGTGCCCGCCGCGAGCAGCCGGGCGTTGAGCTTGGCCAGGCCGATCTGGTCGTGCTGGCCCGCCTCCAGCCGGTCGGTGTGGACCTCCAGCCGTTCCACGGCGGCCCGGTACCAGCGCAGCGCCTTGACGTAGTAGTCGAGGCCGGTGCGCTCGAAGGCGAGCGTCTTGACGACGATCGCCCAGCCCTGGCCGGTCTCGCCGACCACGTCGTCGGCGGTCACGGCCACGCCGTCGAGGGTGACCTCGTGGAAGGCGTCGTCGCCCATGCCGGGGATCTGCCGGATGGTGACGCCCTCCTGGGCCAGGGGGACCAGGAAGAGGCTGAAGGCGTCGTCCTCGCCCCGGGCCAGGCACAGGCCGTAGTCGGCGAGCCGGGCGAAGAGCGAATGGACCTTGGTTCCGTACAGCTTGTAGCCGCCCTTGCCGTCGGACACGGCGCGGGTGGAGAGGATGTTGAGGTCGGAGCCGGCCTGGGGTTCGCTGAACAGCACGCAGCCGAAGGCGGTGCCGGCCGCGAAGCCCGGCAGGTGCCGGGCCTTCATCGCGGGACTCGCGACATTGAGCAGGGTGGATCCGACGATCTGCACGGTGAGGGTGTGCAGCAGATCGGGCACGTCGTGCATGGCCAGTTCCTCGACCAGTACGGCGGCCGCGACCTGGCTGATGCCGCGGCCGCCGTACTCCTCGGGCCACTGGGGGGCGAGGAGGCCCCGTTCGCCCAGGGCCCGGTGGATGGGCCGCGGGTCGCGGGTGCGCCGGGCCTCGGCCACGGGGGCGGAGACCAGGATGTCGTGGATGTCCTCGCGCAGGGCCCGCATGGGGGTGCGGGGCACGTCGGCTCCGCTCCGCAGCAGCCCGCAGTCCGCGGGCGCACGGTAGAACTCGGTGGTGAGCACGGGCAACTCCCTAGATGGTGAGCGGGGATGCGGGCGCGGCGGTGGCCCGGTCCAGCACGTCCTCGATTCCGGTGAGCAGGCCCCGCACGTCCTCGGGCGTGGCCGCGTGGCGGTTGTACTCGGCGGTGCCGCCGATCTCGCCGTCCCGTTCCACGAGGCCGACACAGGCGAGGGCGGCGGCCGGGTCGGGGCTGTAGAGCTCCAGGTGCCGGGCGGGCGGTCCCGGCAGCTGGCCGACCTCGATGCCCGGGAGGTCCAGGGGGACCGCCGGGTAGTTGTGGAGGGCGAACAGGACGTCGTACGGCGGGGGCGTGCCCTCGCCGAACAGGACGTCCACGGGCAGGCGCTGGTGGGCCAGCGCGTCGGCCACCGCGGTCCGGGTGCGGTGCAGCAGTTCCCGGAAGGTGGGGCCGCCCGCCAGGTCGAGCCGGATCGGTACCACGGTGGTGAACTGCCCGACGGCGCCCTCGAGGGCGCCCGCGAAGCGGCCGGCCGCGGGGGTGCCGATCACCAGGGAGGTACGGGCCTGCCTGCGGGCCAGTACCACGGCCAGCGCGGCGAGCAGCGTCATGAACGGGGTGGCCCCCTCGGCCGCGCCCAGTTCCAGCCCGCCGGCGACCGGCCCGCGGGCCAGCCGTACGGGCACGTGACCGCGTTCGAATCCGCCGGGTGCCCGGGGTGCGGGCGGATCGGCGGCGAACACCGCGCGTCGGCGGGCCAGTTCGGCCGAGCCGTCGGGTCCGGCGAGCCAACGGTGCTGCCAGTCGGCGTAGTCGGGGAACTGCAGTGCGGGCGGGACGAGGGCCGCCGGGCCCTCGCGGTAGCCCGTGGCCAGGTCCGTGAGGAGGACCCCGGAGGACCAGCCGTCGAAGACCGCGAGGTGGGAGGCGAGGATCAGGACGTGCTCGTCGGGGGCGAGCCGCAGCAGCCGGAAGGCGCTGGTGCGGCCGCTCTCCAGGTCGAGGACGGTGGAGGCGCTCTCGGTGCTCTGCAGGGCCACGCGTTCGGCGGCGGCCTGCGGGGTGAAGCCCGAGAGGTCGGCCCGGGTGAGCCGCAGAACCGGTTCCTCGTCCACGTGCAGCCTCGGCTGCCCGCTGGTGGAGACGGTGAGCCGGGTGCGCAGCGCCTCGTGGCGGCGCAGCACCCCGGTGAGGGCCTCCGCGAGCCGCTCTGGGTCGAGCGGCCCGGTCAGCCGCAGGGCGTGCGAGCCGGTGGCGACAGCCGGGTGGGTGCGTTCGCGGCGCCACAGCCGGGCCTGGAGCGCGGTCGGGGGGACCGGCCCCGCGCCGGAGCGCGGGGCCGGGTGGGCGGGTACGGGCTGCCGGGCGGCCAGCATCAGCCGGGCGAGCTCGCGCTTCGCCTCGGGGAGCGCGGCGAGCGCTCCTTCGAGCCCGGCCCCGTCGGCCATCAGGGACCGTCCGGGTGCTGGAGGGAGCCGAGCAGGGCGGCGGCCTCGTCGTCGCTCATGTTCTCGATCTGCTCGAAGACCGCGAGCAGCCGGTCCTGTTCGCCGGCGGCCTCCGCCTTGGCCTTACGGACCAGCTCGGCGAGTCCGGAGACCGTCGGGCGGCCGAAGAAGTCGGCGAGGGCGATGTCGATGCCGAAGAGGGCGCGGACCCGGGAGACCACGATGGTGGCCTGCAGGGAGCTGCCGCCCAGGGCGAAGAAGTCGCCCTCCACGTCCGGGTTCTGCCATTCCAGGAGCGGGGTGAGGATGTCCCGGCAGATCTGTTCCTCGACGGCGTCGCGCGGCGCGGTGCCGCCCTGCGCGGACAGTTCGGCCGGCTGGGGCAGGGCGGCGGTGTCGACCTTGCCGTGCGGGGTGAGCGGCAGTTCGTCCAGGACGACGACGACCGGAACCATGTAGCCGGGCAGCCGGCCGGCCGCGTAGGCGCGCAGGCCCTCGGCGTCGGCGACCTCGGAGGCGTAGGAGCCCACCTGTTCGACGGTGACGTAGGCGGCCAGCATGCGCTCGCCGCCCGCGGCGGGCTGGGCCACGACGACGGCCTGCTGCACCGACGGGTGCCCGGTGAGCACGGACTCGATCTCGCCGGGCTCGATGCGGTGGCCGCGCACCTTGAGCTGGCGGTCGGTGCGGCCGAGGAAGTCCAGGTTGCCGCCGGGCAGCCAGCGGACCAGGTCACCGGTGCGGTAGAGGCGCTCGGTCTCGGGGCCGTCCGCGTAGGGGTTGCCGGCGAAGCGGTCGGCGGTGAGCTCGGGGCGGCCCAGGTAGCCGCGGGCCACGCCGGGGCCGGCGACGCACAGTTCGCCGGGCACGCCGGGCGGGACGGGGCGCAGCCGCTCGTCGAGGACGAAGGCCTGGTGGCCCGGCATGGGCCGGCCGATCGGGGGGTTCCGGTCGTAGCTGCCGGTGCAGTCCATCAGGGTGACGGCGACGGTCGCCTCGGTGGGGCCGTAGCCGTTGACGAACCTGCGCTCCCCCGCGGTCCATTCGGCGACCAGCCTGCCGGGGAAGGCCTCGCCGCCCACGGAGACCAGCCGCAGGTCGGGCAGGCCTGCCTGGTCGAGCAACGGCAGCAGGGCGGGCGGGAGTTCGGCGACGGTGACCGCGTCCTCGCACATCCGGGTCTGGAGCAGGGCCGGATCGCGGCGCTCGTCGTCGGTGGCGATGACGAGCGAGCCGCCGGCGAGCAGGGTGGTGAAGATCTCGAAGACGGAGACGTCGAAGGTGAGCGGGGCGAACTGCAGGACGCGGTCCTCGGCCCGGATCTCGTAGGCCTTGGCGATGGTGCGGGAGAAGTGGGTGACCGAGCGGTGCTCGATCATGACCCCCTTGGGGGTTCCGCTGCTGCCCGAGGTGTAGAGCACGTAGGCCAGGTCGCCGGGGTGGGAGGTCGGCGCGAGGGAGGGGACCTCCCGGACGGGGGCGGCCGTTCCGGTGGTCACCAGCTCCAGCGGTACCGGCAGTTGCGCGGCCTCGTCGACGAGGGCGTGCCTGACCTTGGCGTCGGTGAGGACCGTACGGGTCCGCTCGGCCGGGGCGGCCGGGTCGACCGGGATGTAGTGGGCCCCCGCCTTGAGCACGCCGAGGACTCCGGCGACGGCGGCCGGTCCGCGGGCGACGCACACCGCGACGGGGTCGCCGTGCCGGACACCGCGGTCGCGCAGCCGGTGCGCGATGGCCTCGGACCAGCGGTCGAGGGCGGCGTAGTCGAGCCGGGTGGAGCCGTGGCGGACGGCGACGGCATCGGGGTGGATGGTGGCCCGCTCGCGGAACGCGCGGTCCAGGGTGGTGGTCCAGGCGGCCTCGTCCACCGGGCCGCCGCGCGACAGCTCGCGGGCGTGCCGGGAGGCGGCCGGCTCCTCGACCAGGCTGATGTCGCCGACCAGGAGGTCGGGGTTCTCGGCGACCTGCTCCAGCACCTGGCGGAAGGCGGCGAGCAGGGCGCTCGCCGTGCCGTGCCGGTAGAGGGAAGTGTTGTACTCGAGGGAGAGTTCCAGGCCGTCGTTCTCGCCGACCAGGAAGCTCATGTCGAACTTGGCCGCGCCGTCGTGCAGTTGCTCCATGCTGAACTCGACGTCGGCGGCCTGCGCCCGGTGGGTTCCCCAGCGGCCGAGCGAGGTGAACTCGATCTGGAAGAGCGGGTGCCGCAGCGGGTCGCGCACCGGGCGGACGGCCTCGACGACCTGCTCGAAGGGCAGCTCGCTGTTGGTGAAGGAGTCCATGACGGAGGCCGCGGTACGGGTCACCAGCTCGCGGAAGGTGAGCCGGTCGGTGACCTCGGTCCGCAGGGTGATCATCTGCACGAAGCAGCCGATGACCTGTTCCAGGTCGGGGTGCGGCCGGGAGGCGCTGGCCGTGCCGACGACGACGTCCTCGGTACGGGTCCAGTGCCGCAGCAGCGCGTTGAACGCGGCGAGCAGGGTGGTGAAGACGGTGGTGTTGCCGGCGTCGGCGAGCTCGGTGAGGCGGTCCAGCAGCTTCTGGTCCAGGGTCAGTTTCAGACCGCGACCGTCGCCGCGGGTCTCGGGACCGCGCGGGTGGTCGGGCAGGACCTCGGTGGCCACTGCGCCGGCCAGGATCTGGCGCCATTTGCCCGCCAGGGCCCGGCCGTGCTCGTCGTTCTCCAGCTTGGCGCGCTGCCAGGCCGCGAAGTCGGCGTACTCGACGGCGAGCGGGGGGGCCTCGGGGCGTTTGCCCGCGGCGGCCGCCGCGTAGCTGGAGGTCAGCTCCTCGGTGAAGATGCGGGTCGAGCCCGGGTCCCAGGCGACGTGGTGGACGACCCAGAGCAGGACGTGCCGGTCCTCGGCGAGGCGGACCAGGTGGGCGCGGACGGGCGGGGCGGCGGCCAGGTCGAAGGGGGCGGCGGCGCAGGTGGCGGTGAGCTCGGCGAGTTCGCGGTCCGCGTCCTCGCTGCCGGACAGGTCGGTGCTCTGGACGCCGAGCACGAAGGAGGGGACGGGCTCCTGCCAGGGGACACCGTCGATCTCGACGAGTTTGCTGTGGAGCACCTGGTGGCGGGCGACGACGGCGTTCAGCGCCTCGTGCAGGGCGGCCCGGTCGAGGGGGCCGCCCAGGTGTATCGCCAGGGCTATGTTGTTGCGGGCCTTGCCGGCACCGAGCTTGTCGACGAACCACATCTGCTCCTGCTGGAAGGAGGAGCGGGACCGCGGTCCGTGGTCGGCGCGCCCCAGTTCGATGCGGCGGCCCACGCCGGCCGTCATCTGGTTGCGCATCCGCCCCAGCAGCCGGGAGCGCTGTCCCTGGGGCAGACGGCCGAGCCGTTCGGCGAGATCAGACATGGGTTCCTCCGTTGCGGTGCAGGTCGGCGAGGAGCGCGGCGAGAGCGTCGGGCAGGTGCTTGGCGAAGTAGTGGCGGCCCCCGGGGATCACGGCGAGCCGCACGTCGGCCGCGTAGCGGCCCCAGGCGCGGTAGCCGTCCTCGTATCCCTCGGTCGCGTCGTCGGCGTCGCCGATGATGCAGGTGAGGGGGGTGGCCAGGGGCCGGTCGTAGCCGCCCGGGGTGCGGGCGAAGAAGCGGGCGGCCTCGGTCATGTCGTGGCGGACCATCCGCAGGACGGAGGTGAGGTCGCTGTCGTCGAGGACGCCGTCGAAGCCGTCCATGGTGGTCAGGTAGGCGACGAGGTCGTCGTCGCCGGAGACGCGTTCCATCTCCAGGGCGTACTCGGGGTCCTCCTCGGGGAGGGCCGCGGCGAGGTCCAGGGCGATGGGCCGCTGCCCCATCCGTTCCAGCACGTGGGTGGTCTCCAGCGCGGTGACGACTCCGGCGCAGTGGCCGTAGACCGCGTACGGGCCCTGCACGGTGCGGGCGATCTCCTGCGCGGCGAGTTCGGCGAACTCGGGGACCGGCAGCATCGGGCCGGGGCGCAGCGGGTCGTGTCCGGGCGGCGAGACGGCCAGGAGCTCGATGTGCGGCGGGAGCTGTGCGGCGAGGGGCTGGTAGGCGATGGCGTCGCCGCCTCCGTGCGGGAAGCAGACGAGGGTCAACGAGGTGGTGCCGGGCGGGCGTTGGGGCGTGAGCCGGTGCAGCAGTCCGGGGCCCGGCGCTCCCGCGCCCGTTCCGGCGAGTTCGGCGGTGCGGGCGGCGAGGGCGGCCGGGGTCGGGTTGCTGAAGAGGTCGACGACGCGCAGGGCGGCGGCTCCGCCGTCCGGCAGGGCGGTGGCGACGGCGCGGACCGCGCGTACGGCGGCGAAGGAGTCCCCGCCGAGGGCGAAGAAGTCGTCGTCGGGCGCCACCTGCACCCCGAGCACCTCGGCCCAGACGGCGGCGATCCGCAGGGCGACCGGGTCCGCTCCCACGTGCGCCGCGGCGGCGGTGGGGCCCGGCGCGGTTGCGGTGGGGCGCGGGTCGGGCAGCGCGCCCCGGTCCACCTTGCCGTTGGGGCTGAGCGGCAGCCGCTCCAGCGGCACCAGGTCGGCGGGGACGCAGTGCGGCGGCAGGACGGCGGCGAGCGCGGTGCGCAGGACGGCCGTGTCCACGTCGGCGCCCTCCTCGGGCACCACGTAGCCGACGAGCCGGTCGGAGCCGGCGGTGCGGCGGGCGGCGACGACGGCCTCGCGGACCCCGGGGCACGCGCGCAGCGCGCTCTCCACCTCGCCGGGCTCGATGCGGAGCCCGTTCAGCTTGATCCGGAAGTCGGTGCGGCCGAGGAGTTCGATCGTGCCGTCGGCTCCGTAGCGGGCCAGGTCGCCGGTGCGGTACAGCCGTTCGGTGCGTCCGGGCTCCAGTTCGACCCGGACGAACTTCTCCTCGGTCAGCTCGGGCCGGCCCAGGTAGCCGCGGGCCAGTCCGACCCCGCCGAGGTGGAGTTCGCCGGGCACGCCGACGGGGACGAGGCGGTCCTGCGGGTCGAGGACGTAGGCGAGCTGGTTGGCCATGGGCCGCCCGTACGGGAGCTTCGTCCACTCGGGATCGACCCGGCCGACGGGGTACTCCACCGAGTGGATGGAGGCCTCGGTCGCCCCGCCGAGCGCCACGAAGGACAGGCCGGGCGCGAAGGCGCGGATCCGGTCGGGCTGGGTGACGGGGATCCAGTCGCCGCCGAGGAAGGCGGTGCGCAGCTTCGGCAGCCGGGGTCCGCCGGCGTGTTCGAGCTGGTCGGTGAGGAGACCGAGGAGGGCGGGGGCGGAGTTCCAGACGGTGACGCCGTGCCGCTCGACGAGGTCGGCCCAGTGCGCCGGGTCCTTGGCGGCGGCCGGGTCGGGCAGGACGAGCGTGCCGCCCGCGGCCAGGATGCCGAGGGTCTCGTAGACGCTCATGTCGAAGCTGGGCGAGGACAGGGCGAGGACACTGTCGCCGGGCCCGATGCCGTACGAACGGTTGAGGTCGAGGAGGTTGTTGACCACGCCGCGGTGTTCCAGGGCGATGCCCTTGGGGGTGCCGGTGGAGCCCGAGGTGAAGATGATGTAGGCCAGGTCCCGGGAGGTGACGGGGACGGCCGGCCGGGTCGGGGGCAGCTCGGCGAGCGCGGCCCGGTCGGTGTCGAGCAGCACCTGCGCGGTGCCGGCGGGGACGGGCAGCCGGCCGATCAGCTCGGCGTCGGAGACGACGATGGGCGGTGCGGAGTCCCGCAGCAGGAGCGCCAGGCGCTCGGCCGGGTAGTCCGGGTCGAGGGGTACGTAGGCTCCACCGGCCTTGAGGACGGCGAGGATCGCGGTGACCAGGCCGGGGCCCCGGCGCAGGCACAGGGCGACGGTCCGGTCGGGTCCTGCGCCGGCTTCGACGAGACGGTGCGCGAGCCGGTTGGCGCGCTCCTCCAGTTCCCGGTAGGTGACGTTCCAGCCGCCGAGTCCGCCGAGGACCACCGCGGGCGCGTCGGGCCGCCGGTCGGCGTGCTGCTCGAACAGCTCGTGCAGGCAGGCATCCTGGGGGAAGGGGGCGCGGGTGGCGTTCCAGTCGTCCAGGGCGGCGCGGCGCTCGCCGTCGGTGAGCAGGGGCAGGACGGACAGCGGGGCGTCCGGGCGGGCGAGCGCCCCTTCGAGGGTGGTGAGGAAGTGGCCGAGGAGGCGGTCCACGGTCGCGGCGTCGAACAGGGCCGTGGGGTACTCGACGAGGGCCCGGACCGCCGTGCCGGTGTCGTGGACGCTGATCATAAGGTCGTACTTGGTGGCGTGCGAGGAGAAGTCGATGGGCTCGGTGGCGACGCCCGCCAGGCCCGGGGCGGTGTCCGGGGTCTCGTCGAGGAGGAACATCACGGAGGTGAGCGGCGGCCGGCTCGGGTCCCGGGGCAGTCCGAGGGCGTCGACGATCAGGTCGAAGGGCAGTTCCTGGTGCGCGTACGCCTGGAGGGTGGTGTGGCGGGTGGCTCGGACCAGCTCGGAGAAGCCGGGGTCGCCGCCGGTTCTGATGCGCAGCGGCAGGGTGTTGACGAAGAAGCCGATGAGCTCGCCGAAGGCCGGGTGGTCGCGGCCGGAGACGGAGGTGCCGACGATGATGTCCTCCTGGCCGGTCCAGCGGCGCAGGGTGGCGGCGAAGCCGGCCAGCATCGTCATGTAGAGGGTGGCGCCCTCCGACTTGCCGAACTCCCGCAGCCGGGCGATGAGCCGGGGCGGGAGGTCGATGTAGCGGGAGGCGCCGGCATGGCCGAAGACGGGAGGTCTGGGCCGGTCGGTGGGCAGGTCCACGGGGGTGGCGCCGCCCAGCTCCTCGCGCCAGAAGGAGGTGAGGCCCTCCAGCCGGTCCCCGCTGACGCGGCGGCGCTGCCAGGTGGCGAAGTCGGCGTACTGGAGGGCGAGCGGGGCCGGGGCCTCGGCGGGCGCCCCGGTGCGGGCGGCGTAGGCGCGCTCCAGTTCGGTGTAGAGCACGCGCATGGACCAGCCGTCGGTGACGATGTGGTGCAGGTTCAGGACCAGGACGTGGTCCTCGGCGCCGATCCGGCCGAGCCGGGCCCGCAGCGGGACGGCGCCGGCCAGGTCGAAGGGGGCTCCCGCGTCGGCGTCGTAGAACGGCCGGACCGCGTCCTCACCGGGGAGCTCTGTCAATGGCAGGGGCAGCCGGTAGCCGTCCACCACGCGGGGCACGGCCTCGGTGGCGCCCTCCTGGTAGGTGTAGACGGTCCGCAGCACCTCGTGGCGGTCCACGATGTCCTGGAGCGCCCCGTGCAGGGCGCCGACGTCGAGCGGGCCGCGGATGCGGGTGGCCACCGGCACGTTGTAGGCGGGGCTGCCGGGCTGCAGCTGGTCGATGAACCAGAGGCGGCGCTGTGCGAAGGAGAGCACCGGCGGGTCGGCGGGGTCACGGGGCGCGGGATCGGGGTCCTCCCGTACTGCGGCGCGCCCGCCGGCTCGGCCGGTCAGGGCCTGGAACAGTGCCCGGCGGGACTTCGGCAGTGCGGCTATGCGTTCGGCGAGGGACTCGCTCACCTTGAGCCTCCGTGCGTCTTCGGGAGTCGGGAGAGGGATACGGCGAGGTGGCGCCGCGCGGTGCGCGGCGCTGGGGCTGGGGCTGCGGGTGGGTGGGGGGTGCGCGTGTCCGCGTCCGGGTGCGGGAGCGGGAGCGGACGTACGGGATGGGGCGCGGGGTGGGGCCCGGTGCACGGCGCGGTGCGCAGTGGGGCGCGGTGCGCAGTGGGGCGCGGTGCGCAGTGGGGCGCGGTGCGCAGTGGGGCGCGGTGCGCAGTGGGGCGCGGTGCGCAGTGGGGCGCGGTGCGGAGTGGGGCGCGGTGCGGAGTGGGGCGCGGTGCGGAGTGGGCGCCGTTCGGCCGGCGCCCACTCCCGCTCCCCCGTCGTGCGTCGATCAGGCGGTGATCCTGGCCTCGTCGGCGGCCGGAGATCCCTCCTCGGCGTTGTCACCGGCGGGCATTTCCTTGATCTTGGCCACCGGGCCGCCCAGCAGGGTCAGGCCTCCGACGATGGTCACGGCGCCGGCCACCGCGAGGCCGCCGGTCAGGCCAATGCCCTCGCCGAGCGCGCCGCCGGCGAAGTAGCCCAGCGACAGGGCGCCGTACACCGCGGAGAGCGCGGTGCCGCTGACGCGGCCCATCTGCTCGTTCGGGGTGACCCCCTGGACGAGGCTGAGGACGTGGATGTCGAACATCGGGGAGACGAAGCCGATGACGGCCTGGACCACGATCAGTCCGACGAAGCCGCCGACCGCGCCGCCCGTCGGGATCAGGATGTAGCCGGCGCCGAGGACGACGGCGGTGATCACCAGGAGGCGGCCGACGGAGAGGCTCTTGGAGACCACCTCGGAGAGCACCGCGCCGACGATGACGAAGACCGACATGACGGCGAAGGCGATGCCGACCTGGCCGGGGCTGAGGTTCAGCACCTTGTAGGCGTAGACGATCAGGAGGGCGTCACCCATCGCGGCACCGAGGTTGACCACGACGTTGGCGGTGAACAGGCCGCGCAGCACCGGGTTGCCGAAGAGGGTGCGCATGCCCTCCTTCATCTCTGCCTTGGCGGACGCCTTGCGCTCTTCGGTCCGCTCACGGGTGTCCCGGTGACGGATGACGAGCAGGGCGGCCAGCGAGATGAGGAAGGTGAACGCGTCGGCGGTGATGGCGCGGGCGGCGCCGAGCACCTGGATGAGCGCGCCACCGGCGCCGGCTCCGACTGCTTCCGCGACGCTCCGGCTGATCTGGAGTTTCGTATTGCCTTCGATGAGGTTCTCGGTGCCGATGAGCTGCGGCAGCCAGGACTGGTAGGAGACCTCGAAGAAGGTGGTGAGGATACCGGTGAGTGCGGCCACGATGTAGACGTGGGTCATGCTGACGGAATCGAGGGCGAATGCCAGCGGGATCGTTGCGAGGGCCAGGAAGCGGCCCAGGTCGGCGACGATCATGACGGTGCGCCGCGAGACCCGGTCGGCCACGAGCCCCGCGAACGGGGCGAGCAGCAGGAAGGGGAGGAAGCGCAGCGCGCCGAGCACGCCGACCTCCAAGGCTCCGCCGTCCAGCACCACGACCGCGAGGGTGGGTAGCGCGAGGAGGGAGATCTTGTCGCCGAAGTTGCTGACGGTCTGCCCGAACCACAGGCGATTGAAATCGGAATGCCGACCGAGTGCCATGTCGACGCCCTTTTCTGATTGGGTAATTGTCGGACGGCACTGACGCTATGGGCCTCGAGTTAGCGACCGGTTATGAATCCGGGCACTGTAGAACTCTTGTAGACAGGCTATGAGTTCAGCTGGAGAAGCGTGCGACGTCGGCGCTCTCACGGGTGATTCCGGCCGCCACGTCGGGGCTGTGGGGCCCGGCCCCGGGGAAGGGTTCGACCGTCACCGGCGTCCCACGGCGTCCGCCCGACCAGGTGCCGACGGCCAGCCCGTCGACCAGCACGGTGGCCCGGATCTGCCCGCCGCCGGGCCACACCCGGCGTTCGTGTTCGGCGGGCACGGAGAGGTCACGGCTGCGGTAGCCGACGAGGTAATTGTCGTAGGCCGGCAGCAGGCGCACGTCGGGCTTCCCGGCCGGGGGCACGGCTTCGGGCCCGGTCTCCCGTACGGAGGCCCACGCGTTCTTGCCCGTGGTGGCCTTGAGCCCCGACCAGTGGATGAAGTCCAGGGCGTCGGAGGGTCCGTGGGCCGCCCGGTAGCGGCGCGCGAGTTCGCGTTCGGCGGCCGCTCCGGTGAAGGGCAGGGGCCCGGTGGCGGGCAGCCAGTCGTCGAGGAGGACGAAGGTGGCCTCGCCGCCCTGCTGCGGCCCGTGACAGATGCGGCCCGCCAGGGCTGCCCGGCGGATCAGGTGGAAGGCGGACTGCCCCTTCGGCTCCACGCCGAGGGTGGTGAGCCGGTCGGTGAGCTGGGCGCGGGTCAACGGCCCCTCACCGTCGATGGCTTCGGTGATGAGCCGCTCCGAGCGTGTGCACAGGGACTCGTCGAGGCCCAGCTCGCGCAGCCGCCGGGCGGCGAGCGCGAGGTAGACCGGGCCGAAGAGCGCCAGCAGCCATCTGGCGTCGGCGGCCGGCACCAGCTGGAGGGTGCCGCGCATGAACCAGCCGCGGACGGCGGTGCGTTCGGTGTCGGTGGCCCGGCGGACCGCGTCCCGGGTCAGCCCGCGGGCCCGCACCCGGAGCCCGAGCTCCGCCGCGGCCAGGTCCTGTGCCTGCACGGCCAGCACCCGGTCGAGGACGGCGGCGACCGATTCCTCCCGGACCCCGCCCCCGATCGCCTGTGCGCGCGCCCTGAGCAGCCGGTCGGTCGTAGGTCGTTCCACGTGTCCAGTCTTTCAGCCGAGCAGCCGCAGCCGCATCTCCTCGCGGGCCGCCACGCATCCGACGACCCGATCGCTCCCCCAGTCCAGCAGCCGCCAGCCGCTCCAGCGCGCCGGCCGCTGCCCGTACACGGGAAGGTCGAGGCGGGCCGCTCCGTCGAGCGTGGCCGCCCCGACCTTGACCAGGGACTCCTTTCTCACCCACTGGCGCAGGAAGGCGCGCCGCGGGTCTTCGGCCGCCCGTACGGCGGCCAGTTCCTCCTCGTTGCAGACGGCCTCGGCCACCCGCTGGTCCAGCGGGTGGCCGTCGAGCGTCTCCACGTCCACACCGACGGGGCCGTGGGCCGCGGCGGCCGCGACCCAGCCCCGGGTGTGGGCGAGGCTGACACCGGTGCCGGGCGCTTCGAGGAGCCGCGGCCTGCCGTGCGGCCGGTCGCAGCTCCCGCAGCTCTGGACGACGGTGAGGCTCTGCGCCGGGCGGCCCAGGAGCCGCCCGGCGCAGAGCCGGACCAGTGCGTGCGCGGCCAGGAAGTCCTCCCGGTCGCCGGCAGACCGCAGGGCGCCGGCCCTGTCCAGTTCGGTACCGGTCAGCAGCTCCCGTACGTCCCCGGCCGCGGCCAGCACCGCCGCGGTCGGCCCGGCCAGAGCGAGGCCGGGCGGTGCGGGACCGGCCGGTGCGGTGCCGGTCATCAGCGCCTGCGGCGCAGCACCGCGTAGTAGCCGGGCAGCCGCAGGGCGTCGGAGTCCGACTGGGGGTCGATGGCGTGCAGTTCTATCGCCTCGTCCTCGACGACCTCCCAGGCGTCCGCGCCGAACGCCTCGGCCAGTTCGGGCCGGGTGAAGCGGTGCGAGTGCCGGACACCGGCGGCCTCCAGCGGGCCGACCAGGTCCTCGGCGCGGCCGCGCTTGCCTCCGACGAAGCCGAGGTAGCCGAAGGAGTTGCTGGAGTAGTCGGGCTCGTGGACGATCAGCGTGCCCTCGTCCCCCAGCAGGCGGTCGGCGACGGCGGCGAGCCGGGCCCGGGCCTCGCCGTCCAGGACGTGGAAGACGCCGCGGACGAAGATGTTGTACGGCCCCTCGCCCAGGGCGGCGGCCTGTTCGGCATCGGTCATGTCGATCGCCAGGTAGTCGACGTTCGGCACGCCCTCTGCCTCGCGCGTGGCGTGCGCGATGGCGCTGGCCGAGACGTCGACGCCGACGACCCGCGGGTAGTGCGGGGCGAGTTCGCGGCTGTAGCGGCCGTTGCCGCAGCCCAGGTCGATGACCGGCAGGCCGCTGCGGAAGTGGCGCTGTGCCTGGCCGAGCAGCCAGTGGAACTCCTCGCCGCTGTCGGCGTCCCAGATGACGTCGCCGCCGCGGCCGGTCCGCCGGATCCCCGCCCAGTACCGCTCCCAGGCGTCGCCGGTGTCGCGCTCCTCCGCCTTGCCGGGGGCGGCGCTCTCGTCGCCGGGCGGCGGGGAGTGGCGCTCCCAGACCTCGTCCCCGCCGAGGGCCTCGAGCAGGCCGGTGAACTCCTCGAACATCGAGTCGATGAGTCCGTCGGGGTAGACGGCGGGCAGGAAGTCCCAGTTGAAGGTGAGGCCGTCGGGCTTCTCGAAGACCTGGAAGTCGAGGGAGACCTGCGGGGTCTGCGAGATCCCGTAGACGGGCGCGCCCAGTTCGGTCTCCTCGTACTGCGGCGGGTGGCCGGCCAGGCTGGTCATCACCACGGGCATGGCCGGGGCGAGGGAGCCGCGCAGCTTGGTCAGCTCGCGCAGCACCTGCACACCGCTGAAGTAGCGGTGCTCCAGGTCGGCCCAGAGCCGGCGCTGGACGGCCTGGGCGCGTCCGGCGAAGGTGCTCTCCGTCTGCTCGACGGCCAGCAGCAGGGTGGTGGTGGTGTCCGCGAGCAGCGCGTTGACCTGCGGGTGCAGCGGGAGGCGGTTGAACAGCGGGAAGTTGATGGTGAACCGGGCCTGTCCGGAGGCCCGGCCGAGGATCTCGGCGTAGGCGGCGGCCAGCACCCCGGAGGGGGTGACCTCACGGGCGTGGGCCCGCTCCTGGATGCGGGTCCACAGTTCCGGGGACACGACGTGGCTGCGTCGTTCGAAGCGGACCGGCAGCTCGGGGGCGTCGGCCGGGCGCTCGGGCAGCCCGGGGGCGGGCGGGAGGGTGGCGAGGCGGTCGCGCCAGTACCACTCGGAGCGGCGGTAGAGCTCGCTGTCGCGCAGCGAGTTCCCGACGGCGAGGACGTAGTCGCGGAAGGTCAGCTCCAGCGGGGCGAGTTCGGCGCCCGGTTCCACGTAGTAGGTGACCAGGTCCGGGATGAGGACCTGGAAGTAGCTCCAGGCGTCGGCGACGAGGAAGTCCAGGCAGAGGTGGATGCGGGCCCGGCCGCCGCCCAGCAGGCTGATCCGTACGTCGAACAGCGGCCAGCTGTCTCCGTCGAGGACCTGGTGGGAGAGCCGCTCGCGCAGCTCGGCCAGCTCGGCCTGCCGGGCCTCCTCGCCGAGGCCGCCGAAGTCGGTGACGGGAATCTCGTAGGCCGGGATCTCCTCGAAGACCTGCTGAGTGCCGTCGGGCAGGACGCGGGTGCGCAGGGCGTCGTGGCGTTCGACGAGCCGGCGCCAGGCGCCCTCGAAGCGGGCGACGTCGAGCTGCTCGCTCTCCCACTCGAAGTAGCCGTGGCAGCCGACGTTGCCGAGCTCGACGAGTCCGCCGCGGCCGATCCACAGCGCCTGCTGGCTCTCGGTGAGCGGGAAGGGCTCGAAGCGCGCGGCGGGGTCGGGGACGATCGCGGGGAGTCCGCCGAAGGAGCCGCGGCCGCCCGTGCGTTCGGTGGTGACGAGGGTGGCGAGCTCGGCGACGGTGGGGCAGGTGGAGAGGTCGGAGAGGCTGAGCTCGACGCTGTAGCGGCGGCGGATCTCGTCGATCAGCTGGAAGGCCAGCAGCGAATGGCCGCCCAGCTCGAAGAAGTTGTCGTGGATGCCGACGCCGTCGGTGCGGAACGCCTCGGCCCACAGGCGGCCGATCCCGTCCTCGACCTCGTTGCGGGGGGCCTCGTAGCCGGCGCCGACCGCGTCGCGGCCCTCCGGGGGCTCGGGCAGGCTGCGCCGGTCCACCTTGCCGTTGGGGAGCCGCGGGAGCACGGGCAGGACGACGACGGTGGCGGGGACCATGTAGTAGGGCAGGGTGCGGGCGACCTCGGCGCGCACCGCGGCGGAGTCCGGTTCGGCCGCGCCGGCCGGGGAGACGTAGGCGATGAGCCGCTTGTCGCCCGGGCCGCGCTCCTGGGTGACGACGACGGCCTCCGCGATGTCGTCGAGCCGTGCGATGTGCGTCTCGACCTCGCCGAGCTCGACGCGGAAGCCGCGGATCTTGACCTGGGAGTCGGACCGGCCGAGGAGTTCCACGGCGCCGTCCTCGCGGCGGCGGGCGAGGTCGCCCGTGTCGTAGAGCACCGGGTGCGGGTCGTCGGCGACGAAGTTGGGGTGGAACTTCGCGGAGGTGAGCTCGGGGCGGCCGTGGTAGCCGGCCGCGACACCGGCGCCGGAGACGTGCAGGCGGCCGACCTCGCCCTCGGGCACCGGGCTGCCGTCCTCGTCGAGGAGGTGGACGCGCAGGTTCGCGATGGGCACGCCGACCGGGACCTGGCGGGTGGCGCGGACCTCGTCGGAGGTGGCCTGGCTGGTGAAGTCGATGCCGGCGCCGAGGTCGAGGCAGGACAGGACGTTGGTGGTCTCGGTGGTGCCGTAGGTCATCACGACCCGGAAGGGCGTGTCGACGGGCGGCCAGCTGTGCACGCGCTCGGCGGTGGTGACCAGGATCCGCAGCGCGGTGTCCGCCGGCCACGTCAGGCCCCAGGCGGGCTCGGCCAGGGCGGCGACCAGCATGGTGTGGGTGATGCCCTCGCCGGCCAGCCAGTCGCGGATCTGCTCGGGGGTCTGCGCCTGCCCGGCCTCGGGGATGTGGACGGCCGCTCCGGCGGGCAGGTAGGCGAGCCACTCCATGATCTGGACGGCGAAGCCGGGGGTGGACATCCAGGAGGCGCGGTCGCCGGGCCGGACCCCGTAGGCACGGGTGGTCCAGTGCACCAGGTTGGTGAGTGCGCCGTGCCGCTCCAGGACGGCCTTGGGGGTGCCGGTGGAGCCGGAGGTGTAGATGAGGTGGCTGACGGTGTCGGGTCCGGTCACGACGGCGGGCGCGGTGTCCGGCTGTCCCTGCCCGGCCGTGGCGACCTCGTCCCGGGGGACGTCCTCGGGTATCCGGCGGCCGAGGTCGGCGGGGGTGAGTACCAGCAGCGGGGCGGCGTCGGCGATCATCGCGGCGAGCCGGTCGTCGGGGTTGACCGGATCGAGGGCGACGATCGCCGCGCCCGTCTTGAGGATGGCGAGGGAGCCGATGACGTACTCGGCGCTGCGCGGGTAGCAGAGGCCGATCCGGGTCCCGGCGGCCGCGCCGCGGGCGATCAGCGCGTGCGCCAGGCGGTTGGTGGCGGCCTCCAGTTCGGCGTAGGTCCAGCTGCGGTCGCCCTGTGCGAGGGCGGTGGCCCGGGGGGTGCGGGCGGCCTGTTCGGCGAGGAGCTGCGGGTACCCGGTCGCGGGGAACGCGGCGTCCGAACGGTTGAAGTCGACGAGTGCGGTGGTCACAGTGCGGGCCCTTTCTTACTTCGCGAAGGCTCGGCTGCGCAGCAGCCGCACGGGGAGAGCGTTGATCCCCCAGGTGAAGTTGGAGGAGTTGAAGGTGACGGGTCCGGCCAGTTCGAAGCCGTCGAGCACGCCGAGCATCTCGGTGAGCAGGGCGCCGAGTTCGAAGCGGGCCAGGCGCGCACCGAGGCAGAGGTGGCGGCCGTGGCCGAAGGCGACGTGCCGGTTGGGGCGGCGGTCGACCCGGAAGGAGTGCGGATCGGCGAAGACGTCCTCGTCACGGTTGGCGGAGACGTTCCACAGCGTCACCCGGGCGCCCTCGGCGATGGGGATCCCGTTGATCTCGGTGTCGCGGACGGCGGTGCGCAGGGCGTGCACCCCGGGGGTGGTCCAGCGCAGGATCTCCTCGACCGCAGGGGTGATGCCGTCGTGGCCGAGGCCGCGCAGCAGCCGCCACTGGTCGGGGTGTTCGGCGAACATGTGGACCGCGCCGGCCGCCGAGTAGCGGGTGGTCTCGTTGGCCCCGGAGAGGACCCCGTTGAGGTTGAAGACGATCTCGTGGTCGCTGAGCGGCCGTTCGACGCCGTCGCCCTCGTCCACGAGGGTGTCGTGGGCGATCTGGCTGACCAGGTCGTCGCCGGGGCGGGCCCGGCGCTCGGCCAGCAGTTCGATGAAGTAGAGGAAGATCTCCGAGTGCGCGTTGGTGCGCACCTCGTCGTCCGGGGAGTCGAAGGCGTCGGTGGTCAGGGCCCCGATCCAGGCCCAGTCGGCGCGCGGGATGCCCATCATGGCGCAGACGACCCGGTTGGGCAGCTGCTTGGCGAGGTCGATGAAGTCCAGCTCGTCGCGTTCGACGGCCTCGGTCACCAGCTCGCCGACGACCTTCTCGACCATCGCCTCCAGGCGCGGCATCTGCTGCGGTCCGAAGGCCTGGTGGAGGGCCCGCTTGAGGCGGGTGTGGTGGGGGACGTCGGAGACGATGAGCATGCGCTGGGCGACGGCGGCGACGGCCGCCGGGTCGCTGCCCAGGCGCATCCCGCGCGCCGAGGAGAAGGTGTCGCTGTCGGCGTACGCCTTCATGATGTCGCGGTGGCGGCTCAGCACCCAGAAGCCCCCGTCCTCGCTGCCGGGTTCGGGATGCCAGTGGACGGGCGAGTTGGCGCGCAGCCAGGTGAAGGCGGGCCAGAAGTCGTTGCGGCCGAAGGGGCCCGGGTCGAGCAGGTCGATCTCCATCTCAGGCTCCTCGCAGGCTGAGCGGGCGGGTGTCGGGCCATTGGGCGTCCACGAAGCCGGCGCATTCGTCCTCGGTTCCGTCGAACCCGGCCGGCGTCCAGCCGTCGGGGGTCTCGCGTGTGGCGGGGTACAGCGCGTACTGCCCCTCGTGGTTCACGAGAACCTGGTGGGTGGTGGGCACGGTGTCCTCCGGACTCGGGCGGGCGGGCAGGCGGGTTGTTGCGGACGGTCGGGCGGTCGGACGGGCGGTCAGACGCCGGTCGTGGTCTCGCCGCCCGTGCCCCGCAGCAGGGCGGTCAGCTGGTCCAGTACGGGCTGCGGGCGGCGCAGTACGGCGTGGTGGCCGCCCCTGGTGGTGTGCCGGGTGAACGCGGCGGTGGTGACCGCGGCCCAGCCGTCCAGGTCCTCGGAGCTGACGGTCTCGTCGCCGTCGGCCCCCCAGGCGTGGACCGGCGCGTCCAGGCGTACGTCCGGCTTGTGGACGTAACTCAGCGACAGCTGCGCGTCCTTGCGGAGCATCGCGACCATCAGGGCGCGGGTGTCCTCGTCGAGCAGCCCGGGGTCGAGGCCGGCCGTGTCGAAGAGCTTGTCCAGCTCCTCGCCGTCGTCGACGATGCCGCGGCCGGCGCCGTCCCAGTGGCCGGGGGCCCGGCAGCCGCTGACCACCAGGGCCCGCGGGGCGACCCGGCGGGAGACCTCGTAGCCGAGGAGGCCGCCGAAGCTGTGGCCGAAGACGACCAGGGGCCGGCCGTCGGCGACCACGTCCAGCAGCTCCGCGGCGATGGCCCCGACGGCCTCGTCGAAGGTGTCCGGCATCGGCTCGCGCCAGCGGTTCTCCCGCCCCGGCAGCTGTACGCCGTACACCTGGGCGGTACCCGCCAGTGCGGGCTGCCAGGCGCGGAACTGCTGGCAGCCGGCCCCGGCGGGCGGCAGGCACAGGAGGGCGGGCAGGGTCCGGCCGGCGGGGTCGTCCGACCAGGTGGAGATCCAGGCGCCCATGGCTCAGGCCCCTTCTGCTTCGGCGGCGTCGCCGCCCGGGGCGGCGGCGGACGCCTCCCGCTCGGCGGCGAGCCGGTCGACCTCGGCGGCGAAGTGCGCGGCCGTCGGCTGTGCCAGCAGTGCGCCGAGGCCGACGCGCAGTCCGGTGATGCGGCGCAGCTCCGACACGGCGCGGGCGGCGGCCAGGGAGTGGCCGCCCAGATCGAAGAAGTCCGCGTCGGGGCCGGGGATCTCGGTGGCGAGCACGTCGGCCCAGACGGCCATCACGATGCGCTCGCTCGTGGTCGGGCCGGCGCCCGGGGCCGCCGGCTGCGCGGTGGGCGCGGCTTCCGGTGTCACCAGGGCCTTGGCCAGCGCCTCGCGGTCGGCCTTTCCGGTGGTCAGGGTCGGGATCCGGTCGAGCACCCGGACCGTGCTGGGCACGGCGGCCGCGGGCAGCTGCTTGCGGCAGCGTTCCACGACCAGGTCGGCGAGGCCCGCCCGGTCGGCGCCGGGGGCCGCGACGACGGCGAGGCCGAGGGTCTGGCCCGAGGCGAGGGGGCAGCAGGCGGCGGCGACGACCTCGGGCAGCTCGGCGGCGATCCGCTCCACCTCGCCCAGTTCGATGCGGTGACCGCGGATCTTCACCTGGTCGTCGCGGCGGCCCCGGTACTCCAGTTCGCCACCGGGCCGCCGGATCACCACGTCGCCGGTGCGGTACATGCGCGTGCCGCCGCCCTGGAAGGGGTCGGGCAGGAAGCGGCTGGCGGTGAGGCCGGGGCGGCCCCGGTAGCCGCGTGCGACGGCGGGGCCGCCGAGGTAGAGCTCGCCCTCGGTGCCGGCGGGCACCGGGCGGAGCTCCGCGTCCAGGACGTACGCCCGGTAGCCGGGCAGGGGTCGTCCGATGGTGGTCACGTCGTCCCCTCGTCGGCTGTCGGCCCAGGTCGCGGCGATGGTCACCTCGGTCGGCCCGTACACGTTGAGCAGCCGGCGGCCGTGGGCGAACCGTTCGGCCAGTGCGGCCGGGCAGGCTTCTCCGGCGACCACGACCACTTCGGCGGAGTCGATGCCGGCGCCGTGGGCGGCGAGCAGCGACGGGGTGAGGGAGACGGTGCGCAGGCCGCCGGGCAGCGGTTCGCGGCCTTCGGCGGCGGCCTGGCGCAGCCCGTCCAGGGAGAGGTCGGCGAGGGCCACGCCCTGGCCGTGCGTCAGGTAGAGCAGGGTGCACCAGAGCCAGCCGTCGAAGGCGGGCGAGACGGCGTTGAGGCCGAGCCCGCCGGGCGGCAGGCCGAGTCCGCCGAGGGCTTCGACGAAGGTGTCCAGGCCCCGGTAGGTGACCTCGACCCCCTTGGGGCGGCCGGTGGTTCCGGAGGTGTAGATGAGGTACGCGCAGCCGTCGGGGGCGGGTACGGACACCGCGAGCGCCCCGGGGGCCCGGCGGCGGACGTCGGCGGGGGCCAGCAGGGCGATCCCGTCGGGCTCCAGTCCGGTGGGCACCTCGGGGGCGACCAGGACGGCGGCGCCGGCGTCGCGCAGGACGCGGCCGAGGCGTTCGACGGGGTGGCCCGGGTCCAGGGGTACGGCGGTCGCGCCGAGACTCCAGACGGCGAGCAGGGCGGGGACGCTCTCCCGGGACCGGCCGAGCAGCAGCCCGACGGCGGTCTCGGGGCCGGCTCCGGCCGCGGCGAGCGCGGTGGCGTACCGGGCGGTGCGGGCGGTGAGCGCCGCGTAGGTGAGGGTGCCGTCGAAGGCCTTGACGGCGGTCTCGTTCGGCTGTTCGCGCGTCCACCGTTCCAGGCGGGCGAACAGCGGCGGGAGGGTGTCGCCCGCCGGCGCGGCGGGATCCGGTTCCGCCCCGGCCGCGCGGAACGGTGTGTCGTCGGCCGGTACCCGCAGGGCGGTGGCCCCGGCGGACTCGGCGTGCCGGTGGGTCATCCGTCGTTCCTCTCGGTGTCCGCGGGGCGGGCGGCCGCGGTCGCCCGCAGGCGCGGGCCGACCACCTGGCCCCCCGCGCCCTGCGGGAGCTGCATCGACTTGGTCTCCAGGAAGGCCTCCAGTCCGGCGGTGCCGCACTCGCGCCCGATCCCGGACTGCTTGAATCCGCCGAACGGGGCGGCCGGGTTGAACTGGCCGCCGTTCACGTCGACCAGGCCGGTGCGGAAGCGGCGCGCCGTCCGCTCGGCGCGGGCGTCGTCGCCGGACCAGACCGCGCCGTGCAGCCCGTAGCGGGTGCCGTTGACGATCCGGACCGCCTGGTCCTCGTCGTCGTAGGGGATGACCGAGAGCACCGGTCCGAAGATCTCCTCCTGGCCGATGCCGCTCAGCGGGTCCACGTCGGCGAAGACCGTCGGCCGGACGTAGTAGCCGGTGTCCAGCCCGGCGGGCCGGTCGGGGCCGCCGCGGACCAGCCGGCCGGCGCCCTCCTCGACGCCCCGCCGGATGTGGCCGGTGACCCGGGCGTGCGCGGCGGCGGACACCAGCGGGCCGAGGTCGGTCGCCGGGTCGCGCGGGTCGCCGGTCACGTACCCGGCCATGGCCTCGCCGGCGAGCTCCACGGCCTCGTCCTGCCGGTCCCGGGGCACCAGCAGCCGGCTCCACTGCAGGCAGGTCTGGCCGGTGTTGAAGAGCATCTGGTCGACGGTGGCGGCCACGGACGCGGCCAGGTCGGCGTCGTCGAGGACGAGGCTCGCGTTCTTCCCGCCGAGTTCGAGGTGGACGCGCTTGACGCTGCCGGCGCCGAGCGCGGAGACCTCCCGTCCGGCCCGGGTGGAACCGGTCAGGGAGACCACGTCGATCAGCGGGTGGGTGACGAGCGCGGTGCCGACGGCGGCGCCGGTGCCCACGACCATGTTGAAGACACCGGGCGGCAGATCGGCCTCGGCGATCGCCTCGGCGAGCAGCCGGGCGTGCAGCGGGGTGATCTCGCTCGGCTTGTGCACCACGGTGCAGCCCGCCGCGAGCGCGGGGAGGATCTTCTGCACGGTGAGCAGCAGCGGGGTGTTCCACGGGGTGATGCAGGCGGCCACTCCGGCGGGCTCGCGCACGACGAGCGAATGGCCCACGCTCTCCTCGAAGGTGTAGGAGGCGGCGGTCTCGACGCAGTGGGCCGCCATGCCGAGGGAGAGCCCGACATGGGTCTGGCGCGCCATCCGGGCGGGCGCACCGACCTCGGCGGTGATGATTTCTGCGAAGCGGTCGGCCCGGACCTCCATGGCCTCGACGACCCGGCGCAGCAGAGCTACGCGTTCGGGCAGCGGGGTGGCGGCCCACCGTGGGAACGCGGCGGCGGCGGCGCGCGCGGCGAGGTCGGCGTCCCGGGCGGTGCCCGCGGGCACGGTGGCCAGGGCGCGCTCGGTGGCGGGGTCGGTGACGGCCAGGCGGCCGTCGGCGTCGGAGGCGACCCAGGCGCCGCCGATCCACTGGTCGGTGTAACGGGGCGGCAGGGCGGCCGCGTTGGGCTCGGCCCCGGACGGTCTGGTGTCCTGTGGCTCGGTCGGCACGGTCAGCACGGTCACGGTGGGGTCCTCACTCGGTCACGGAATCACGGGCTCGCTGGACGGCGGGTCGGTGTCACGCGGACGCCTGGTCGGCCGCGCGGGCCAGGGCGGCCGCGGCCCGGCTGTCGGGCCTGGCCCGCCGCACGGGCCGGGCCGGGACGGTCGTACGGAGGTCCGCGCTGCGGGCGGGGGCTCCGGCCCGGCGGGCGGGCGGCCGCAGCGCGCGGACGGTGGCGGGCGGGGCCCCGGCGACGGAGGCGAAGGCGGAGGCGGAGGCGGCAGCGGGAGCGGGAGCGGCGGGGCGCGCGGCGGCGGGGATCAGGGTGGCCAGCAACCGCTGGGTCTCCTGGCCGGGTGCCACGGCCAGCTCGTCGCGCATGCGGCGGGCGCACAGCTCGTACCAGCGGCGTACGCAGGCGAGTTCGCCGCGCCGGCCGTGCGCGGCCATCAGCGCGCGGTAGGTCTCCTCGTGGTGGCGGTCGATCTCCAGCGTGCGCCTGCACACCTCGATCAGCTCGACGAAGTCCTCGCGGGCCTCGGCGTCGGCGCGCAGCACCCCCAGGGCCCGCAGGGCGAGGGCCCTGAGGTACTCGCGCTGTTCGACGACCCAGTCGGCGCTCTCGCCGCGCAGGAACTCGCCGCCGTACAGGCCGAGCGCCGCCCGCAGCCGGGTGCGGGCGAGCGGGGCGTCGCCGGCCGCGGCGGCCCGCAGGCCGGTGTGCACGAGTTCCTGGAAGCGGTCGAGGTCGGACCACAGCCCGGTGATGTGCAGGACGTAGCCGAAGTCGCGGTAGACCAGCTGGATCCCGGAGTCGCCGGGGCGGTCGGGGTGGGCGTCGAGCACCCGGCGCAGGGCATGGGCGGCGACCTTCAGGGAACTGCCCGCGGCGGCGTCGGCGCCGGGCCACAGGGATGCGTAGAGCCGGTCGCGGGTGAGCATCTGGCCGCGGTGGACCACGAGGTACTGGAACAGGCCACGGGCCTTGCCGGCCCGCCAGCGCTGGACGGGGGTGCCGTTGACGGTCAGCTCGAAGTCGCCCAGGAAGCGGACCCGTACCGCCGGCCCCGCCGTCCCGTTCGCTGCGGTGGTCATCGCGTCCTCCCGGTGGTTTTCAGCCTGCCGCTGCTGCCTGCGAGGAGTGTGTCCGGGAGGTCTACAAAGGCCCTACAACGGCCGGATCCGATCGGTGTAGGGCGGTGATAGGGCCGCTTTCGACACTGATGAGCACGACCACCCGAACCCCCGAACCGCCGAATCCGAAATGAGGGCTGTTTCATGACCAGCAGCGACACCCGGCTTCAGAAGGTCGTCATCCTGGGCGGCGGCACGGCCGGCTGGATGACGGCCGCATACCTCGGAAAGGCGCTGCAGGGAACGGTCGACATCACCGTGCTCGAAGCGCCGTCGATCCCCCGCATCGGGGTCGGCGAGGCCACCGTGCCCAATCTGCAGCGTTCCTTCTTCGACTACCTGGGCATCGCCGAGGACGAGTGGATGCGGGAGTGCAACGCGAGCTTCAAGATGGCCGTGCGCTTCGTCAACTGGCGGACCGACGGGCAGGGCGAGTCGGCGGCCCGCGAGCTGCCGGGCGGCGGTCCGGACCACTTCTACCACCCCTTCGGGCTGCTCCCCGACTACGACCAGACCCCGCTGTCGCACTACTGGTTCAAGCGCAAGCACGAGGGCCGCACCACCGAGCCGTTCGACTACGCCTGCTTCCGCGAGCCCCCCGTGATGGACGCGATGAAGGCCCCGCGCTGGCTCGACGGACGTCCGGCCACCCGGTACGCGTGGCACTTCGACGCCCAGCTGGTGGCCGACTTCCTGCGCCGGTTCAGCACCGAGAAGCAGGGCGTGAACCACGTACAGGACGAGATGGTGCGGGTCGAGCAGGACGGCCGCGGCTACGTGACCACGCTGCACACCAAGGGCGGACTGGCGCTGGACGCCGACCTGTTCGTGGACTGCTCGGGCTTCCGCGGCCTGCTGATCAACCAGGCGATGGAGGAGCCCTTCATCGACATGAGCGACCACCTGCTGTGCGACAGCGCGGTGGCGACTGCCGTGCCGCACGACGACGAGGCGAACGGGGTGGAGCCGTACACGTCGGCGATCGCCATGTCCTCCGGCTGGGCGTGGAAGATCCCCATGCTGGGCCGCTTCGGCACCGGCTACGTCTACTCCAGCAAGTTCACCGACCAGGACACCGCCACCCGCGAGTTCGCGGACATGTGGGGCCTGGACGTGGAGGAGACGAAGTTCAACCACATCCGCTTCCGCGTCGGCCGCAACCGCCGCGCGTGGGTGAAGAACGTCGTCAGCATCGGCCTGTCCTCCTGCTTCCTGGAGCCGCTGGAATCGACCGGCATCTACTTCATCACCGCCGCGATCTACCAGCTGGCCAAGCACTTCCCGGACAAGACCTTCAACGAGGGCCTGGTCAACAGCTTCAACCACGAGATCGAGGTGATGTTCGACGACACCCGCGACTTCATCCAGGCGCACTTCTTCTACGCGCCGCGCAACGACACGCCGTTCTGGCAGGCCAACAAGAAGCTGACCCTCCCGGACAACATCCAGCAGAAGATCTCGGCCTACAAGGCCGGCCTGCCCATCAACTCTCCGATCACCGACGAGTCGACGTACTACGGCAACTTCGAGGCGGAGTTCCGCAACTTCTGGACCAACGGCAGCTACTACTGCATCTTCGCGGGCCTGGGCCTGGAGCCGGACGCCCCGCTGCCCTCCCTCGCGCACCGGCCGGACTCGGTGGCCGGCGCCGAACCCCTCTTCGACACGGTCAAGCGCCAGCAGCAGAACCTGCTGGAGACCCTGCCCAGTGCCTACGACTACCTGCGCCAACTGCACGGCGCGTAAGGCCCACCGCTCCCACGGCCCGGCAGCACGGCTCTCCCGCCGGCTGCCGGGCCGCAGTTGCTTCAGCCACCTCAGGAGTCAGACATGCCCCACCGTTCCGTGCCCCATCCCGCCGCACCGGACGAGTCGGCCGGGGGCCGTCCGGCGGACCTGCGGCCCTTCATGGCCGCCTTCCCCACCGGGGTGTCCGTCGTCACCACACTGGATTCCGATTCCGTGCCGCACGGCCTGACCTGCACCTCCCTCGCGAGCGTCGCCCTCGAACCGGCGACGCTCGTGGTGTGCATACGGGCGGCGAGCCCGACCCTCGCGGTGCTGCTCGCCGGCGGCCACTTCGCCCTCAACCTGTTGCACGAGCGGGCCCGCGGCACCTCGGACCTGTTCGCCTCCGGGGCGCCCGACCGCTTCGACCGCGTCGAATGGCGGCTGCCGCTGGGGGCCGGCGGGCCGCACCTGACGGCGGACGCGCACGCCGTCGCGGACTGCGCCGTGGTCAGAACCGTCGGCTTCGGGGACCACACGGCCGTCTTCGCCGAGGTCCGCCGGGTGACCGTACGGGACGACCGGCAGCCCCTGCTCTACGGGCAGCGCCGCTACGCCCCGTGGTCCGCGGCCGCGGCGGTCCCGCAGCCGGCCGCGCACGCCGCCCTGCCCGCCGCGCTGCGACCCGCCGGGACCGAGGGGGGCACCCGTGTCGTCGGCTGATCCGCTGCCCTCGCTCCTGATCGCCGTCCCCGTCGTGATCCTCGCCTGCCAGGCGGGGGCGATCGTCTTCCGCCGGTTCGGCCAGCCGCCGGTGGTGGGCGAGATCGCCACCGGCATCCTGCTGGGCCCCTCGCTGCTGGGCTGGCTCTGGCCGCAGGCCCAGCACTGGCTGTTCCCGCCGTCCGTGCTTCCGTACACCTCGGTGCTCGGCCAGCTCGGGCTGCTCGCCTTCATGTTCCTGGTCGGGCTGGAGCTGGACCTCAAGAGCCTGCGCGGCCACACCCGCGTCGCGGTGGCCGTGAGCCAGGCCGGGATGCTGCTGCCGCTGGCCCTGGGCTCGGTGCTGGCACTCGCGATGTACGACGGGTTCGCCCCGGCGGGTGTGGGCCGGCTGCCGTTCACCCTGTTCATCGCGGTGGCCATGAGCATCACCGCGTTCCCCGTCCTGGCCCGGATCCTCACCGACCGCGGCCTGTACGGAACCCCGCTCGGCGCGCTCGCCATGGCCTGCGCGGCCGTGGACGACGTCGCCGCGTGGTGCCTGCTGGCCCTGGTGGTGGCCCTCGCCTCGGCCGGGTCCCCGATGGAGGCGGCCACCACGGCCGCGCTGGCCGTGGCCTTCACCCTGGTGATGCTCTACGCCGTACGCCCCCTGCTGGCGCGCTGGGCGGCCCGCGCCGAACGGGCCGGGGACGCCGTGGTCCTGGTGGCGCTCTTCAGCGGACTGAGCCTGTCCGCGCTGGCCACCGACCGGATCGGGGTGCACGCCCTGTTCGGGGCCTTCCTGTTCGGGGTGATCACCCCTCGCACCGGGCAGCGCATCGAGGCCTCGGCGGCCCGGCTGCGCGCCTTCACGGTGCCCGTGCTGCTGCCGCTGTTCTTCGTGCTCACCGGGCTGCGCACGGACATCGGCGGGCTGACGGCGGCGCCGGAGCTGTGGCTGTGGACGGCCGCCATCCTCGGCGTCGCCTTCCTCGGCAAGTGGGGCGGTGCGGCGGGCGCGGCCCGTGCCTGCCGAAGACCCTGGCGGGAGGCCCTGTCGATCGGCGCCCTGATGAACTGCCGGGGGCTGACCGAGCTGGTGGTGCTCAACGTCGGTCTGGAACTGGGAGTCATCGGGCCGCAGCTGTTCACCGTGCTGGTGCTGATGGCCCTGGTGACGACGGCGATCACCAGCCCGGCCCTGACCCTGCTCCGTGCCGGCAGGGAGGTGAAGCGCCCGGCCCCGGCGAAGGCCGAGCCGGAGGGCGCCCTCTCCGGGCCCTGACCGGCAACCGGTACCGGGGAGGGGACCCGACGGGCCGGAGGACGTCCGCCTCGGCCGAGCCACGGCTGTTCAGGCGCCCTCCGGCCCGGTCGGTACGCACAGCACCGGGATCGGCGAGAGGTGCAGGAGCTTGTGCGGGGTGGACCCGAGCAGGGCCCCGCGCATCGGGCTGTCGCCCCAGCTGCCGACGATGATGACCCGGGCCCGGTGCCGCTCGGCGGCGTCCAGCAGTGCCTGGGCGGGCTTCTCGTCGGCCACCTCGACCGACGACGGCACACCGGCTGCGTCGGCCTCCTCGACGGCGTGCGCGAGCGCGCTGCGGCCCGCCTGGCGGACGGCTTCGCGGTGGGCGCGGGACTCCTCGCCGGTGGGGCCCGGGGCGGCCGCCCCGTAGACGAGGACCAGGGGCTCGCCGAAGGCGGTGGCCACCTCCAGCGCCACCTGCAGGGCCCGTTCCGCGCCCGGCGACTCGTCGTAACCGAGGACCACGGACATCAGGACCCCCCTTGGTTCTTCCCGGCGTGGACGAGGGCCGGGTCGGCGACCGAGCGGCGCTCCTGCCAGAACCTGCCGTCACGTACCCGCCAGAAGCACATGACGGCCACACCCACGAGGGCGATGCCGATGCCGATGACCAGCGGTGGGCCGAGCCCGAACCAGGAGACGCCGCTGGCGGAGTTCTCCGGGTTGGACATGTCGCCGATCGACTCCACCAGCAGCCAGATCAGCAGGCCGGCGCCGACCACCGGGCCGAGTCCGATCAGCAGGAAGTTGTGCACGTTCTCGAGCAGGTGGCGGCGGTAGTAGATGGCGCAGGCCAGGCCGGTGAGCGCGTAGTAGAAGGCGATGAGCAGGGAGAGCGCGGTCAGCGAGTCCAGGAGCGCGTTCTCGCTGATCTGGTTGACGATCAGGTACCAGCCGATGGCGATGCCGGCCACCCACCACGTGCTCACGTCCGGGGTCCGGAACCGCGGGTGGATCTGCGCCAGCCTGTGCGGCAGCGCGTGTCGGCGGGCCATGGACAGGGCGGTGCGCGAGGCCGGGATGATCGTGGTCTGGGTGGAGGCGAGCGCGGAGGTGGAGACCGCGAGGAGCACCACCCAGTCCCAGCCGCCCATGACCTCGTGGGCCAGCACCGCGAAGATGGCCTCCTCCTCGCCCGCGTTCTCGGCGAGGTAGGCGGTGCCCGCGTACGCGACGACCGCGAAGCCGACGGACAGGTAGGTGACGAGGAGGATCACGGTCGACCAGATGCCCGCCTTGCCGGGCGCCGTGGCGGAGTTCTCGACCTCCTCGGTGAGGTTGACCGCGGACTCCCAGCCCCAGTAGATGAACACGCCGAGCAGCAGCCCTCCGGTGAGGGCGGCGCCGCCGGCGCCGAAGGGGTTGAGCCAGGAGAGGGAGGGCTCGATCTCCTCCAGGCTGCTGGTGCCGGCGTAGACGCGGTAGATGGCGACCACGGCGAACGCCAGCAGGAAGAAGACCTGGGCGAGGATGAGGACGTCCTGGAGGTGGGCCGAGAGCTCGGTTCCGATGACGCAGATCCCGGTCATGACCAGGATCACCAGGACGGTGAGGCTCTGGCGGATCCACGCGTTGGCGGCCCAGCTGTCGAGTCCGACGGCGAGCAGGCCGAAGTTCACTGCGACGTCCGCGAGCGAGCCGATGACCAGGACGCCGGTCATCGCGATGGCCCAGCCGCCGAGCCAGCCCGCCCAGGGGCCCATGGCCCGGGTGACCCACGAGAAGGTCGTCCCGCAGTCCTGGTCGACCTTGTTGAGGTAGTAGAAGGCGGCGGCGATGAGCAGCATCGGGACGAAGGAGGCCAGCATCACGCCCGGTGCGTAGATGCCGACCAGCGCCACGATCGGCCCGAGGACGGCGGCCAGGGAGTAGGCGGGCGAGGTGGAGTTCAGTCCGATGACGAGCGCGTCGAGGAACCCGATCGCGTTGGCCTTGAGCGCCGCGTCCTGGCCCTCCGGTCCGGCGCCCGCACCGCCCCGGTCCATGTACGAGTCGTGACCCATGTACGAATGGTCACGCACACCGCACCGCCGCGCGAGGCGAGAAGACCCGGGGTCAGGGGCGGGTGTTCCAGCCCGCGATCACGGGGAGGCCGTGCTCCGTGGAGAGCATGCTGACGGTGCCGGTGCGCAGCAGGAACAGCCTGCCGTGCTCGGGCTCCAGGCGCAGGTAGCGGGAGGTCAGGACGCGCAGGAAGTGGCCGTGGGCGACGAGCACCACGTCGCCGTCGTCCGCCCGGAGCACCGGGGCGACCCGGGCCAGGGCGCGGTCGGCCCGGGCGCCCACCTGCGCGGCGCTCTCGCCGGGGTGCTCGGCGTCGCCGGGCGGGACGCCGTGGGTCCACAGCGACCAGTCGGGCGTGGTCCTCTGGATCTCCTCGGTGGTGATGCCCTCGTAGCCGCCGTAGTCCCACTCGTACAGGTCGGGGTCGCTCTCGCCGCCGGTGAGCCCCGCGAGCTCGGCGGTGGCGACGGCGCGGCGCAGCGGGCTGGTCAGCACCAGGGCGGGCTGCCGGTCCCGGAAGAAGGGGGCCAGCGAGATGGCCTCCTCGACCCCGCGCGCGGTCAGCGGGAGGTCGGTGCGTCCCGTGTGCCGCCCGTTCGCGCTCCAGGCCGTCTCGCCGTGCCTCACCAGCAACAGGTCGCTCATCCTCCGGACCCTATGCCTTCCGGCATGTCGGCGCCGGAGCACCCGGGCGGGCGTGTCAGTGTCGGGCGTCATGGACGAGAACCGGGAGGCCGGGCGGAGGGCCGGGCCGCCGCCGCTCCCGCCGCACATGCCGGCGCTGATGGTCGTACTGACCGGGGTGACCGGGCTGGTGGAAGCGGTGAGCCTGCTGGCGCTCGGGCCGGCCTTCACGGCGATGCAGACGGGCAATGTGCTGTTCGTGGCCTTCGGGGCGGCCGGGGCGGGGCGTCTGGAGACGCTCGCGCCCGGGGTCTCGTTGGCCGCGTTCGTCGTCGGGGTGGTGTGCGGGTCCCACCTGGAGTCCGTGACCGAGGTCCGCGGTCGGCGCTGGTTCGTCATCGGGCTCGTCGCCGAGGCGGGGCTGATCCTGACCGCTGCGGGCGTCGGCTGGGGGCTGGTCGCGCAGTACGGATCCCCGGCCGTGCGGCATCTGGTGGTGATGGCGGTCCTGGCCACGGCGATGGGGTTGCGAAACACCACGATCATGCGGGCGAACGTGCCCGGCGTGCCGACGACGCTGGTCACCCGGTCCATGACCGCCTTCATCGGCGCGACGGCCATGGGACGGGAGAACACGTACGGATTCAGGACCGCGGGCTGGAAGCTGCGTGGCCTCTCCGTCCTGGCCATGTTCGCCGGCGGGTTCCTCGGGGCGCTGCTGCTGCGGGCCGGTGGGACCGTGGGCTGGCTGCTGCTGCCGGCCGGCGCGACGGTGCTGGTCGTGGGCCTGCTCTACCGGAGCCAGCCCGGGCTGCACACCGATCAGGCACCTGGCCGGGAACGATCGGGGTGAACGGGGCCATTGGTACAGTCGGGGCGTGGCGGTGGACGAGCTCGACACCAGAATCCTGCGCCTGCTGATCGAGCAGCCGCGCACCAGCGTGCGCGAGTACGCCCGCATTCTCGGCGTCGCGCGCGGCACCCTGCAGGCACGGCTGGACCGGCTGGAGCGCACGGGTGTGATCACCGGGACGGGGCCGGTGCTCTCCCCCGCAGCCCTGGGCCATCCGGTGCTGGCCTTCGTGCACATCGAGGTCACCCAGGGGCACCTGGATGACGTGGGCGACGCGCTGGCCGCCGTACCGGAGATCATCGAGGCCTTCTCGATCACCGGCGGCGGGGACCTGCTGACCCGCGTGGCGGCCCGGGACAACGGGCACCTGGAGGACGTGATCCAGCGGCTGATCCAGCTCCCGGGCGTGGTCCGCACCCGCACGGAGGTGGCCCTGCGCGAGCGGGTGCCGCACCGGCTGCTGCCACTGGTCGAGTCCGTGGGCCGAAATGCCATGAAATCCTGACAGGGCAGACAGGATTACCGGAACAGAACACGAGCGGCAGGACGGGCGCACCGGATGATTTCCGTCATATTCGATCTCGACGGCACGCTGGTGGACAGCGAGCCGAACTACTACGAGTCCGGGCGCCGCACGCTGGAGCGGCACGGGGTCCCCGATTTCACCTGGGAGCAGCACTCCCGTTTCATCGGCATCGGCACGCTGGAGACGCTGGGGATCCTGCGGGAGCGGTACGCGATCCGGACGCCGGTCGAGCAGCTGCTCGCCGAGCAGAACGCCGCCTACCTGGAGCTGGCCCGTACCCGGACCGAGGTCTTCCCGCAGATGCGCAAACTCGTCGAGCGGCTGCACACCGAGGGAACGGCGATGGCGGTGGCCTCCGGCTCCTCTCTCGAGGCGATCGACGCCGTCCTGGCGGGCACGGGGCTGGACGCGCTGCTGACCACGGTGGTCTCCGCCGAGGAGGTCGCGCACGGCAAGCCCGCTCCGGACGTGTTCCTGGAGGCGGCCCGCCGGCTGGGCGCCGAGCCCGCCGACTGCGTGGTCGTCGAGGACGCGGCGCCGGGGGCGCGGGCCGCCCGTGCCGCGGGCATGGCCTGCATGGCGATCCCGTACGCTCCCGGCATCGCGGGGGACCCGGCCTTCGCGTCCGCCGGGCTCCTCTTCCCGGGCGGACAGCCGGAGTTCAGCGCGGACGCGGCCCATGAATGGCTGGCCGCTCGCCGGGCGCGTTAGAACTGTCCGCTCTCTGGCGCCGTGCGAGGGCGGCTGTCACCATGCCTGCGTGACCGCGACCCTCCCCCGGGACACCCGCAGCGGCGGACCGCGCCGGTGGCCTCTGCTCGGCAACCTGCCCGCCTTCACCCGTGATCCGCTGGCCTTCTTCGAGTCACTGCGCGACGGCTACGGCGACTGGGTGCCCTGGGCGCTGGGCCCGCAGCGCAACATCCTGGTCTCCCGGCCCGAGCACGCCGGCGAACTGCTGGGAGCGGTCGAGTCCACCTTCCGGCCGACGGAACTGGGCTGGGCCTTCCGCCAGTTGCTGGGCAACGGGGTGGTGGTCGCCACCGGGGACGACTGGCGGCGCAAGCGGGCGCTGGTCCAGCCCGCCGTACGGCCCCGCCAGGTGCGCTCGTACGCCGCCACGATGGTGGAGTGCGCGGACGCCCTGGCGAGCGGCTGGCGCGCGGGCGAACGGATCGACGTGCACCGGGAGATGGCCGGGCTCACGCAACGGATCGCGGTGCGCACGCTGTTCGGGAGCGACGCCGCCGGCCGGGAAGCGCCGATCAGCGCGGCCATGGCCACGGCCCAGCGGGAACTGGGGGCGGAATTCCGGGGGCTGACGCTGTTCCTGCCGCCCTGGGTGCGCACTCCGGGGCGCCGCCGGATGCGGGAGGCCGTGGCGGTGCTCGACCGGGAGATCGAACACGTCATACGGGAGCACGAGGCGGCCTCGGCCGCGGGCGCGGAGCGCGACGACCTCCTCAGCCGGCTGCTCGCGGCCCGCGACGAGAACGGCGGCCCGCTCTCCCGCAAGGAGCTGCGGGACGAGTCGATCACCCTCTACATCGGCGGCCACGAGACCACCTCGACCACCCTGACCTGGGCCTGGCAGCTGCTGTCGGGCGCACCCGCGGCGCGGGCCCGGCTGACGGAGGAGCTGGACCGGGTGCTCGGCGGCCGGCTGCCGACGTACGAGGACTACGCGAGGCTGCCCTGGACGCAGCAGGTGATCAAGGAGGCGCTGCGGATCTATCCGCCGATCTGGCTGATCTCGGCGGTGGCCACGGACGGGGCGACCATCGGCGGGCGGGCGGTGCCGGCCGGGACCTCGGTATGGACCAGCCCCTGGTCGGTGCACCGGGACCCGCGGTGGTTCCCGGACCCGGAGGCCTTCCGCCCCGAGCGGTGGGACGAGGACGCCCCGCATCCGGTGCCCGAGCACGCCTGGTTCCCCTTCGGCGGCGGCCCGCGGGCCTGCCTGGGGGCGCGGTTCGCCCTGGTGGAGGCCGCGCTCGTGCTGGCCGTGCTGGCGCAGCGGTTCCACCTGGACAGCGGCCGCGAACGCGCCGGGGTCTTCCCGGGACTCACACTGCAGCCGACCGCCCCGGTCCTGGCGACGCTGCGCCCCTCGCCCTAGGTGTCCCGTTCGACAGTGATCCCAGCGCCGGTGAAGAAGGCGTGGGCCCGTTGCCAGAATGTTGCCGAGCTTCTTGATGCCGACGTGCACGAGCTCGCCGGGCTTCTCGCGTTCGTAGCGGCGCATGACGTGCCCGGTCGCGCGGTCGAGGCGGGCCAGCCGGTAGCGGGTCAGGGCGCGGTGGACGGTCGAGGGGACAAGGCCGAGCAGGACCCGGGTGCAAAGCAGGCGTCTCAGCTCTCGGCGGGGCGGCGGGCTGGTCTGCTTTCCGGGAATCGGATCGCCGTCAACGAGGTTGGTGGGGACGAGCCGTTAATCGCCATCAACGGGGTTGGTGGGGGATGAGCCGTTATTGGAGGGCCATGCGAGCGATTCAGGTGTACGAAGTGGGCGGTCCCGAGGTGCTGCAGGAGGCCGAGGTGGACCAACCGCGGCCGGGTCCGGGCGAGGCGATCGTGGAGGTCGCCGCATCCGGGGTCAACTTCCTCGACGTCTATCACCGCGAAGGCCGGTACAGCCTCCCGCTGCCCTTCACCCCGGGCGCTGAGGGCGCCGGCACGGTCCTCGAAGTTGGACCCGGCGTCGCTGACGTCGCGGTCGGGGACCGGGTCGGTTGGGTGGAGATTCCCGGCACGTATGCCGAGCGGGCCGTCGTGGACTCCTCCCGGCTGGTGCCGCTGCCCGACGACATCGGCTTCGAGACAGCCGCCGCCGTGCTCCTCCAAGGCATGACCGCGCACTATCTCGTCAAGGACGCCTACCCGGTTCAGGGGGGCGACACGGTGCTCGTGCATGCGGCTGCTGGTGGCATGGGGCTGCTTCTGACCCAGCTCATCACCCATCTCGGCGGCAGGGTGATCGGCACGACGTCGACCACGGCGAAGGCCGAGCTGGCGAAGCGTGCCGGGGCCGCTGAGGTGATCCTTTCCTCCGCAGTCGACGATCTCGCGGCCGAGGTGAGGCGGCTCAACGGCGGTCAGGGACTGCCGGTTGTCTTCGACGGCGTCGGCGCGCACACCTTCGATGCGAGCCTCGCCAGCCTGCGAACCCGCGGCCATCTCGTGCTCTTCGGCGCGGCAAGTGGTGCCGTGCCTCCGTTTGATCCGATTCGGCTCGCCCACGGCGGTTCGCTGACCCTGATCCGGCCCAGCCTCGGGGACTTCATCGCCGATCGGTCCGAACTGCTCCGGCGGGCCGCCGATGTGTTCGAGTGGGTGCGCTCCAAGGCGCTCGAGGTCACCGTAACGGGCCGCTACGCATTGTCCGAGGCCGCCCAGGCCCACAGCGATCTGGAGGCTCGGCGTACCACCGGCAAGCTGCTCGTCGTACCCGATGCGGCCGCTATGGGACGCCGCGAGGAGACGCAGAGCTGATCGCGGGTGACGAGGTCGGGGATCTTGGAGACTGAGATGTCGAGGGCACGGCCGACCGTCATCGCCAAGATCCCCGACCGCTTCAGGCACTCGGCAGGCCAAGATCAAGTTCTGGAGGGTTTCGGGCGTCGGGGTCCCACCCCTTCAAGATCCCTCAGCCGAGACCTGGCTCACCCGTCCACAACCTCCCGGGACAGACCACCTACTGGGGAGCTCTTTCGGCCTGCCCCGGGAAGATCCGGCGCCCACCGCAAGTTAGTAGAAGCGTGAACAACATGACGCGGGGTGCGGACGTGCCGGTGGACGTGGACGTGGTGGTCGTCGGCGCCGGGCAGGCGGGCCTGTCCAGCGCCTACCACCTCACCCGGGCGGGACTCGACCACGTGGTCCTGGACCACGCGCCCCGTCCGGGCGGGGCCTGGCAGTTCCGCTGGCCCTCGCTCACCTACGGCAAGGTCCACGGCATGCACGCCCTGCCCGGCATGGAGCTGACGGGCGCCGACCCGATGCGTCCGTCGTCCCAGGTCGTCGGGGAGTACTTCGCCGCCTACGAGGACCGCTTCGACCTGCGCGTACGCCGCCCCGTGGACGTGACCGCGGTACGCGAGGGGGATGCGGGCCGGCTGCGCGTGGAGACCTCCGCGGGCATCTGGTCGGCGCGCGCCCTGATCAACGCCACGGGAACCTGGGACCGGCCGTTCTGGCCGCGCTACCGGGGCCAGGAGACCTTCCGCGGCCGCCAGGTGCACACCGCGAACTATCCGGGGCCGCAGGAGTTCTCGGGGGCGCGGGTGATCGTCGTGGGCGGCGGCACCTCGGCGGTGCAGCACCTGCTGGAGATCGCCGAGGTGGCGGCGGAGACCACCTGGGTGACGCGGCGGCCCCCGGTCTTCCGCGACGGGAGCTTCGGCGAGGCCGAGGGCCGGGCCGCGGTGGCCCTGGTGGACGAGCGGGTGCGCCGGGGGCTGCCGCCGCAGAGCGTGGTCAGCGTGACGGGGCTGCCCCTCAACGAGGCGGTCCGGGCCGGTCTGGCCTCGGGCGTGCTCGACCGGCGACCCGTCTTCGACCGGATCACCCCCGCCGGCGTCGCCTGGGCGGACGGGAGCCGGGTGGACGCGGACGTCATCCTGTGGGCCACCGGGTTCCGCGCGGCCGTCGACCACCTCGCCCCGCTGAGGCTTCGCGAGCCGGGCGGAGGCATCCGGGTCGAGGGGACCCGTGCCGTGCGGGACGAGCGGATCCACCTGGTGGGCTACGGCCCGTCGGCGTCGACCATCGGCGCCAACCGCGCGGGCGGCGCCGCGGTCCGCGACATCCGCCGGCTCCTGAACCGGCAGAGGGCCGTAGTGCCGGTGGCCGCAGCGCCGGTGGCCTGAGCCGTCGGGCGGGAGCGCCCTCTAAGCTGGCCGTTTAACCTCGGCGCGAGATGAGCCGGGCGAGTGTCTCTGTGGGCCAGCAGAGCCATGCGAGAAGCGGGCTCATGACCAGGAACCAGTGGACACTGATTCGGCCCTGCTCCTTGTCCAGGATCGCTGGTGCCTCATCCCGGTAGACGTAGCGGAGGTAGCGACGGCGGACCGGCGCTCCAGCCATCAGCGGCACTGGCGAGGCGACAAGGATGGCCAACGGGACCAGGACTTTCGCAGCGGTGAGCTTCGCCTTCTCCTCATATCGCATGCGCTCAGCCTGTCGTCTAACCTCAACTCCTTGAAGGGGTGGGTATGGATCAGGCGGTCTTCGAGTCCATCAGGTACTCAGCTGGGTGCCAGGACTGCGGTGCGGAGTTGGAGTGCTGGGGCGTCCAAGCCCTGGTCCACGGCTCCTTGCGATGGGACACGGAGTCCAGGTGTTCAGCCTGCGGGTTTGCGATAGCTGACTGCGGCGGTGATCTGCCTTCCGAACTACGGGGGCGGCTGCTCTCCGAGCGGGGACCAGCCCGCCTCCAGGTGGATCCATCAGCGAGGAACGCTGCGATCATGCGGGTTCTGCGGGCAGAATTTGGCATAGGTCTCGTGGAAGTCAAGACCCTGCTGAGCGAGGTCTTGGCGGGAGCCCACTCAGGCACGATGCCTGAGATGGAGTTCCTGGCCCGCAAGCTGCGCGCGTCTGGCGTCGATGCTGTTGCCGCTCGGCCGTAGAGACCCTGAGCTGGCCATTCAGCTGATTCTCCGGGGTTTCGTGCCGACCTTGTGGTGTGCTGGGCGGGCGTATGCCTCGCCCGTGGCGAGGACGCGTCCGACTTCGTAGCGGGTGGCAGGCCGCTGGTTCTTCGAGCCGAGCGGTCGGCCTGGGCCGGGGCGGGTGGGTTTCGGTGCACCGGCTGGCGTGCCGGGAGGCTGTCGCGCAACTGCCGCCCGGCAGCAGTCAAGACCTCGGTCTGGCCTTGTGATCGAAGAGTTTGCTGAGGTTGTGGACCGCGCCGAGGAGTTTGATCTCGGTGTCCACGCCGTCGTGGCCGCGGTAGTTGAGCCGGCGTCCGAACCGCTGGAAGAGTTGGGCGAACCCGGGCTCGACCAGGGCACCCCGTTGTCTGTACTGCTCCTTTCCCAGTGGTGTGGCGAGGCGGACTGCCATCTCGTGCTGGCCACCCCGTGGACCTTCGCGTTTCGCCTCGAAGCCTGCCTGGTGGGCCTCACTGGTCACCGAGACAAGGAGTGGAAAGTCAGCGAGTGCCTCGAAGGCCGAGGTAGAGGCATATCCGCTGTCGGCGAGCCAGAGCTGGATCGGCTGCTCTATCCCAGCGCCAAGGCAGTTGACCTGCGTCTTGTTCACCATGGGGACGAGGGCGGTCATGTCGGACGGGTTGTCCTGAACCTCGATCGCCAGGAGAAGCTGACGGCGGGCGCAGGCGATCTGGATGTTGTAGCCCTGGACGAACCCGCCGCGCTTGCAAAGCATCATCCGAGAATCAGGATCGCTGAGCGAGGCCTGAGCAGTCGAGGAAGGATCCGGCCTCGGGCTACGGGCCCGCTCAAGCCATGCCTGGGCGTTGACCAGCCGTTTTCGTTGCCGGACCAATACGGTCTTGTGCTCCATCGGCACCGGTGGCCGGCCGTTGGCTCCGCGAAGCCCCGCCACCAGGTCCGCACGGGTCCGTTCGGCGTATTTCTCCAGCTTCTTCCGGTGGGCCTCAGATTCCGCGTTCAGTCGCTTCTCCGCCCGAGCCACCATCCGCTCGGCGGCCTCCACCTTGAGCCGGATCTCCCCAGCCGAGGGAAGAGCACGCTCGAAGAGCTTCTGTCTGGCCGCAGCTGCCCGGTTGAGCCGGTCCAGCAGCCGCGAAAACCGAGGCCACTCGTTCCGCACCACGTCGCTGTCCGCGTCCTCGGCCCCATCAGGTTGCAGGTCTCCGGCCACCATCGTGTCGATCTCCGCTTCACACTCCGAGATCACGCGGTCAAGCCGCTGCAGGCGTTGGTTCGAAGCACGTGAGGCGTTCGCCTCCATCGGAGAGCCGTCCACTGCAACAGCTGCGAGGTCAAGCAGCCCTTGTTGACGACTGCACATCGCAAGGACCTGCACAAACAACAGCTTCAAAGCCTCCCGATGACGTCGGACGAAGCGAGCGAGGGTGGAGTGGTCGACTCTTCGGTTCGCGGTGATGATCCGGCAGCCCACGTCATCGAAGCATGCCTGTTCGATCTTGCGGGAAGAGCGGATTCCCTTGCTGTAGCAGTACAGAAGCAGCGCGATCAGAGCCTGCGGAGGATAGGCCGCCCGGCCCTGACCGTCATCGCGGTAGCTGTCCACGAACTCCGACAGATCAAGGTGATCAACGACCTCTAGCACCTTCCAGCACAGGTGGTCGGGTGGCAGCCACTCCCGCACGTCCTGCGGCATCTCAAGCACACGGTCACGGTCACACGGGAGAAAGTTCCGACCCACAGATCAAGGCTCAGACGCCCCACAGAAGACCAGAACCGAACATCGGCTCGCACTTGACCACCAGTGGCCGGCAGTTGTGCGACAGCCTCCCGGTCTTCGCCCGCAGGTTCCTGAACCCCCGCCGGTGGGAGTCTGTTCGGTTCTGCCGGCCGCTCCCATGGCCGTCGGAGGTCGCGCGCGAGCGGGCGGGCGAGGCGAAGCTGAACGTGCGCGGCCAGGACGAGCCAGGTCCAGCGGTCGGCGGCCTGCGAGTCTCGCAGTTTCGGGCGGGCCAGCCGAGTGTCTGCTTGAGCAGGCGGAAGGTGTGTTCCACGTCGAAGCGCCGGAGGAACGCCTGCCAGCACCGGTCGACGTCGTCGGGGCTGGCGCCGGTGCCCGACCACCACAGCCAGACGGGCTTGTTCACCCCGCCGCTGGGCAGTTTCGCGACCGTCAGGCGCATCACGGTGCCCTCGATGATCGGCAACGGGCCCTCGTGGTCAAGCCACGCTGCCCTGCGGGTGAGCCGTGGGTGTAGCCGGTCCCAGGCTGGGGCGGTCGCGGTCCCGTATCGGTTGGTGTTGGTGACGGTGACCGCGGTGACCTCGCCCCATGTGGCCGGGTCGCCGAAGACGAACTCGCCTCCGTGCTTGGGCGGGCGGCCGCCTTGCGGCGGGCAGATCCATGGCACGGGGACGGGTTTGCGCATGACCCGGTCCGAACGGAGCCGGCCCAGCACCTCGACGGGAAGATCACTCAGGAGGTGGGCGATGCGGGGCGCGTCGTAGCCGGCATCGAGGACGACCAAGATGTTCGGGGCCCCTGCCTGCCACTGGCGGGCTTCCACGAGGCGTTCGACGACATCGCGCACCTGGCTGGCGGTGACCGCGGCCAAGTCGGTGCCGGGCTCCAGCCGGATCGCGTCCAGCAACGCGGTCCACGAGGTCCTGCCGGTCTCCAGGGCGGCGACGATCGAGTACGGCCAGCCGGGCACCATCTGGTTTGCCCAGGCCGCGTCCGAAGGTATGGCAGAAGGACCGGTCCGAGGAAGTGTCGGCGTCCGGCCGCAACCACGGGGAGACGTCCACGGCCAGCACCAGCCGACCGTCGCCGGCTCGGGGAAGCGGGACGCTGGTCAGTGCCCGCCTCAGCCGGGCGACGTCGATCCGACCGTGGTTGATCCCGGAGTACAAGGCCCCGTGCCCGCGCCGATGCTCGGGAGCGAGCGCCAGGTCCACGAGGGTGCGGACCGGACCGTCGGTGCACAGCAACGCGTCGCAACTCGAACAGGACGTCACTCCGCGCGGTCAGGCACGCGTACAACTCCGAGCGGAACTCCGCCACCACCGTCAACGCGTCTCGTTCAACCTCGTGCCCGACCATCCTGTCGCTCAGCACAGGATCGACCCGCGGCCCCTCACGCAGCTGGTGAACTGGGAAAACACCGAACAAGTTCGACCCTCGTTCGACGCCGGACCATAAACGACAAGCTAAGGCCCTGTCCTCAAAGTCCCGTCTGGCCCGCGGCGCCCGACCGGCGCTACTTCGACGACAGGACCTAGCGCGCCCCGACCGGGAATTCACGGTCCGGGGTGGCGGCGGCCTGCGCCTCCTCGGCCGCGTAGACGCGGACCGTTCCGTCCCGCACGTCGACGACCGGGTACCGCCAGTTCTCGGTGGGCCCCGGGACCAGGACGTGCGGGATCCGCAGGTCCGCGTCGTAGACCAGGAGGGAGACGATGTCGTGGAGCCACTCGCCGATGGTGTACCCCTGCTCCGGGTGGTCGTCCGGACCGCCGATCCGGATGACGAAGAACCGCTCCTCCAGCCAGTGGCCGCCGTCGTCCAGCCACTGCCCCTTCAGGAGGGGCACGCCGTCCACCCACAGCCGCGCCTCGACGGGGCCGCCCCGCAGCAGCATCACCGCGCTGTGTCGGTCGCCGCCGCTGAAACCGACCCGGATCCCGTGCGGGCTGTAGCAGTCGATGAAGGAGCTGCACGCCCCCGGGACCGGGCCGCTGCGGCTGAAGGGACGTCCGTCCGTCCGTGGCCCGGGGTCCTGCCCGCAGACCTCGGGGGCGCGGCAGGCCCGGTCGACACGCCGGGAACAGCCGAGCCCCATGGCCGCGAGATCGCGCGGGGCCGCCCGCGAGAGCAGTTCGGCGAGGCGGTCGCGGTAGCGCTCCTCGCCGATGAGCGCGACGAGACCGTTCTGCTCGCGCCACCACAGGCGCAGGTCCACGCCGGCCGGGGAACGGGCCAGCCAGTCCGCCCAGGCCGCGGTCTGCGACCCTCAGCGTTCTTCGATCAGGTGCCGCCGGGCGGCGTCCACCCGCTCGGCGCGTATCGCCTCCTCGGTGCGTACCGGTCCCTCGGCGCGCATCGCCTCCGGCTCGGCGCTCCCGCCGGTCCCCGCTGGCAGGTCCTCGCCGGCCGCGGGGGCACTCGCCCCGCCGCCCGACGGCTTCGTCCTCCATGGCCACTTCACGGCTCGACCCCCTCGGTGCCCGCGCATCCCGCAGCCGCCGATCGTAGGTCCGCCCCCGGAGCCGGCGCCCCTCATTTCCCGGCGGGACCGGCCTGACCTGTGCGGGGGCCCGCGTTCACGCGGAGCCGGTTGAACTCCGCCACGTGCTTCTTGTGTTCCTCGTACGTCGCCGAGAAGCGGGTGTCGCCCTGCTTGACGGTGACGAAGAACAGCCAGTCCCCGGGGGTGGGGGCAACCGCGGCCGCCATGGCCTGCAGTCCGGGGCTGTCGATGGGCGTGGGCGGCAGTCCCTGGCGTTCGTAGGTGTTGAAGGGGCTGTCGATCCGGGTGTCGCTCAGCGTGGTGTCCAGGGTGCTGCGGTTCAGCGCGTAGTTGATGGTGGAGTCCATCTGGAGCGGCATCGACTTCGCGAGCCGGTTGTGCACGACCCGTGCGACCTTGCCCATGTCGGCGCGGCTCTCGGCCTCCGCCTCGATGATGCTGGCCAGGGTGGCGGTCTGGTACGGGGTCATCCCGTGGGCCCTGCCGCCGTCGGCGACGGCTCTGGTGGCGAGCTTCTCGTTCGCCGTCCGCACCATGTGCGCGAGGAGCGTGGCCGGAGTGGAGCTCGAGGTCACCGGGTACGTCGCCGGGAAGAGGTAGCCCTCGGGATTGCCCTTGGCCTCCGCGGGCAGGGCCAGCCCGGCGGTGGGCACCGCCGCCTTGGTGGACCCCGGCGGGAGCTTCAGCTCGCGGTCGACCGCGGCGTACACCTGCGGGGCACGCCAGCCCTCGGGGATCAGCAGGGTGCGTGGCGTCTGCGGCGCTTCGCCACCGCGCAGTATGGGAATCAGGAGGGCCGCACCGATCGCGATCAGCGTGCCGAGGAAGAGCGCCAGCCGGCCCCGGCGGGTCAGCCGGGAACGGCGCTGCGGCGGCCAGTACTCATGACGCATGCGGGAACGCTAACCCGCGATCCATCACATTTCCGGCATCCGACCCGTGCGCCGGTCATACGGTCACACATTCACCGGAGCCAGCTGGACGCCCTCGGGCGGCTCGGGCGTCAGCGCGGCGTCGCGGTCCCGACGGACCAGGGCGGCGTACCGGCCGTCCGCCCTCAGCAGCTCCTCGTGGGTGCCGCGCTCGGCGATGCGCCCGGCGTCCAGGACCACGATCTGGTCGGCGTCGCGGACGGTGGAGAGACGGTGCGCGATGGTGATGGTGGTGCGGCCCGCGGTGAGGTTGTCGATGGCCTGCTGCACGGCGTGCTCGGTGCGGGTGTCCAGGGCGCTGGTGGCCTCGTCGAGGATCAGCACGGGCGGGTCCCGCAGGATGGTGCGCGCGATGGCCAGGCGCTGCTTCTCGCCCCCGGAGAAACGGTAGCCGCGCTCGCCGACCAGGGTGTCGTACCCGTCGGGCAGGGAGGTGATGTGCTCGTGGATCTGGGCCGCACGGGCCGCGTCGGCGATCTCCTCGTCGGTGGCCTCCGGCTTGGCGAAGCGCAGGTTGTCGGCGACCGAGGCGTGGAAGAGGTAGGTCTCCTGGGAGACCACGCCGATCGAGCGGGCCAGCGAGTCGAAGTCCAGATGGCGCACGTCCACCCCGTCGAGGGCGACCCGGCCGCCGGTGACGTCGTAGAGCCGGGGCACCAGGTAGCTGAGCGTGCTCTTGCCGGAGCCGGTCGGGCCGACCACGGCGAGGGAGCCGCCGGCGGGGACGGTGATGTCGATGCCCGAGAGGGTCGGGCCGTTCTTGGCCTCGTACGTGAAGTGCACGTCCTCCAGGGTGACCTCGCCCTTGGCCCGGTCCAGCCGCACCGCGTCCGCGCGCTCGGTGATGTCCACCGGCAGGTCGAGGTACTCGAAGATACGGGCGAACAGCGCGAGCGAGGTCTGTATCTGCACGCCGGTCGACAGCAGGCTCACGGCGGGCCGGAACAGGCCCTGCTGGAGGGTGACGAAGGCGACGAGGGTGCCGACGGAGAGCGAGGGGGCGCCCGTCTGGAGGGCTATGCCGGCCGCCCAGTAGATCAGCGCGGGCATCGCGGCCATCACGATGCCGATGGTGGACATCCGCCAGCGCCCGGCCATGCTGGAGCGCACCTCGAGGTCGACGAGCTTCTCCGACTCCGCGGAGAAGGCAGCGGTGAGGGACTCGGAGCGGCCCATGGTCCGGCCGAGCAGGATGCCGCTCACCGACAGCGACTCGGTGACCGTCGCGGCCATGGCGGCCATCTGTTTCTGCCGCTTCGTCGTGATCCTCTTGCGCTCGTGTCCGACCCGCCGGCTGATCCACACGAAGACGGGCAGCAGGAGCAGCGAGACGAGGGTGAGCCGCCAGTCGAGCGCGAGCATGGCGACCACCGTGGCGATGACGGCCGTCAGGTTCGAGACGAGCGAGGTCGCGGTGGAGGTGACGGTGGCCTGCATGCCGCCGATGTCGTTCGCGATGCGGGACTGCACCTCCCCGGTGCGCGTCCGCGTGAAGAAGGCCAGCGGCATCCGCTGGAGCTGCGCGTAGACGGCGGTGCGCAGGTCGTGCATGACGCGCTGGCCGACGGTGGTGGAGATGAAGGTCTGGAGCACACCGAAGACGCTGGTGACGACGGCGGTCAGGATCATGCCGAGCGCGAGCAGGCTGAGCAGCCCCGTGCGGCCCTCCGGGATCGCGACGTCGAGTATCTCGCGGAGCATGAACGGCGAGGCGACGCCGACCAGCGAGGAGGCGCCGACCAGCAGGCCGACGACGGCGAGCCGGCCGCGGTAGGGCCGGAACAGCCCCACGATGCGACGCAGCTCCCTCGGCTGCTCCGCGGGGGCGGGACGGGTGGGGTCGATGGGCTCTTTCGATGGGATCCACTTCGGTTCGTCGTGTGGCATGGGCACCCTCTCGGGGGTCAGGAGTCGAGGTCGTGGCGCGGTCCCCTCCGGCGCAGTCGGGACACCATTGGAGCATAGGTCATTGTTACCTATGCTCACAATGAACGGCATCCTGATATCGTTCCCGCATGAGCTCCGCCTCCGACAGCGATCGTCTCCTCGCCGAACAGCTCCTGCGCCTGACGCGCAGGCTCCACCGGATCCAGAAGCGCCACATGGTGCCGCTCGGGATCACTCCCGCCCAGGGTCGTTTGCTGCGCCTCGTCTCGCACTACGAGGACGACCGGGCACCCCGGATGGCGGATCTCGCCGCGCGTCTGGAAGTCGTCCCCCGCGCGGTCACCACCCTCGTGGACGGCCTGGAGGCGGCCGGGTGCGTAAGGCGCGCACCCGATCCCGCGAACCGCCGCGTCATCCGCATCGAGCTCACCGACACCGGCCGCGCCACGCTGCGCCGTCTGCGCAACGCGCGAACCGACGCCGCGGAGGAGATCCTGGCTCCGTTGACCGCCGGCCAGCGCGAAGTGCTCGGCGGTCTGCTGAACGCCCTGTCGGACGCCCCGGCGGAGCACACCTGCTGAGTAGGCCACCCGTGGGCCCGGACGACGCGAGGGGTCGCAGATGCCGCTGCTGGAACCGAAGCCGGGGGCGCTGCGCCCCCGCAGCATCAGCGGCCCCGCCCCCGACCGGGTCCCCGCGCACCGGGCCGGCGGCACGCCGGAACCGCTGCGCACCGAGCTGACCGAGCTGCTCGGCCCCGGGAAGGTGCTCTGGAAGGTCTCCGACCTGGTCCGCTACGCCTCCGACGCCTCCCCCTACCGCTTCGTGCCCCAGGTCGTGGTGATCGCCGAGAACATCGACGACGTCTCCACCGTGCTCTCGTACGCCCACGGCCGACAGCGCGAGGTCGTCTTCCGCGCCGCCGGGACCTCGCTCAACGGCCAGGCCCAGGGCGAGGACATCCTGGTCGACGTACGCCGCCACTGGGCCGGGATCGAGGTGCTCCAGGAGGGCCGGCTGGCCCGGATCCGGCCCGGCACCACCGTGGCCCGGGCCAACGCGGCCCTCGCCCGCCACGGCCGGATCCTCGGCCCCGACCCCGCGAGCGCCCTCGCCTGCACCCTCGGCGGGGTCGTCGCCAACAACGCGTCCGGGATGACGGCGGGCACCACGCGCAACTCCTACCGCACGCTCTCCTCCCTCACCTTCGTCCTGCCCGGCGGCACCGTCGTGGACACCGCCGACCCACTGGCCGACGAGGAGCTGGCGCGTGCCGAACCGGCCCTGTGCCACGGTCTGATGGAAATCAAGCGGGAGATCGAGGCCGACCCGGCGCTGGCCGCGCGGATCCGCGCCAAGTACGAGATCAAGAACACCACCGGATACCGCCTCGACGCCTACCTGGACGGCGCCACTCCCGTCGAGATCCTGCGGGGGCTCATGGTCGGCTCGGAGGGCACCCTCGGCTTCATCTCCGAGGTCGTCTTCGACACCCTCCCCCTGGACCGCGAAGTCTGCTCCGCCCTGCTGTTCTTCCCGTCGCTGCCCGCGGCGGCCGCGGCCGTCCCCCTCTTCAACGAGGCGGGCGCCGTCGCCGTCGAGCTGATGGACGGGAACACCCTGCGCGCCTCGGTCAGTGTCGCGGGGGTGCCCGCCGACTGGGCGGACCTGCCCGGGCCGACCACGGCCCTGCTCGTGGAGTTCCGGGCGCCGGACACGGCCGGCCGGGACGCCTGTGCGCGCCGGGCCGCCCGCGTCCTCGACGGGCTCGGCCTGGTCGCCCCGGTGGCCTCGGTCACCAACGCCTTCACCAGCGACCCGAAGACCGTGGGCGGCTACTGGCGGGCCCGGAAGGCCTTCGTCACGGCCGTCGGCGGAGCCCGCGCCCGGGGCACCACCCTGATCACCGAGGACTTCGCGGTGCCCCCGTCCCGGCTGGCCGAAGCCTGCGAGGCGCTCCTCGCGCTCCAGGCGGAGCACGGCTTCGACGCGGCAATCGCCGGTCACGCGGCCCACGGCAACCTGCACTTCATGCTGGCCTTCGACGCCGCCGACCCCACCGACGTCGAGCGGTACGCGGCCTTCATGGAGGCCTTCTGCCGGCTCACCGTGGAACGGTTCGACGGCTCCCTGAAGGCCGAGCACTCCACGGGCCGCAACATGGCCCCCTTCCTCGAACTGGAATGGGGACCGCAGGCGGCGGGCCTGATGTGGCGCACCAAGCGGCTCGTCGACCCGGACGGGGTGCTCGCCCCGCGCATCCTCCTCGACCGGGACCCGCGGGCCCATCTGCGCGGCCTGAAGACCATTCCGCAGGTGGAGGCGGTGGCCGACCCCTGCATCGAGTGCGGCTTCTGCGAACCGGTCTGCCCCAGCCAGGACCTGACGACCACTCCGCGCCAGCGGATCGTGCTGCGCCGCGAAATGATGCGCCAGCAGCCCGGCTCACCGGTGCTCGACGGCCTGCTCGCCGCCTACGGCTACGACGCGGTGGACACCTGCGCGGGCGACTCCACCTGCAAGCTCGCCTGCCCGGTCGGCATCGACACCGGGGCACTGATGAAGGACTTCCGCCACCGCCGCCACGGCCCGCGCGAGGAGGCCGCCGCCGCGCTGGCCGCCCGGCGGTTCTCGGCCGCCGAGTCCGCCGCCCGGCTGACCGTGGCCGCCGCCGGCCTGATCCCCTCCCGCGTCGGGGACCGGGTGCTGGAGGCGGTCACCGGGGCCGCGCGCAAGGCCGTACGTCCGGACCTCGTTCCGCGGTGGCTCGCGGAGCTCCCCGGCGCCGCCGCGCAGCGGCTGCCCGCGACCCGACGGGTGGGCGCCACGGCCGTGTACTACCCGGCCTGCGTCAACCGGATCTTCGGCAACCCCGGGGGCCGCACCGGCCCCTCCCTGCCGGAGGCCGTGGTGGCCGTTTCGGAGCGGGCCGGGCGGCCCGTCTGGATCCCCCGGGACGTCGGCGGTACCTGCTGCGCGACGATCTGGCACTCCAAGGGCTACGAGGCCGGCACCCGGGTGATGGCGAACCGGATCGTCGAGGCGGCCTGGGGATGGACGGCCGGCGGGCGGCTTCCGCTGGTCGTCGACGCCTCCTCCTGCACACTGGGGCTCGCCCGCGAGGTGGTCCCGTACCTCACGCCGGAGAACCGGGCCCTCCACGCGGAGCTGCGCGTCCTCGACTCGGTCGTGTGGGCCGCCGAGGAGCTGCTGCCGCACCTGGACGTCCGGCGCACGGTGGGCTCGGCCATGCTCCACCCCACCTGCTCGATGCGCCACTTGGGCGACGAGGACGGGCTGCGGGCGGTCGCGCAGGCGTGCGCCGACGAGGTGGTGGTCCCGGTCGACGCGGGCTGCTGCGCCTTCGCGGGCGACCGGGGCATGCTGCACCCGGAACTGACGGCGTCGGCCACGGCGCGCGAGGCGGCGGAGGTGACCGCGCGGGCCTTCGACGCCCATCTGTCGGCGAACCGGATGTGCGAGGTGGGCATGGACCGGGCGACGGGGCGGAGTTACTATTCGGCGCTGCTCGAACTGGAGCACGCCACCCGTCCGTGAGCGCCGGGGCGTGCGACCCCGGTGACCAGGCACCACGTCAGCGGTCGACGCCGCAAACCTGCTGGCTCCGAGACTCCGTCCGCGGAAAATCGATTGCCCGCCGCCGGTCCGGAAGGCGAACCTTGCACGGTTTGAACCACTCGACCAGTCATGGGGCGTCATGCAGATCAGCGATCTTCCGTATCCGGATCCAGGGGTACCCGACGCTCGTTCCGGCCCCCGGTTCCTGCTGTGGCTGGGGCGCGGTCAGCTCGGCGGACAGCTGAAGAGCCTGTGCTGGGGGATGCTGCACTTCTCCGGCGTCGCCGGACTTCCGTACGCCGTCGGGCTCGGCGTCGGCGCGGTCGCCGACCACGAGCCGAACCGGCTGCTGCTCGCGGGCGCCCTGCTCCTCGTCATCGGCGTCGCCATCTCGGTCGGCGACGCCATGCTGCACCGCACCGCCGTCACCAACTGGATCACCGCCGCGGCGCGCGTGCAGCAGCTCCTCGCGCGCAAGACGGCCGAACTGGGCTCCGCCCTCACCCGTCGGGTCGCCGCGGGCGAAGTGGTCGCGGTCTCCACGGGCGACGTCGAGAAGATCGGATGGTTCGTCGAGGCGGTCTCACGCTTCCTCGCGGCCGTCTTCTCCGTCGTCCTCGTCTGCGTCGGCCTGCTGTTCTTCGCTCCCGAGCTCGGTGTGGTCGTGGCCGTCGGCGTGCCGCTGATCGCCCTGGCCTCACTGCCGCTGCTGCCGCGCGCCACCCAACGCGCCGACGTCCAGCGGGAGAAGGCGGGCAAGGCGACCGAGCTGGCCTCCGACACCGTCGCGGGTCTGCGCGTGCTGCGCGGCATCGGCGGCGAGGAGCTGTTCCTCGGCCGCTACCGCGAGGCCTCGCAGGAGGTCCGCAAGGCCGCCGTGCGCAGTGCCCGGATGTGGGCGCTGATCGCCGCGATCCAGGTGGTGCTCCCGGGCGCGCTGATGATCACGGTGGTCTGGTACGGGGCGACGCTCGTCTCGAACGGGCGCATCGAGGTGGGTGAGCTCGTCGCCGCGTTCAGCGCGGTGGCCACGCTGCTCTATCCCCTGCGGCACTTCGAGGAGATCGCCATGGCGTACTCCTTCTCGCGTCCCTCCGCCAAGCGGGCCGCCCGGGTGCTGTCGCTGACCCGGACGGACGCCGCCGAGCGTCCCGCGCGCACCGATCCGGTGAAGGCGCCGGCCGCGGGCGGGGACCTGTACGACCCGCAGACCGGGCTGCTGGCCCCCGCGGGCCGGTTCACCGCCGTCGTGTGCGGGGACCCGGACCTGGCGGGACGGCTCGCCGAACGCCTGGGCGGCCACCCCATGGACGGGAACCAGGAGCCCGCCGACGAGGACGGGGACGGGGAGAGGGAGGACGCAGCGGACGCTGCGGTCGACGCGACGCCGTCCGTTCTCCTCGGCGGGGTCGCGCTGGACGAGCTCGAACTGGACACCGCGCGCACCCTGGTCCTCGTACAGGACAAGGATCCGGTGCTGCTGTCCGGGACGCTGCGGGAGCTGTTCGACGTACCGTCCTCCGGAGCGACCCCGGCCGGCGCCGCCCTGGACGCGGCCCAGTGCGCGGACGTTCTGGACGCGCTGCTGCAGTCGGCACCGGACGGCGCCCTGGACCCGATGGACGCGCGGATCACCGAGCGTGGCCGCTCCCTGTCGGGAGGCCAGCGCCAGCGTCTCGCACTGGCGCGGTCCCTGGTCACCGACCCGGAGGTGCTGGTGCTCGACGAGCCGAGCTCGGCGGTCGACTCGCACACCGAGGCGCGGATCGCGGACGGGATCGCGGCCCTGCGCGCCGGGCGGACCACGGTGGTACTGGCGTCCTCGCCGCTGCTGCTGGACCGCGCGGACCGGGTGGTGCTCATCGACGGGGGCACGGCGGTCGCGGCCGGTACCCACCGCGAGCTCCTGCAGGGCGAGCCGCGCTACCGGGCGGTCGTCACCCGCGAGACCGAGGAGGAGCAGCGGCTCGGCGGGCTGGAACTGACAGAGCTGGAAGAAGCACTCACAGAGATCGAGGAATCCGCATGATCGGCGTGGCGCCGCCGGAGTACGACCCGGCGGCCCCCGAATCGGCCGCGACCCTGCCCGTGGGCACGTCGGCGACCGTACGGGGCTATGTGCGCGGCCTGTTCCGGCGCCACCGGCGGGCCTTCGTGGTGCTGGTGAGCGTCAACGCGGCCGCGGTGATCGCCTCCATGGTCGGCCCGTACCTGCTGGGCCGGGTCGTGGACGATCTCTCGGCGGGGGCGCGCGAGCTGCATCTGGGGCGGGTGGCGCTGCTGTTCGCGCTGGCGCTGGCGGTCCAGACGTTCTTCGTCCGGCTGGTCCGGCTGCGCGGGGCGATGCTGGGCGAGGAGATGCTGGCCGATCTGCGCGAGGACTTCCTGGTGCGGTCGGTGGGTCTGCCGCCGGGCGTGCTGGAGCGGGCCGGTACCGGTGACCTGCTGTCGCGGATCACCACCGACATCGACCGGCTGGCGAACGCGATGCGCGAGGCCGTGCCGCAGCTGGCCATCGGCGTGGTGTGGGCGGGGCTGCTGTTCGGGGCGCTCGCGGTGACCGCGCCGCCGCTGGCGCTGGCCGCGCTGGTGGCGCTGCCGGTGCTGGTGATCGGCTGCCGCTGGTACTTCCGGCGGGCGCCGTCCGCGTACCGATCGGAGGCGGCCGGCTACGCGGCGGTCTCCGCCGTGCTCACCGAGACGGTGGACGCGGGCCGCACGGTCGAGGCGCACCGCCTCGGGCCGGAGCGGATCGCGCTGTCGGAGCGCCGGATCTCGCAGTGGGTCGCGTGGGAGCGGTACACCCTCTTCCTGCGGACGGTCCTCTTCCCCGTCATCAACGTGACCTTCGTGACGATCCTCGGCTCGGTGTTGCTGATCGGCGGCTACTGCGTACTGCAGGGCTGGATGTCGGTCGGGCAGCTGACCACGGGCGCGCTGCTGGCGCAGATGCTGGTCGATCCGATCGGTCTGATCCTGCGCTGGTACGACGAGCTGCAGGTCGCCCAGGTCTCGCTCGGCCGGCTGGTGGGCGTGCGGGAGATCGAACCGGACGCGGGGGACGCGAAGGTGGCGCCGGAGGGCCGGGACGTGCGGGCGCAGGAGGTCCACTTCGGCTACCGGGAGGGCGTCGACGTCCTGCACCAGGTGTCGATGTCCGTGCCGCCGGGCACCCGGATGGCACTGGTCGGGCCTTCGGGTGCGGGCAAGTCCACCCTGGGACGGCTGCTCGCGGGCATCTACGCGCCCCGGACCGGCGAGGTCACCCTCGGCGGGGCGCGGCTGTCACGGATGCCGGCGGAGCGGGTGCGCGAGCACGTGGCCCTGGTCAACCAGGAGCACCACGTGTTCGTGGGCACGCTGCGGGACAACCTCCGCCTCGCGCGGACGGGCGCCGGGGACGCCGAGCTGTGGGCGGCCCTGGGCGCGGTGGACGCCGACGGCTGGGCGCGGGCCATGGAGGCCGGTCTGGACACCGAGGTCGGTTCGGGCGGCACGGCGCTGACCCCGGCGCAGGCTCAGCAGATCGCTCTGGCCCGGCTGGTGCTGGCGGATCCGCACACGCTGGTGCTCGACGAGGCCACCTCGCTGCTGGACCCGCGTGCGGCACGGCACTTGGAGCGCTCGCTGGCCCGGGTGCTGGACGGCCGTACGGTCATCGCCATCGCGCACCGGCTGCACACCGCGCACGACGCCGATGTGATCGCGGTGGTCGAGGGCGGCCGGATCAGCGAACTGGGCTCGCACGACGAGCTGGTCGCGGCCGACGGTGCGTACGCGGCGCTGTGGCGGTCCTGGCACGGCTGAGCCGGACCGGGCGGGCGCCGGGCGGCGGGCGGGAGGTGATCCCGCCCGCCGCCCGGCGGTGTTTCAGAGGAATCCGAGGGCGGAGGCCCCGCCGAAGCCGCCCAGCAGGATGAAGACCGGCATGAGGACCTTGAGTTCCACCCAGCTGCCGGCCCGGAAGCGCAGCGCCTTCGGCGGGCCGATCGGGTACCAGCGCTTGCCGGCGATCGGCAGCGGCCACAGGACCGGGCAGCCGGAGACGGTGAGCGCGTCGCCGATGTCGTGGACCAGAGCGCCGAGCACGATCGGCAGGCCGAGCCAGAGGTACTCCTGGCCCGGTCCGGTGAACAGCCAGTTCGCGCCGTTCCCGGGCTGGTCGAGGACGCCGGCCAGGATCCACGCGCTGGTCGCGCCGAGCAGCCAGACCAGGACGTCGCTGGACATCCGGGCGGCCCGCCACAGCAGGCCTTCGACCGCCAGCACCAGGTGGACGAAGAGCAGGGCGAGGACACCCCAGCGGCCGGCGGTGACGGCGAGCACGGAGGCGCCGCCGCCGATCAGGACGGCCCACAGCCAGGTGTGCGTCAGCGTGCGGTGGCCGCCGGTGCGGCGGGCGTCCTTCTTGGAGCGGGTGCCCTTGTAGACGGCGTAGGAGATCTTGTCGACGACCTCGCACAGGCCCTTGGAGAGCGGGCCGAAGGCGCGCGAGATCGTCGCCGACTTGTGATCGAGGTCGGGGGCGAGGGCCGCCCCGGCGCAGATCAGCGCGCCGACGACGAGGACGGGCCAGGGCATGGGGTGTCCGGCGGCCGCGGTGGCCGCGCCCACCCCCAGCCAGGCCGCTGCCCCGGAGAGTGAGTGCGCCGGACCCATCATGGTCGTTCCCCGCCCCGCTGGTGTGTGGTCGGGCCCTGTTGACTGTTTCGTTCGGGCCGCATCGACGGCACAGCGTACCGTCGGTGATCTTCATTCCGTCCGCCGGTTCCCTGATCCGGGGGGAAGCCAGGCAAGATGGGGGGTGTGACCCTCATTGATCAGCTCCCGCCGAACGCCGACCCCGACGCCCTCTTCGAGGCTTTCTCCTCGTGGGCCGAGGACCAGGGCATCACCCTGTACCCGGCTCAGGAGGAGGCGCTGATCGAGGTCGTCTCCGGGGCGAACGTGATCCTGTCCACGCCGACCGGCTCCGGCAAGAGCCTGGTCGCGGCAGGCGCCCACTTCACCGCACTGGCCCAGGACAAGGTCACCTTCTACACCGCCCCGATCAAGGCGCTGGTGTCGGAGAAGTTCTTCGACCTGTGCAAGCTCTTCGGCACCGAGAACGTCGGCATGCTGACCGGCGACGCCTCCGTGAACGCGGACGCCCCGGTGATCTGCTGCACGGCCGAGGTGCTGGCCTCCATCGCCCTGCGCGACGGCAAGCACGCCGACATCGGCCAGGTCGTGATGGACGAGTTCCACTTCTATGCCGAGCCGGACCGCGGCTGGGCCTGGCAGATCCCGTTGCTGGAACTGCCGCAGGCGCAGTTCATCCTGATGTCGGCGACCCTCGGCGACATGAAGCGGTTCGAGGAGGACCTCACCCGGCGCACCGGCCGGCCCACCTCGATGGTCCGCTCCGCGACCCGGCCGGTCCCGCTCTCGTACGAGTACGTCACCACGCCGATCACCGACACGATCACCGAGCTGCTGGAGACCCGGCAGGCTCCGGTCTACATCGTGCACTTCACCCAGGCCCAGGCGGTCGAGCGGGCACAGTCGCTCATGAGCATCAACATGTGCACGCGCGAGGAGAAGGACAAGATCGCCGAGCTGATCGGCAACTTCCGCTTCACCACCAAGTTCGGCCAGAACCTCTCCCGCTACGTCCGTCACGGCATCGGCGTGCACCACGCCGGCATGCTGCCCAAGTACCGCCGCCTGGTGGAGAAGCTGGCCCAGGCCGGCTTGCTGAAGGTCATCTGCGGTACGGACACCCTCGGGGTCGGCGTCAACGTCCCGATCCGCACGGTGCTGTTCACGGCGCTCACCAAGTACGACGGCAACCGGGTCCGCACCCTGCGCGCCCGCGAGTTCCACCAGATCGCGGGACGCGCCGGCCGGGCCGGCTTCGACACCGCGGGCTATGTGGTCGCGCAGGCGCCCGAGCACGTCATCGAGAACGAGAAGGCGCTCGCGAAGGCGGGCGACGACCCGAAGAAGCGCCGCAAGGTGGTGCGCAAGAAGGCACCCGAAGGCTTCGTCGCCTGGTCGGACACCACCTTCGAGAAGCTCATCGCCGCCGACCCGGAGGCGCTGACCTCGCGCTTCAAGGTCACCAACATCATGCTGCTGTCGGTCATCGCCCGGCCGGGCGACGCCTTCCAGGCGATGCGCCACCTCCTGGAGGACAACCACGAGCCCCGCAGGGCCCAGCTGCGGCACATCCGCCGGGCCATCGCGATCTACCGCTCGCTGCTGGACGGCGGCGTCGTCGAGAAGCTCGACACCCCGGACGCGGAGGGCCGCACGATCCGGCTCACCGTGGACCTCCAGCAGGACTTCGCGCTCAACCAGCCGCTGTCCACCTTCGCCCTGGCCTCCTTCGACCTGCTGGACCCGGAGTCCCCCTCCTACGCGCTGGACATGGTGTCCGTCGTGGAGTCCACGCTGGACGACCCGCGCCAGATCCTCGCCGCCCAGCAGAACAAGGAACGCGGCATCCAGGTCGGCCAGATGAAGGCCGACGGGATCGAGTACGAGGAGCGGATGGAGCGGCTCCAGGACGTCACCTATCCCAAGCCGCTCGAAGAGCTCCTCTTCCACGCCTACGACGTGTACGCCAAGAGCCACCCGTGGGTGCGCGACCACCCGGTCTCCCCGAAGTCGATCATCCGCGACATGTATGAGCGCGCGATGACCTTCACCGAGTTCACCTCCTTCTACGAGCTGGCCCGCACCGAGGGCATCGTGCTGCGCTACCTGGCGAGCGCGTTCAAGGCGCTGGACCACACCATCCCCGACGACCTCAAGTCCGAGGACCTCCAGGACCTGATCGCCTGGCTCGGCGAACTGGTCCGCCAGGTCGACTCCAGCCTGCTCGACGAGTGGGAGCAGCTGGCGAACCCGGAGGTGGAGACGGCGGAGCAGGCCCAGGAGAAGGCCGATCAGGTCAAGCCCGTCACCGCGAACGCGCGCGCCTTCCGTGTCCTGGTCCGCAACGCCATGTTCCGCCGGGTGGAGCTGGCCGCCCTCGACCACGTCAACGTGCTGGGCGAGCTGGACTCCGAGTCCGGATGGGACGCGGACGCCTGGGGCGAGGCCCTGGACGGGTACTGGGACGAGTACGACGACCTGGGCACCGGCCCCGACGCGCGCGGCCCCAAGCTGCTGCAGATCGAGGAGGACCCGGCGCACGGCCTGTGGCGCGTCCGGCAGACCTTCGCCGACCCGAACGGCGACCATGGCTGGGGCATCAGCGCCGAGGTCGACCTGGCCGCCTCCGACGAGGAGGGCCGGGCGGTCATCCGGGTCACGTCGGTCGGCGAGCTCGGAGCGCTCTGACCGCCTGCCACACTCCGCCGCACCCGCCCGCCCCGCCCTGCCCGACAGTGGAGATCCTCTGATGACGAACCCCGCCGAGAGACTGGTCGATCTGCTCGATCTGGAGCAGATCGAGGTCAACATCTTCCGCGGCGCGAGCCCGCAGGAGTCCCTCCAGCGCGTCTTCGGCGGCCAGGTCGCCGGCCAGGCGCTGGTGGCTGCGGGGCGCACCATCGAGAGCGACCGCCCGGTCCACTCGCTGCACGCGTACTTCCTGCGCCCCGGCATCCCCGGGGTGCCGATCGTGTACCAGGTGGAGCGGGTGCGCGACGGGCGGTCCTTCACCACGCGCCGCGTCACCGCGGTCCAGCAGGGCAAGACGATCTTCAATCTCACCGCCTCCTTCCATCATCCGGAGGAGGGCGGCATCGAGCACCAGCTGCCTCCTCACCACGTCCCTCACCCGGACACGCTCCCCAAGGTGGCGGACGAGATCCGCGAGCACCTCGGGGCGCTGCCGGAGGCGCTGGAGCGGATGGCCCGCCGCCAGCCCTTCGACATCCGGTACGTGAACCGGCTCCGCTGGACCCCCGAGGAGCTCAAGGGATCCGATCCCCGCAGCGCGGTGTGGATGCGCGCGGTCGGCCCGCTGGGCGACGACCCGCTCGTCCACACCTGCGCCCTCACCTACGCAAGTGACATGACCCTCCTCGACGCCGTGCGCATCCCCGTCGAACCCCTGTGGGGCATGCGCGGTTTCGACATGGCCTCGCTGGACCACGCCATGTGGTTCCACCGGCCCTTCCGGGCGGACGAGTGGTTCCTGTACGACCAGGAGTCGCCCATCGCGCACGGCGGCCGGGGCCTGGCCCGGGGCCGCATCTACGACGTGGAGGGCAAGCTGCTGGTGTCCGTGGTCCAGGAGGGCCTCTTCCGTCCGTACTCCGCCAAGCCTGCCGGGGCGTCCGGGCCGGCCCAGCAGTCCGAATCCGCCCCGGAGAACTGAGCACACCCATGCCCACCCCCGCCCTGCCCTGCCCCTGCGGGCTGCCCGCCACCTACCCGGAGTGCTGCGGCCGCTTCCACTCCGGAGCCGGGGCGGCGCCCACCGCCGAGCGGCTGATGCGCTCCCGGTTCAGCGCTTTCGCCGTCGGCGACACCGCCTACCTGCTGCGTTCCTGGCATCCCACCACCCGTCCGGACCGCCTCGACCTGGATCCCGAGCAGCGCTGGGAGCGGCTGGAGATCCTCGCCACCGAGCGCGGCGGGATGTTCGAGACGGAGGGCTCGGTGGAGTTCCGCGCCCACTACCGCGAGGGCGGGCACACCGGCTCGCTGCACGAGCACAGCAGCTTCTCCCGCGAGGCCGGGGCCTGGGTCTACGTCGGCCCCCTCTCCCCCGTCGACTTCGACTGACCCCGCGCTCCCGTCAGGGCGAAGTCCAGGCTGGTGCGGTACCAGTGGATCTCGTCCGGCGGCCCGGCCGTCAGCAGCCCCAGCGCCACCGCCGCGGCCGCCGGAACCTGCGGGTGCCCGTAGGGCGGGGGCGGGGCGAGGGCCGCAAGGACGATCCGCTCCGCCGGGTCGGGCACGGCCTGCCGCAGCTCGTCCTCGGGGAGTACGGAGGCCAGCACGGCGGCACGCTCCCAGGGGTCGGCGGCTCGTCTCAGCAGCAGCCCGACATGCCGCCCGCGCCACTTGCGCGGGCGCAGATCGGCCTTGGCCGCCATCAGTTCCCTGTCGGCCGACGGCGCGATCCCGCGGAGCATTCCCGGCTCCCGCGAGGCGAAGCTCCGTAGCTCCACGGACAGGTAGAGCCACACCGCGGCGCGGTACCGGTTGATCCGGTAGCCGACCGGGGTCACGTGCCCGCAGCGCGCGAGCCGCGTGAACCGGCTCGGGCCGACCCCCACCACCCCGGCCGCGGCCTCCGCCCCGGCCACGGTCTCGACCTGCTCGCGCAGCGCGTCCGGAGGTCCCGCAGCCGACCTGACCCGGTCCAGCTCGGCGCGCGCGTAGCGCGCGGCGCCCCCGAGCGTCCGCGGCCCCGCCCGTACGATCCCCAGCTGGACGGCCCTGGCGAACTCGCTGCGGCTCAGCCCCAGTTCACCGGCGGCCTGGCCGCCGCCCATCAGTACCTCCGCAGCGCCGTCGGCCACTTCGCCGCGCACCGCGGTCCCCATCTGCATCATCACGGTCATCCCCCACAAAGCGGTGATTACTCTGTGTGAAGACCGTAACTCCCTGCAACGACATGCCGCGAGGCCTGTGGACAACTCCCCGGCAGCCCCCGACACGGCCCGACCCGCCCCGACCCGGCCGGGCCCGGGTCAGCCTCCGGTGATGCGTCGCTCCGCGACTCCCAGGTGCTCGCCCACCCGGTTGACCAGCAGCGTCATCTCGTAGGCGACCTGGCCGATGTCCGCCTCGGCGGCGCTCAGCACGCACAGGCTGCTCCCCGCGCCGGCCGCCATCACGAAGAGCACTCCCTCGTCGTACTCGACCATCGTCTGGCGCACCTCACCGGCCCGGAAGTGCCGGCCGGACCCCTTCGCAAGGCTCTGCAGGCCGGCCGCGACGGCCGCCAGGTGCTCCGCGTCCTCCCGCGCCAGCCCCGCGCTCGCCCCCGTGACCAGGCCGTCGTTGGACAGCACCACCGCGTGCCGCACCTGCTGGACCCTGCGCGTCAGGTCGTCCAGCAGCCAGTCCAGTTGCTTGTCCAGTGCCATTCCCAGCCCCTCCCCGTCGACGCCGGCCGGATGGCCGCGCCCCACCCCTCGTACTCGTGCCGCAAGCCTTCCCCACCAGTGCCTTTCGGGCAAGGAGGATGTCCCCATGGCGAAGAAGATGACTCAAGAGGAATGGCGGGCATTCGTCTCCCACTCCACCCGCACCGGAAAGCTGTCCACCGTCTCCGAGGACGGGAGCCCGCACATCGCTCCCATCTGGTTCGTGCTCGACGGCGACTCCTTCGTTTTCAATACCGGAAAGGACACCGTCAAGGGGCGCAACCTCGTGCGCGACGGCCGGGTCGCCCTCTGCGTGGACGACGACCGGCCCCCGTTCTCCTTCGTGGTCCTCCAGGGCCGCGCCGAGATCAGCGGGTACGACGACGACGCCGAGGCCATGCTCACCTGGGCGACCCGGATCGGCAGCCGCTACATGGGCCAGGAGCGCGGCGAATCCTTCGGCCGCCGCAACGCCGTCCCGACCGAACTCCTCGTCAGGGTCCCGATCGACAAGGTCATCGCGCACGCCGGCATCGCGGACTGACCGACCCCACCCGCTCACCGGCCGGGCCGCCGGGCCGGTTCACACGGAATCGGCCTGCGGCTCCACCAAGTCCAGCAGCCGGGCCGTGTGCACCCGCCCGGCGTACTCGACCAGTCTGATCAGCACTTCCTTCCCCGAATCCCGGTCCCGCGCGTCACACAGCACCACCGGGGTCCCCTGCTCCAGGTCCAGTGCCCTCGACACGTCGTGCGCCCCGTACCGCCGCGCGTCCGTGAAGCAGTTGACCGCGACCACGAAGGGGATGCGCCGGTGCTCGAAGTAGTCCACCGCGGGAAAGCAGTCCTCCAGCCGCCGCGTGTCGGCGAGGACGACCGCGCCCAGCGCTCCCTGCGACAGCTCGTCCCACAGGAACCAGAAACGGTCCTGTCCCGGGGTGCCGAAGAGGTACAGGGACAACCCCGAGCGAATGGTGATCCGGCCGAAGTCCATGGCCACCGTGGTGGTCGTCTTCTGGTCCACGCCGCCCGTGTCGTCGACCAGTTCGCCCGCCTCGCTCAGCACTTCCTCCGTCCGCAGCGGACGGATCTCGCTCACCGCGCCCACCAGCGTGGTCTTGCCCACCCCGAAGCCGCCCGCCACCAGGATCTTCAGTGCGAGCGCGGCCAGTTCGGGGTCCTCCCCCGGACCGGGATCCGCGTCCGGAGCCGATCCCACAGGCCGGTCGTCATGCTGTCCCATCAAAGCGCTCGCAATCCCTCGATGACTTCACGCAGAATCCGCTCGTCCGGCAGTTGTGCGGGCGGCACGGGCCGGCTGACCTTGACGTGTCCGCCCTCCAGCAGGTCCCCGAGGAGCACCCGCACCACCCCCACGGGCAGGTCGGCGTCCGCGGAGAGTTCGGCCACCGACTGGGTCTCGGACCGGCAGAGTCCCAGCAGCGCCCGGTGTTCGGGGCCCAGCAGGGACTCGGCCGTCTCGTCCGTGCCCGCCGGGTCGACCGCGACCAGCGCGATCAGGTCGAAGCGGACCCCGTGGGGTCCCGGCTTCGTCCGCCCGCCGGTCATGGCGTACGGACGGACGAGCGGGCCCGCTTCGGCGTCGTACCACTGGCCATCCATGTGCCGGACCGCCGCCCTCAGCCGGCGGCCGGCGGGCGCGCCGCGAACCGGGGCGGCGTGTAGAGGTGCTCGCCGACCCGCTTCACCAGCCGCGCCATCTCGTAGGCGATCAGGCCGATGTCGGCGCTGGCGGCGCTGAGCACGGCCAGGCAGGAGCCGTCGCCCGCGGCCGCGACGATGAGGCAGCCCTCGTCCATCTCGACCATCGTCTGGCGCACGCCCCCGGCGTGGAAGTGTCGGCCCGCGCCCTTGGCCAGGCTGTGGAAGCCGGATGCCACCGCCGCCAGGTGCTCGGCGTCCTCCCGGCTGAGCGCGCTGGAGGCGCCGACCGCCAAGCCGTCGTTGGAGAGGACCACGGCGTGCCGGACCTCGCGGACCCGGTGCACCAGGTCGTCGAGCAGCCAGTCCAGTTCGCCGGACCTGCGGCCGCCGTCGAGGCCGACTCTTTGGTGTTCGATCATCACACTTCTCCTTCGCTGCCTGCGTGGGGGGAGTTCTCCTGGGCGCCGCGGACCCAGCCGGCCCGGTAGGCAGCCATCCGGTCCCGGGCCTGCTCCGGGCTGCGGCCCGGCGGCTCCTCGGGGAGGCGGGAACCGGCCGGGGGCTTGGGGGCGGGGGCCTCCCGGAGCTGGGGGACGAGGCTGGCCTGGCGCACCCGGCGCGGCAGTTCCGTCACCGAGGCCGGGGACGCAGCGGCCGGCTGGGTACGGGTTCCCGCGCCGCCGGGGCCACGCGGCCGCAGCGACGCCACCGGGGCCGGGTGCGGCTGCTCGCGTCCGGGAGCCTGGGCCGGCGGCACGGCCGGGGGCGACTGCGGGGTCGACTCCGGCTTCGGCCCCTGGCCCGGCTTCGGCTCGGGGGCAGGGCCGGGGCCGGGGCCGGGCCCGGGGCCAGTGGCAGAGCCGGGGCCGGAGCCAGGACCGGTGGCAGGACTCGCGCCCTGACCCGGGACACCCGGCGCGTCCTCCCGTACGACGGTCATGCCGGTGGGCTGCTCGGCCCTCCTGACGGCCCTCGGCACCGAGGACACGGCCGGAGCCGAAACCGGTGGCTGCGGCTGCGGCTGCGGGCGGGAGGCTACCCGGTCCGCTTCGTGGGCCCCGCTGGCGGCGGGGGCCGGGGTGGCGGCGCCGGACGTGATCGCGCCCTGGAGCATGGAGTTCGGCAGGAGCACCACCGCGGTGGTGCCGCCGTAGGGCGAGGTGCGCAGGTGCACCTTCACTCCGTGGCGGGCCGAGAGGCGGCTCACCACGAAGAGCCCGAGCCGGTCGCTGTCGAAGAGGTCGAGGGACTCGGACTGCTCGATGCGCCGGTTCGCGACGTTCAGGGTGTCGGGGCCCATGCCGAGACCGCGGTCCTCGACCTCCAGGACGTAGCCGGCGCCGACGGGTTCACCGCTGACCCGGACCTTGGTGTGCGGCGGGGAGAACTGGGCCGCGTTCTCGATGAGTTCGGCGAGCAGGTGGGTGAGGTCGGCGACGGCGCCCCCGACCACGGCGGCCTCGGCGAGCTGCCGGACCTCGATCCGCGGGTAGTCCTCGATCTCGGAGACGGCGGCCCGCACGACGTTCGTGAGCGGGACCGGCATCCGCCAGGCCCGGCCCGGGGTGGCGCCCGACAGGATGATCAGGCTTTCCGCGTGGCGGCGCATCCGGGTGGTGAGGTGGTCGAGGCGGAAGAGGTCGCCGAGCTCGTTCGGGTCGTCGGCGCGCCGCTCCATCGAGTCGAGCAGGGTGAGCTGCTTGTGCACGAGGACCTGACTGCGGCGGGCGAGGTTGACGAAGACGCCGGAGACGCCGCTCGCGAGCTCCGCCCGCTCGACGGCGGCGCTGAGCGCGGCCCGGTGGACGGTGCCGAGCGCCTCGCCGACCTGGGTGATCTCGTCGTCGGCCGGCGGCCCGGGCGGGGTCTCGGCGGCGACGTCGATCTCCTGGCCGGCACGCAGCCGTTCCATCGCCTGCGGCAGTTTGCGGTGGGCGATCTCCAGGGCGGTGTTGCGCAGCGAGACGAGTTCGACGACCAGGACCCGGCCGATGCGGACCGAGATGACGAGGGAGGCGGCGACGGCCATCAGGCCCAGCAGTACGGCGGCACCCGCCGGGCTGAGCGCACCCTCGGTGAAGGGGTCGGCCCGGTCGGCGGCAGCGTCCTGCGCGGCCGTCTCGATCTCCCGCATCGCCGAGGCGATGCCGTTGTGGGCGGCCTCCCAGCCGGCGGGCGCCCCGCGGCTCTCCTTGGCGGTGCCGGCGGCCAGCGCCCGGTCCTCGGCGGAGGTGAGGTCGGCGTAGGCGGCGCTCTTGGCGGCGGACTGCCAGGCGGCCTGCTGGTCGGCGGGAAGGTCGCCGGCCGCGGAATCGGTGAGCGCGCGGCGGGACTCGATCGCGCCGGTCAGCTGCCGAAGCGTTTCGGCGGTACGCGGGCCCGGGACGGCGAGCAACGCGTCCTCCCGGGACAGCAGCTCCGCGGCGCGGCCGAATTCGAGCAGGACCCGGGCGTCGGGACCGAGTTCGGCCTTGTCCCCGCCGGTCAGGGCGCCGCTGACGGCGAAGGCGGAGTCGACCACGCGGGTGTAGATCGCGTAGGCCGCCTCGGGGGATGCGCGGCGGTCGGTGATGTCCTTGCGGGACGAGTCCAGGTTTTCGGCGGCGGCGACGAAGGCCTCCAGCCGGACGACGATGTCGGAGCGGTAGTCGCCGGAGTCGGCGACGGTGTGGCGGTCGCCGAGCCGCAGCCGCTGGACGGCGGCGTCGGTGCGGAGGGTCTGCTGTTCCAGGGCTCCCTGATCGGCGGCGGGGTCGGCGAGGAGGCGTACGGCGGCGCGCCGTTCGGCCTGGAGCTCGGTGACCGCGGCGGCGACGGGGGTGCGTATCTCGGTGTCGACCCGGTGGGCTCGGCCCAGGCGGGCCATGTCCTGGGCGGTGTTGACGGTGGCGAAGGCCCAGAGGGCGAGCAGCGAGACGACCGGGACCATCAGCAGCGAGACGATCTTCGCGCGGACGGTTGCGGGGCGCAGCCGCAACCGCATGCGGGGCCTGCTCTCGCGTACGGCGGCCGGGTGCGGCTGGTGGGCCTGGTGAGGCTGATGGGTCCGCAGCTCCGCCGGTTCCTCGGCCGGCGGCCCGGCGTGGGCCCGGCGGCCGCGTGCCGGGGGCGCGGGCAGCCGCTGCGCCGCTGCTTCCGGTTTTCTGCGGGGTGTTCGCATGGGCTCCTCGTTCCGGGGCGGTGCGTACGGGTGCGGTGGGGTGCGGTGGGGGTGCGGTGCAGTGGAGGTGGGGACGCTCAGGTGCGGGGACGCGGGACGCTGCGTGGGGGTCGCGGCGGTGCGGTGCCGCGGGTCCGCGCCGGTCGGTGGGCGATCAGTGGGCCGGTCGGTGGGCGATCAGTAGGCAGGTCGCTGGGCGGTCAGCGGGCGGGGTCGGTGGGCGGTCAGTGGGCGCTCACCGTGGCCTCCCCCGGGTGACGGGCGGCAGCGCCGGCGCCGCGCTCGCCGACGGTGGGGGAGAGCGCGACGAAGGCGGCGGTGATGAACAGGTACGAGCCCAGCCCCACGGCGAGCGGGAAGATGAACTGCATGGCCGTGGCACCGGGCAGGACCGCGTCCGAGGGGCTGACCCTCACGGCGACGGCCATCATCCCCGTGTAGTGCATGCTGCTGACGGCGGCGCCCATGACGAGGGAGGCGACGGCGACCGCAACCGGCGACTTGATGTTGAGCGCGGCCCACAGCGCGGCGGTCGCCGCGAACACGGCGATGGCGACGGAGAGGCCGACGGTGAGCGGGTCGTACGAGACCTCGCCGTGCAGCCGGAGGGCCGCCATGCCCAGGTAGTGCATGCTGGCGACGCCGAGCCCGGTGGTGAGGCCGCCCAGTACGAGGGACCGGTTGCGGTCATTGCCGTATCCGACGGCGAAGACCCCGGCGCCGACGACCAGCATGGCGACGAGCAGGCTGAGGATCGTGAGCGGCACGTTGTAGTGGATCTCGGTGCCCGTGGCCTCGAAGCCGAGCATCGCGACGAAGTGCATGGTCCAGATGCCGGTGCCGATGGCCGAGGCCGCGGTGAGGAGCCAGTTGCGGCGGGAGGCTCCGGTCGTGGCGAGCGCACGGACGGTGCAGCGCAGCCCGAGGGCGGCGCCGATCGATGCCATCACATATGACAGCGCGGGTGTCAGCCACCCATAGGCGGCATGGTCCAGATGTCCCAGGTGTCCCATGGCCACGGGACGCTAGTCCGGGTGAGGGCGCGAACAGGGGGCGCATTTCGAAACCAGCTGGAACTGCTGGAATATGACAGAGCTACGTTCAACTCCGATCACACCACGTACCAGCTTGCGCACCGTCCGCAGGCACGCGTGCGGGCGCCCGTGGGGGATCATGGGCGCATGAGCGAAGACCACACACACGTGCAGGAGTTCTTCGGGGCGCGCGCGGCCGACTGGGACCGCAAGTTCCCCGGGGACGGGCCCGCCTTCGCCACCGCCGTGGCCGAGTTCGGACTGCGGCCCGGGGACCGTGTGCTCGACGCGGGCTGCGGCACCGGGCGGGCCATGACCGCGCTGCGGGCCGCCGTCGGACCCGCCGGGATCGTGCTCGGCGCTGACCTCACCCCGCAGATGCTGGCCGCCGCGCGGCGGGCCGGGCGGGACGCCGAGGGCGCCCTGCTGCTCGCCGACGTGGCCCGGCTGCCGCTGCGCGATGCGGCGCTCGACGGGGTGTTCGCCGCCGGACTCATCGCCCACCTGCCCGACCCGGGGGCGAACCTGAGCGAGCTCGCCCGGGTGGTCCGCCCCGGCGGCCGGCTCGCACTTTTCCACCCGATCGGGCGAGTGGCCCTGGCCGCGCGCCACGGCCGCGAGCTGACCCCCAAGGACATGCGGGCCGAGCACAACCTCGGCCCGCTGCTGACCGGTTCGGGCTGGGACATGACCTCGTACGCCGACGAGGACGACCGTTTCCTGGTGCTGGCCGTCCGCCACGCGTGACATACGCCCGTACGTCGGCCACGCGCCCGGGATCCGCGGAGGTGCCCGGGATCAGGCCGGAGGCTGGGCCTCGGCTCCGGCGGGCCGGCGGGGATGCGGCACGGGGCAGCCGCCCGAGCCGGGCACGGGGAACGTGCCGAGCTCACCCACGTCATAGCCGTCCGGGTAGCCCTTGATCTCGGGGTTCTGGCGGGCGAAGTGCGGGTCCCGGCGCGGGGGCAGCAGCCGCACCGCACGGCCGCGCAGCCACAGGGCACCCTGGACCAGCCGCCGGACCCGGGGGCGCGGGGACTCGAACCGGAAGGCGCCCAGCAGCGACTCGTCGAGGAGGGCGAGGCTCGCGCGCCGCACGGCGGGGGCGAGCGGCGCCGGGTACCAGGAGGCCATGAGGTCGAGGGTGGAGTCGGCGACCTTGCGGGCGCCTTCGTCCCAGGCGAAATGGTCCTCTTCGTAGGCCTCCAGCGTGGCTTCGAACTCCTCGTAGGAGCCCGGGATGTCCGTGATGCCCAGATGGCGGCCGAGAGTGGCGTAGTAGTTCGCGCAAGCCCGTCGCTCGTGGTGGGTCAGCGGACGCCAGCCGTATGCGTCCAGCCAGCGCGCCGGAATCACCACGAAAGTGCACAGGACATAGCGCATGTCCTCGTTCGAGATGTCGTAGCTTCGGTGCATCTGGTTGACACGGCGGATCGCGGTGCGTGCGGTGTCGCTCTCGAAGCCGTGCTCGACGACCGCGTCCAGGAGCAGCGCGGTGTCGTCGTAGCGCTTCTGGGTCCGCTCGGTGAATTCGGCCGTCTCGGCCAGCAGGCCACCGATGCTCGGGACGGCATATGTCCGGAACAGGGCGAGTTCCAGGGCGCGGGCGAAGTCCCAGGGGAACTCGTAGGCGGCGGTGAGCCGGTAGATGGCGAGGAAATCCTTGTCGGGGTCGAGACGGAGGATCTCCCTCAGCCGGTCGTAACGCTGCACCGGGTGTCCCTTTCTGTGGCGGGTCCCCAACTCTACGTGCAGGTAGCAGCCTTGGAAATCGTGGCCCGCAAGCTCTCGACGCGCGGGTTACCCGCTGGTTAAGGTGCGCCGACGAGAGAGCTACCAGGAGGCCAGGTGTCCGACGACGAGGGTGGCGGCTCGCTGTATGTGCTGACCGCGGTGCTGCTGACCCCGGCACAGTTCCCCAGCATCCTGGGCGACGACTTCCCGGAGGCCTGCTCCCTGCTGGGAGTGGCGCCGGGCGGGGACGGGTACGGGCTGGTGCTCGGCCAGGACGAGGAGGGCGCGCGCTGGACGGTCGTCGTGGACGACGTCTCGCTCGTCGCGACGGCCATCGCCTCCTGGGACTGCGGCATGGAATACGACCTGTCCCCGGACGAGCGGACGATCGTGGTCTCGCTGGCGGGCTGGCCGCTGGAGCTGTCGGTGGCGGCGTCGGGGATCCCGGAACCCCACGATCCGGAGCAGGGCGCGGACGGCACGGGGCGGGTGCCGCTGGCGCCGCCGTCGGCCGAGGCCTGGGGTCCGGTGCAGCGGCGCATGGGCGCGGACCAGATCGCGCGGGAGTGGGCCGACTGGCGCGAGCGCGTGGCCACGGACGGCGGGGCGGCTGCCGCCGCACACCCCGGACTCGCGCGGGCGCTGGAGGAGGCGGTGGGGTACACCAAGACCGCGCCGCCGCCCGGCCGGATACGGTCCTCGTTCGCCGGCGAGGGAGCCCGGACACTGCGGGTCGACGGCCCCGGGTGGTCCCTGGTGGCCCGTACCGGCGAGGCGGCCTTCGTCCTGCTGGACGAGGAGCCCGGCGAGGTGCTCACGGTCCCCCAGGACGGAGATCCGAACCTGCCCGACCTGCTGAAGGATCTCGACCGCATCGCGGTCCGCCCGTCATGAACACGGGGCGCGGGCACCCGGGCGGAGGGCCCCGACGCCGTCGGCAGCGGGCCATCGGTCCCGGCGACCGGCGGCCCGCCGATCCCGGACCTGGAGCCTCACACGGACGAGTTCGGGCCAACGGGCCGACGGCAGGGCCCGGAGCGGGTGGCGGACTCGCTGCACGATTACCCCTGAGCGGTACAACGATCTCCGATTTTCGGGCATCGATCGTTCCAGCCCTCCATGACCGAAAAGAACCGGCCAATGAGGCTGAAAATCGCTCTGGATCCCTTTCCTCCGGAATGATCGAATCGGCCAGTCACTCGGCTCAAAGGATGCGCACCGCGCACCGGCGGCCATTCCACGACGGAGGCCATTCTTGAATTCCATGTCCTACCTGGACCTGCACCGGGAAGTCTCGCAGGACATCGACGCGGAGATCGAAACCGCGCTGGAGCGACTCGGCCCGCTGGCGAGCACGACCAGGAACTCGGTGGCCAAGCTCTTGGAGCACCGCAAACTGAGACATCCCCTCTCGGTGCTGCCGCTGCTCACCCATGCGATAGAGACCGGGAATCCCAAGCCGGCGATCCCGCTGTCCGCCGTGCACCTGCTGTGGTGGACCTCGGCCTGCTATCTCGACGACCTGGCGGACGCCAACGGCGCATCCATCTCGGGCGAGCTCACGGAGAACGAAGCACTGCTCGCATCCGTCATCACAGGAAACGCGCTCCCCATTCAGATCCTCCTGGAGCAGGATCTCCCGGAGTCGGCGCGCAGTGCGCTGATAACCGAGATTCTGAACGGCTGGATCATAGGCGTCGACGGCCAGATCGACGACATGCGCGGGGACATCGGCAGCGCATCCAGGAAATCGGTCGTCGAGACGTATCGCGGCAAATCCGGCGCACCGTTCGGAATGATCACCGCAATGGCCGCGATATTCTCGGGCACAACGGCCGAGAAGATAGAGCTGTGGCGAGAATTCGGCTATGTTTTCGGCATCCTCTGGCAGATCTTCAACGACCAGGAGGACATCCTCTCCGGCCGCGACGAGGATCTGCTCAACGGCACGGTGACCTATCTCCTCGCCTCCGTCATCGAGGACGCCTCGCCCGTGTCGAGGGAGCGCATCCTGGGCCTGTGCGACGCCGCAGGACGCTCGCATCAGGCCAGGTCGGAGCTCGCGGGCCTGCTGCGGACGCCCGCCGCCCTCGACCGGTACCGCGCGGAGATCGACGCGTTCCGCGCCGAGGGGTACCGCATTCTGGACGAACTGGGCGGCGACGGGACCTACATGCGCGTGCTCCGCCACCTGGTGGACCACGCGTCCCAGATGCTGCTGGAGCCGGAGCTCGTCCCAGCGGTCGTGAGCGGCGCCGCCTGACCCGCCGGCTCCGCCGGGCCACGCCGTTCGGGCGCCCCCGCCACTGAGCGGCCGCTCTCGGCACCCCCGTCCCGCGACCATGCCTGCCGGGCTCCGCATCGGAGCCGGAGCCCGGAAAGGCCCTACGTCTGCGCAGCCCTCGCGATCCGCCCAGCCCTCGGCACGGCCCTCGCTCTCGGCACGTCCCTCGCAATGTCCACCGTCGGCGCGGCCGTCAGCGGCCGATCTGCTTCCTGGACATACCCCGCAGGCGACGCCGCTGGGAGGAGTCCAGCAGGAAGTAGGCAGCGGTCGGCACGCCGATCAGGACAAGCAGCCCCGCCCAGAACCCAACCGTCCAGAACAACACGATGGCTGCCACGACTCCGGCAACCGCGACCTTTCCGCTCGTGGACATCTGCGGACACCTCCTTCTGCCGTCGACCACTACCCCACTCAACGTGCCGCTGCGACCACGCGTTCCCCGACACCCGAACGGGCTTCGAAGTGACCCGGGTCACGGCCCCGCCCCCGTCGCGGGGCGCCCTCGGTGGGGTACTCTCGGCCGCCCCGTACCCGGTAGTCAAGTTTGAGGAATGCGTGCTCTCCGAGATCTCCGGCCTCATCCACCACTCCGCTGTCTTTCTTCCCGCCGAGCCGGCCCGCAGCGGCCGCATCGCCCTGTGGCCGGCCGACGGCACGGCCGGCGGCGCCGACCCCCGCGCCGCCCACAGAGCCGACACCGGGACCACCGGCACCCACACCGGCACCGGCACCGGCACCGGCACCGGCACCGGCACCGGCAGTTTCGAGGAGCTCACGGTCATCACCCCGGACCTGCGTCGGGCCACCGTGGTCGCACTCGTCCTGTCCGTGGACGAAGCCCTGCCGCTACTCACCCGCGCCCGGTCCGCCGCAGCCGAGGCGGCGGCCGCGGCCACAGCCGAGGCCGATCCCAGCGATGCCACCGTCGGCCCCGTCGACGCCGCCGGCCCCGTCGCCGCCGGCACGGCGTTCTGGGGCGCCGCCGCCCTGCTCGCCCTGCGCCTCGCCGCGCGCGGGCAGCTCCTTCCCGGCCTGAGCCCCGCCGGCCACGACGCCTGGCGGATCGGGCCGCTGGAGGCCGCCGACCTCGACGAGATCCGGGAGCTGGCCGCCACCATGCCGCCCGCCGCCCACTGCGTACCTCTGAACGCCGACGGGCCGCCCCGGCTGCCCGCGCCGGAGCCGCTGCTGCGGGCCTTCCTCGACGCCGTCGCCGACACCCTCCCCCGCTCCCCCGCCGCCCCGGCCGCCGCCGACGGGCCCGCCTTCGCCGCCCGCCCGCCGCGCCTCCACCCCGAACTGCGCGGCTGGGCCTCCGAGGTGGCCGCCTGCCATGACGCCGGGGTGCGGATCTCCCTGCGGATCGAGCTCGACCGTGCCCTCGACCACGAGGGGGAGCAGGCCCCCGATGCGCCCACCGAGTCCGCTGCCGCCTTCCGGGCCGTCCTCCAGATGCACAGCCTGGCCGACGCGGCCCTCGTCGCCGACGCCGCCGACGTGTGGGCCGGATCCGGAGCCGCCGCGGCCGCCTTCCCGCCCGGCGCCCGGCTGGACGCCCTGCGCGCCCTGCGCCGCGCCGCCCGGCTGTGGCCCCCACTGGCCCCGCTGCTGGGCGCGGCCGTCCCGGACTCGGTCGAGCTCGCCGACGAGGAGGTCACGGAGCTGCTCGGCGAAGCCGCGGCCGCCCTGGCCGCCGACGGGGTCCAGGTGCACTGGCCGCGGGGGCTCCTGCGCGACCTGAGCGCCCGGGCCGTCCTCGGCGCCCGTACCGCCGAAGACACGGGCAGCCCCGGCACGGGCGGCCCCGGCACCGACCGCACCGGCCGCGCCGGCCGCGCCGCCGACGGCTCCCTCCCCTCCGGGCTGCTCTCCCCCGGCGCCCTGCTCTCCTTCAGCTGGCGCCACGCCCTCGGCGACCAGGGCGATCTCACCCGCGCCGAACTCGACCGCCTCGCCGAGGCGAAGCGCCCCCTGGTCCGGCTGCGCGACCAGTGGGTCCTGGTCGATCCGGCCGAGGCCCGCCGGGCCCGCGCCCGCCAGGACCGTACGATCGCGGCCGCCGACGCGCTGGCCGCCGTACTCACCGGGTCGGCGGAGATCGACGGCAGGCGGGTCGACGTAGAGGCCACCGGTCCGCTGGAGGGCCTGCGCGCGCGCCTCACCGCCGACCCGCAGGAGGCCGACGCCCTCGGCGCGCCGCCGGAGCTGCGGGCCACCCTGCGCGACTACCAGCTGCGCGGCCTGCGCTGGCTGGCCCGGATGACCTCGCTCGGTCTCGGCGCCTGTCTCGCCGACGACATGGGCCTCGGCAAGACCGTCACCCTCATCGCCCTGCACCTGCACCGCAACCGGCCCGAGGACCCCGGCACCGGCACCGGCACCGCCGGGGCCACCCTCGTCGTGTGCCCGGCCTCGCTGTTGGGCAACTGGCAGCGGGAGATCGAGAAGTTCGCCCCCGGCACCCCCGTACGCCGCTTCCACGGACCGGGCCGCAGCCTCGCAGGGCTCACCGGCGGCTTCGTCCTCACCACCTACGGCACCATGCGCCTGGCCGCGCCCGAACTCGCCGCCACCGCCTGGGGCATGGTCGTGGCCGACGAGGCCCAGCACGTCAAGAACCCGCGTTCCTCCACCGCCCGGGCCCTGCGCACCATCCCGGCCGCGGCGCGCGTGGCCCTGACCGGCACGCCCGTCGAGAACAACCTGTCCGAGCTGTGGGCCGTCCTCGACTGGACCACGCCCGGGATCCTGGGCCGCCTCGGCACCTTCCGCGCCCGCTACGCCGAACCCGTCGAGAGCGGCCGTGACGCCCAGGCCGCCGCCCGGCTGGGGGCGCTCGTACGGCCGTTCCTGCTCCGCCGCAAGAAGTCCGACCCCGGCATCGCGCCCGAGCTGCCTCCCAAGACCGAGACCGACCACACCGTCACGCTCAGCCGCGAGCCGACCTCGCTCTACGAGGCCGTCGTACGCGAGACCCTCGCCGCGATCTCGGAGGCGGACGGGATGGAGCGGCGCGGTCTGGTGGTCAAGCTGCTGACCTCCCTCAAACAGATCTGCAACCATCCCGCCCACTACCTGCGCGAGCACAGCCCTACGGAACGCGGCGCGAAGGAGGCCGGTGGCGGCGCCACCGCAGCCCGCTCCGGCAAGCTGGAGCTCCTCGACGAACTCCTCGACACGATCCTGGCTGAGGGCGGCTCGGTGCTGGTCTTCACCCAGTACGTGGCGATGGCCAGGATCCTGGAGAAGCACCTCGCGGCCCGCGGGATCGCCTCGCAGCTGCTGCACGGCGGGACGCCGGTGCCGCGCCGCGAGGAGCTCGTGGACCGTTTCCAGGCGGGTGAGGTCCCGGTCTTCCTGCTGTCCCTGAAGGCGGCCGGCACCGGCCTGAACCTCACCCGGGCCGGGCACGTCATCCACTTCGACCGCTGGTGGAACCCGGCCGTCGAGGAACAGGCCACCGACCGCGCCTACCGCATCGGCCAGACCCAGCCCGTCCAGGTCCACCGCATCACCGCCGAGGGCACCGTCGAGGACCGCATCGCGCAGCTCCTGGCGCGCAAGCGCGCCCTCGCCGACGCCGTCCTCACGGGCGGCGAGAGCGCGCTCACCGAACTGACCGATGCCGAACTGGCCGAACTCGTGGCGCTGCGCCCGACCGCACGCGGGGAGTGAGCGATGAACACCCGGGACCGAGACCCGTACGAGAAGACCTTCCCTGCGCTGCCGTCCGCCCCCGGCCGCGGCTTCGCCCGCACCTGGTGGGGCCATGCCTGGCTGCGCGCGCTGGAGGACAGCGCGCTCGACGGTACGCAGCTGGGGCAGGGCCGCAAGTACGCGCGTTCGGGCGCGGTCGGCGCGGTCTCTGTGCGCCCCGGCGGGCTCACCGCGGTGGTGCGCGATCCGGACGGGACTGCGCACCGGACGGACGTGCTGGTGCAGGAGTTCACCGAGGCGCAGTGGGACCGTCTGCTGGGTCTGGCCGCGGCCGAGGCCGGGTACATCGCGGCGCTGCTGGACCGGGAGGTGCCGCCGGAGTTGGCCGAGGACGCGACCGCGGCCGGGGTGGAGCTGCTGCCGGGCATCGGGGACCTCGATCCGCGCTGCGACTGCGGCGAGTGGGATCACTGCCCGCACACGTCCGCGCTCTGTTATCAGGTGGCCCGCCTGCTGGACCAGGATCCCTTCGTGCTGCTCCTGCTGCGGGGCCGGGGCGAGCGGGAGCTGGTGGACGAGCTGGAGGAGCGGAGCACGGCGGAAGCGGAGCTTCCGCGGGAGCCTGCCGACGAGGGGGTTCCGGCGGCGGAGGTCTTCGCGACGGCGGCCGACCGCCCTGCGCTGCCTCCGCTCCCGGCACTTGTGCCGGCGCCGGGCCAGCCGCCCTCGCTGGACACCGAGACCGAGGCGGAACCGCACCTCGATGTGGACGCGGTGGAGTCCCTGGCGCAGGCGGCCGCGACCGAGGCCTGCCGGCGGCTCGCGGAGGCGCTCGCTCCGGGCCATGCCGACCGCGCCCCGACGGCCCCGCTCACGGTCTCGCAAGACGCCGTACGACTCGCTGCCGAGGCCGGTGACTTCCGGGTCCGCTCCCGCCTGGCGGCGGCTACCGGGCGGAGCCGGGCCGACATGGAACTGGCCGTACGCGCCTGGGGCTTCGGCGCGGCCCCGGGCCTCGCGGCGCTGGAGGACGACTGGACGCCGGACCGGACCACGCTGGCCCGCGCCCGGGCGGCCCTGGCATCGGCCTGGGCGGACGCGGAGGCGCCGGTGCTTCGCCGGGTCCGCGCCCGCTGGACGCAGGCGGGCACCGGCCGCCAGCTCCGGCTGGGGCGGGAGGGGCGCTGGTGGCCGTACCACCGCGAGGCGGGGCGCTGGATCCCGTCGGGCCCTTCGGCCCCGGACCCCGGGTCGGCGCTGGAGGCCGATCCCGCGGGGTGAGGCCGGTCGGGCCGCGTGAGGCCGATTCCCGCCCCGCGTGAGGCCGATCGGGCCGCGTCGGCCGGCGTAGCCTCTGGCCGACGTACCGCGGGTTCCCCGGCCGACGTACGGCTTGCCGGGATCCGGTGCCGGGACGACGATGGGGGCGCCGGGGCGCTCCGCACCGCGGCACCACGGGAGGGTGACATGGGCGATCCGTCGGTGGCACTGCCGGGCGGAGCCGATCCGGCCGCCCGGACGCGCGAACTACGTCTGGCCCACGCGGCGTTCACCCGGGACGGGCGGGTCGAGGATCCCGTGCGGGCCGTCATCGCGCGGTCCTGGCGCAGGTGCGCGCGGGCGCGGCTCAGCCCGGAGTGCGCGCCCGGGGTGGAGCTCGCGGAGGCGGAGCTGCGGCCGTACCGGGAGGAGCATCCGCTGGCCCGGGTGATGCCGCTGTTCCGGGATCTCGTCGGGGCGTTCGCCGCGCACGGGGCGCATCTGCTGGCCGTGTGCGACGCGCGGGGCAGCCTGCTGTGGGTGGAGGGCGAACCGGGCACCCTGCGGCGGGCCGAGGGCCTGGGCTTCGTCCCGGGCGCGCGCTGGGCGGAGGCGGCGATGGGGACCAACGCCCCCGGCACGGCGGTCGCGACCGGCGAGCCCGTGCAGGTCTTCGGGGCCGAGCACTTCAGCCGCCGGGTGCACCCGTGGACCTGCGCGGCGGCCCCGGTGCGGGATCCGCGCACGGGCAGGGTGCTGGGCGCGGTGGACATCACCGGCGGCGACGGCCTCGCCCACCCGCACTCCCTGGCCTTCGTACAGGCGGTGGCGCGGGCTGCGGAGGCCCAGTTGGCCCTGCTCGAACCGGGCCTGCCGGCTGCCGGGGACTGTCTCGCCGCCCTCGGCCGGGACGAGGCGCTGCTGGTGAACGAGGGCCGCAGGGTCCGCCTCGGCCGCCGGCACAGCGAGATCATGGCGCTGCTCGCGCACCATCCCGAGGGCTTGTCGGGCGAGGAGCTGACGATCGCCCTCTACGAGGACGAGTCGGTGTCACCGGTCACGTTGCGCGCCGAGATCTCCCGGCTGCGGGCCGTGCTGGGGCGTTCGGCGCCGCTTTCGCGCCCGTACCGCACGGCCGGCGCTCTGGACGCGGATTTCACCGCCCTGACCCGGCAGTTGGCCGCCGGGGCGGTGTCGGCGGCCCTCCACCACTACCCGGGGCCCCTGCTGCCGGCCTCCACCGCGCCCGGCATCGTGCGGTTGCGGCGCCGCATCGAGGAGCAGACGCGGGCGGCCGTGATCGCGCGGGCGGATGCCGGGCTGCTGACCGACTGGGTGTGCAGCCCGTGGGGCGCGGACGACCCGGAGGCGTGGCGGGCTCTCGCGGCGGCCCTGCCGCCGGAGCGCCGGCCGGCCGCGCTGGCCCGCGTACGCGCCCTGGACCGGGAGCTCGGCGCGCGCCCGGACCCTCGCGCGCGGCGGCGTGCAACGTATCCGCAACCCGCCCGTCCCTAGCCTCCGTCCGAGCGCTGTCCGACGGCGGCCGGCGCCCGGCAAGAGGAGGACGTCATGGCCCGTTACGCTGCGCCCGGTACCGAGGGGGCGCTCATGTCGTACGCGCCGCGCTACGACCACTTCATCGGCGGCGAGTACGTCGCACCCGCCCGCGGCCGGTACTTCGAGAACCCCTCCCCCGTCAACGGCCGGGCCTTCACGGAGGTCGCGCGGGGCACCGCCGAGGACGTGGAGCGGGCCCTGGACGCGGCCCACGCGGCCGCGCCCGCCTGGGGGCGCACGCCGGTCGCCGAGCGGTCGTCGATCCTGCTGCGCATCGCGGACCGGATGGAGCAGAACCTGGAGGCCCTCGCGGTCGCGGAGACCTGGGAGAACGGCAAGCCGGTACGGGAGACCCTGGCGGCCGACCTGCCCCTGGCCGTGGACCAGTTCCGGTACTTCGCGGGAGCACTGCGCGCGCAGGAGGGCGCGCTGAGCCAGCTGGACGACGACACCGTCGCCTACCACTTCCACGAACCGCTGGGTGTGGTCGGGCAGATCATCCCGTGGAACTTCCCGATCCTGATGGCGGTGTGGAAGCTGGCTCCGGCGCTGGCGGCGGGCAACACCGTGGTCCTGAAGCCCGCCGAGCAGACCCCGGCGTCCGTCCACTACTGGCTGAGCCTGGTGGCGGACCTGCTGCCGCCGGGCGTGGTCAACATCGTCAACGGCTTCGGGGAGGAGGCGGGCAAGCCGCTCGCGTCCAGCCCGCGGGTGGCGAAGATCGCCTTCACCGGGGAGACCGCGACGGGGCGGTTGATCATGCAGTACGCGGCCGAGCACCTGAAGCCGGTCACGCTGGAGCTGGGCGGCAAGAGCCCGAACCTCTTCTTCGACGACATCTGGACGAAGGACGACGACCTGCGCGACAAGGCGCTGGAGGGGTTCACGATGTTCGCCCTCAACCAGGGCGAGGTGTGCACGAGCCCGTCGCGCGCCCTGATCGAGCGGGGCCGGTACGCGGACTTCCTGGACGCGGCGGTGGCCCGCACCGAGCTGATCGTGCCGGGGCACCCGTTGGACACGGACACCATGATCGGGGCGCAGGCGTCCGAGGAGCAGCTCAGGAAGGTCCTGTCCTACGTGGAGATCGGGCAGCGGGAGGGCGCGAAGATCCTCACGGGCGGCGAGCGGCAACACCTGGAGGGCGATCTCGCGGGCGGCTTCTATGTCCAGCCGACCGTCTTCGAGGGCGACAACCGCATGCGGATCTTCCAGGAGGAGATCTTCGGCCCGGTGGTGTCGGTGACCTCCTTCCAGGACTTCGACGACGCCGTACGGATCGCGAACGACACCGCGTACGGCCTGGGCGCGGGAGTCTGGACCCGGGACATCAACACGGCCTACCGGGCGGGCCGCGCGATCCAGGCGGGCCGGGTCTGGACGAACTGCTACCACGCGTACCCGGCCCACGCGGCCTTCGGCGGATACAAGCAGTCGGGCATCGGCCGCGAGACCCACAAGATGATGCTGGAGCACTACCAGCAGACGAAGAACATGCTGGTCAGCTACTCCCCGAAGAGGCTCGGCTTCTTCTAGGGGCTCGAAGGACGGCGCCTGACCTGGGGTTTCGCCCGTCAGGCGCCGTCGGCGCGACCCGCTCGACACGGGTGTCAATTCTTTCTGTTCCTCCCGGTTCCTCCCGCCCCTCTCGCACTCCGGACCGGCTGCTCCGGACCGGGCGCGGACCAGGCCCGGCTCACCGGGCGGGTGGCACGCCCTGGCTGACGCGGTCTCGCGGACTCGGTCGCGGACGGTCGAAGTACGCGTCAGCTGACCCGAAGACCGACCGCCAGCATCAGCTCGAGGACCCGGTGTGGCGATGCGAGATCCGGAAACAGCTCCCGCAGCTGCGACATCCGGTACCGGACGGTCTGGGGATGGACGAACAACGCCGCCGCCACCTCGTCCCGTCTGCCCTGGTGCAGCAGCCACGCCCGCAACGTCTCCTCCAGCCGCCGCGCGGTCGCGACAGGCAAGGCCCGCAACGGTGCGAGGGCTCGGGCACGCAGGTCCGCGAACGCGTCCACGTCGGCGCTCAGCACCAGCTCGGGCAGGTGGTCCTCGGTGTCGCGGATATCGGCGGAGAGGGAGCGTGCGCGTACTGCTCGTGCGTACGAGGCGGACGCACGAGTCCATGGCCGGGCCGGGCCGACCACGGCGGCGCGGTCCGTCAGCTGCCGCAAGAGATGTGATCGGTCGGCATCGGGGACGAGCAGCACACCGGTGGCGTCCGGCAGATCGTCGAGGACGAGCGTGCTCGGGTCGAGCCCGCGGTAGGCGGGCCGGGCCTGGGCGGCGGGCAGCAGGACGGCGGTCAGCGAAGCCGGAGGCTGCCACCCGGCCCGCTGAACGGAGGCCAGCAGCACGTCCGGACTCGCGCCGGCGAGGAGGTCGCGGGCCAGGTGTTCCAGGTGGCGCTCGTGGTCCCGGCCCCGGGCGGCCAGTTCGTCGGCGTGGCCCGCGGCGCTCGCGGCGGAGAGCTCGTCGATGTAGGCGAAGGTCAGCTCGGCGAACTTGGCGACCTCGGCGGCGGGCAGACCTGCGGGTACGGCACCCGCTGCCAGGCATCGCCAGGCCACCCGGGCGCCGACGCGGTAGGCGCTGAGCAGGGCGTCCATCGAACGGCCGTCGCGCACCTCGCCGCGGCCCAGCTCGTAGGCTGCGTCACCGCCGTCGCCGCCTGTGGCGTTCCCGCTCGCGAGGTCCAGGTAGTGCCCCAGCGCGGTGCGGACGGCTCGGCGGATGGTGCCGCCCATACGGCCGGAAAGGGCGTTGGCGTAGGAAGGGACCTCGTCGATGATCGCCTGGACGACCTCGTCGGCGGTGGCCTTCAGCGCAGCCCGAAGCGCGGTGACCGTCGTCTCATCCAGAGCCAGTTCGCTGGCCCTCTGGGTTACATGGCTCACGTTCTTATTCCCTGCGAACAATTACGCCGATCAGATTCACGTCCTGCGGTCAGGACTTTACGCCTTGAGACGCAGCAAGCTGGGCCTATGACGAGTACAGCCCTCCGCAGCAAGGCGTGGAAACTGCTGGAGATGGTCACGACGCCGCTGCTGCCGTCGGACTATCTCGACCTGGTCAGCCCGCTGCGTGCGGGCGCCGACCTGCGGGGGCGCATTGAGGCCGTGCACCCCGAGACGCGTGACGCCGCGACCATCGTGATCCGGCCGGGACGGGGCTGGCGCGGCCACACGGCCGGTCAGTACGTGCGGATCGGGGTCGACGTCGACGGGGTGCGCCTGTGGCGTGCCTACTCCATCACCTCGCCGACAAACCGCCAGGACGGCCGCGTCACGATCACCGTGAAGGCGATCCCGGACGGCAAGGTCAGCAACCACCTGGTCCACAGGACGAAACCGGGCACTCTGGTACAGCTCGACCATCCGGCCGGTGACTTCGTCCTGCCGAAGGCCAAGCCCGCCAAGGTGCTCCATCTGACGGCCGGCAGCGGCATCACGCCCGTGATGGGCATGCTGCGTGACATCGAGCTCGACGACGTCGTCATGGTCCACTGCGCGCCACAGCCGCAGGACGTGATCTTCCGCAACGAACTGCACGACATGGTCGCGGACAAGAAGCTGCGGCTCACCGAGGTGCACACCGACACGGACGGCGTGCTCGACATCGCCCGTCTCGACGAACTGGTACCCGACTGGGCCGAGCGCGAGACCTGGGCCTGCGGGCCCGCGGGCCTCCTCGACGCCGTCGAGGAGCACTGGACCGCGCACGGCGTGCGAGAGCGCCTGCACACCGAACGCTTCCGCTCCGGCATCGTCGTCGCCGGTGAAGGCGGCGAGGTCACGTTCAGCGCCAGCGGCAAGACCGTCGACGCGGACGGCGGCACGCCGTTGCTGGACATCGGCGAGGAGGCCGGCGTGCTCATGCCCTCCGGGTGCCGCATGGGTATCTGCTTCGGCTGTGTCACGCCGCTCAAGTCGGGCGCCGTCCGCGATCTGCGCACCGGGGACATCACCGAGGCCGAGCCGGGCGTCCTCATCCAGACCTGCGTGTCCGCCGCGGCGGGCCCCTGCGACATCGAACGGTAGGAACACCTTGACCGCCATCGACCCCACCGCCCACCTGACCGCGGAGCAGATCGAGGAGCTCGGCCGCGAGCTGGACGCGATCCGCGACGAGGTGCTCGCCGCCCGCGGCGAGCAGGACGCCGCCTACATCCGCAAGGTCATCTCGGCGCAGCGCAAGCTCGAGCTGGTCAGCAGGGGCGTACTGCTGTTCTCGATCTTCCCGCCCGCGTGGCTGATCGGCACCGCCGGTCTGTCCGTGGCGAAGATCATGGACAACATGGAGATCGGCCACAACATCCTGCACGGCCAGTGGGACTGGATGCGGGACCCGAAGATCCATTCCACCACCTGGGAGTGGGACCACGTCTCGCCGGCCGATCAGTGGAAGCACTCGCACAACGAGCTGCACCACACGTACACCAACGTGATCGGCAAGGACAACGACCTCGGCTACGGCATCATGCGCGTCGACGAGGATCAGAGGTGGCACCCGTTCCACCTCGGCCAGCCGCTGTGGAACTTCATCAACGCCTGCTTCTTCGAGTACGGCATCGCGGCGTACGACCTGGAGCTCGGCAAGAACCTGCACAAGCGCCGCCGCAAGAACCCGGAGTTCCGCGCGCGAGCCAAGGCAGTGGGCCGCAAGATCCGCAAGCAGGTGCTCAAGGACTACGTGATCCACCCGCTGCTGTCGGGCCCGTCGTTCCTCACCACGCTCGCCGCCACGTTCACCGCGAACCTGGTCCGCAACATCTGGACCCACTCGGTGATCATGTGCGGGCACTTCCCCGAGGGCGTGCAGGTCTTCGAGCGCCGGTCGATCAAGGGCGAGACGCGCGGCCAGTGGTACCTGCGCCAGATGATGGGCTCGGCGAACATCAGCGGCAGCAGGGCCATGCACTTCATGACCGGCAACCTGTCGCACCAGATCGAGCACCACCTGTTCCCGGACCTGCCGAGCAACCGGTACGCCGAGGTCGCGGTGAACGTGCGCGCGCTGTTCGAGAAGTACGAGCTGGAGTACGTCACCGGGCCACTGCCCAAGCAGGTGTTCTCCGCATGGCGCAAGGTCTTCCGGCTCTCGCTGCCGAACAGGAAGCCCAAGATCGATACGCCGGACCGCGAGCAGGAGCTCGTCGCTGCCTGATTCCCGGTATCGGTTTCACGGACCGGATACGAGGTGTGAGCGCCGTTCACCGAAGGCGAGAGCGATCCTTCACCGGGTGGAGCGACGAAGGTGCTGTCGGCGCGCATGCAGCCGATGGGTGGGGCAGACGCTGGTGACAGCCTTCCAGCGGTCGCTGCGGGAGGAACTGCGGGCGGCCTTCGTTGTCCGGGGAGGCACCCGGCGCGGAACAGCCGCATCCCGGAGCGTCCGCTTGGGCGAGCGGGCCCGGCTCGTTCTCAGTACGCTGGAGAGGAGTGTTCGCGCCCACCGGGCTCTGCCCTGAAGCGGATCGGCCTCAGCGACCCCAGCACCTTCTCCCGCTCCAGAGGCGGCTCCCCCTGCACGCATCGGGCAGGTGTTTCCATGGACCTCAACACCATCACCGAAGTCGTCCGGCGTCCGTCCGACCGGCCGGGCATGGACTGGCGCGAGGGCGATGCATGGCTCGCGGGCGGGACGTGGTTGTTCTCCGCGGAGCAGCCGGACCTGCGCCGCCTGGTCGACCTGACCGCGCTGGGCTGGGATCCCCTCGTGCCGAGCGGCGCGGGCCTCGAGATCGGCGCCACGTGCACCATCCGCGACCTGTACGCCTTCACACCGCCGGCCGGCTGGATCGCGGGCCCCCTGTTCGCAAAGAGCTGCGAGGCGTTCCTGTCCTCGTTCAAGGTCTGGAACTCGGCGACCGTCGGCGGAAACATCTGCATGTCCCTGCCTGCCGGCCCCATGATCACGCTGACGGTCGCGCTCGAGGCCGAGTACGAACTATGGGCTCCCGACGGGTCCGTGCGCACCGTCGATGCCCTCGACTTCGTGACCGGCAACAACCGGAACGTCCTCGCTCCCGGGGAGATACTGCGACGCGTCAGCATTCCGGCGCGCGCCCTGCGCAAGCGCACCGCGCACCGCCGCTTCGCCCTGACCCACCTCGGCCGTTCGACGGTCTTTCTCATCGGCACTCAAACGCCGGGAACAAGCGACCTGCTGCTCACCGTCACGGCCGGCACCACACGCCCTGTGCGCATCGCCTTCGACACCATGCCCGATGCCCGCACCCTGCAGCAGCGCGTCAACGTCATCCCTGCCGGCGTCTGGTTCGCCGACCCCAACGGAACCCCGGACCACCGTCGCCACCTCACACTGCACTTCGCCGAAGAGATCCGCCACGAACTCACGGCTGGGGGCCCGGCATGACCTACATCGTGAACGGCAGGAGCTTTGCCGAAGAACCGGCACCCGGCCAATGTCTGCGTACGTTCCTGCGCGCTCTCGGCCATTTCGGTGTCAAGAAGGGCTGCGACGCGGGCGACTGCGGCGCGTGCACCGTGTGGCTGGACGGCAGTCCGGTGCACAGCTGCATCACCCCCGCCTTCCGCGCGGAAGGCCACGAGGTGACCACGATCGAGGGTCTCGGATCACCCGGCGAACTGCATCCCGCGCAGCGCCGGTTCCGGGACGCCCCGGGGTTCCAGTGCGGTTTCTGCACCCCAGGAATGATCATGACTTCGGCGACGTTCACCGAGGCCCAGAAGGCGGACCTGCCAAGGGCGTTGAAGGGCAATCTCTGCCGTTGCACCGGTTACCGGGCCATCGAGGACGCGGTGAAGGGCGTCGCCGGTGTGCAGACGGCCGCGCCGGGAAAGGCCGTCGGAACGAGCATCGGAGCGCCGGCGGCCGACGACGTGGTGACCGGTGGCGCCGAATTCACGATGGACACCCGCATGGAAGGCATGCTGCACCTCAAAGTGCTGCACTCGCCCCACGCGCACGCCCGGATCGTCTCGATCGACAAGACCGCTGCGCTCGCCGTCCCCGGCGTGCATCGCGTGTACACCTGGGAGGATGTGCCGCGAAAGCGCTTCACGACGGCGATCCACACCGACCACCTCGTCGATCCGGACGACACGTACATCCTCGACGACACGGTCCGCTTCGTCGGCCAGCGCGTCGCCGCGGTGCTCGCCGACACGGTGGGCGCGGCAGAGGAGGGCTGCCGGAAGGTGAACGTGGAGTACGAGGTGCTGCCGGCAGTATTCGATCCCGAGGAGGCCATGGCCGAGGGAGCGCCACAACTGCACGGCTCGGAGGACCCGTTCGTCCGCGACTCGGTCCACAACCTCCTCCTCGAGATCCACTCGCACATCGGCGATGTCGACGCCGGCTTCGCCGCGGCCGACGTGATCCACGAGGCCACGTACTTCTCACCGCGCGTGCAGCACGCACATCTGGAGACGCACGGCTCGATCGCCTGGATGGAGGACGGCCGGCTGAACGTCCGCACCAGTTCGCAGTCGCCGTCGATCGCGAAGGTCAAACTGGCCTATCTGTTCGCACTGCGCCCGGACCAGCTCCGCGTGTTCTGCAAGCGCGTCGGCGGCGGTTTCGGCGGCAAGCAGGAGGTCATCTCGGAGGACCTGGCCGCGCTCGCCACCCTGGACACCGGGCGGCCGGTCTGCTTCGAGTACACGCGCGAAGAGGAGTTCACCACGGCATCGCCCCGGCATCCGATGAAGCTGACGGTCAAGCTCGGTGCCCGGTCGGACGGAACACTCACGGCGTTCCAGGTCCGCAACGTGTCGAACACGGGCGCCTACGGCAACCACGGCGGCGAGACCGTGTACGCGGGCGGCGCCGCCATCATGATCTACCGCTGCCCCAACAAGAAGTACGACGCCTTCTCCGTCTACACGAACAACGTCCCCAGCGGCGCGCTGCGCGGTTACGGGATGACCCAGCCGGCCTTCGCCGTGGAATCGGCGATGGACGAACTGGCCCTCGCACTCCACATGGATCCACTCGAACTGCGACGCCGCAACATCGTGCGCCCCGGCGATCCGCTCGTCGCCCTGCACGACGGGCCCGACGACGTGATGTTCAATGAGGACGGGCTCGGCAAGTGCATCGACCTCGTGGCCGGAGAGCTGGCCCGTACAGCCGATCAGCCCTCCCCCGGCCCCGGGTGGCTCGTCGGGGTCGGCGCCGCGAGTTCCCTGCACGAGACCGCGCCCCCGACCGAGCACATCTCCGAGGCCTGGGTCACCCTCGGCGACGACCTCATGTACGAGCTGGCCGTCGGCACTGTCGAGTTCGGGGAGGGTACCTCGACCGCGCACGTCCAGATCGCGGCCAACCAGCTGGGTACGACGCCGTCGCGGATCCGCCTGGTGCAGTCCGACACCGACCGCACGGGCTTCGACACCGGCGCCTTCGCGAGTGCCGGACTCTTCGTGGCGGGCAACGCGGTCCTCAAGGCGGCCAACGCGGTGCGCGACCGCATCCTGGAGTTCGCCGCCGCCCACACGGGCGTCCACCTCGTGATGTGCTCGATGGACGACGCCGATGTCGTCTGCGGAGACGAGCGCGTCTCGCTGGCCGCGCTCGTCGCCCTGGCCCGGGCGCGCGGCATCCGGTTCACCGCTGCGCGCAAGGCGTACGGCTCGCCCCGCAGCGTCACCTCCAACACGCAGGGCTTCCGCATCGCCGTCCACCGGGTGACGGGTGAGATCCGCATCCTGTACAGCGTCCAGGCGGCCGATGCCGGTGTGCTCATCAACCCGGAGCAGGTCCGGGGACAAGTGGAGGGCGGTGTCGCCCAGGGCATCGGATTCGCGCTGACCGAGAACTACCAGGTCGACGCGGAGGGCGTCATGGCCAACCCGAACCTCCGCAACTACCGCATCCCCACCTACGCCGACGTGCCCCGCACCCACGTCCTCCTGGTGGGCTCCTCGGACTCCGTCGGGGCCATGCGGTCGAAGGGGATGGCGGAATGCTGCATCAACCCGGTGGCCCCCGCCCTGGCGAACGCGCTCCGCGACGCCACGGGCATCCGCTACCGCGAGCTGCCCCTCACCCCGGAACGGATATACGGCCGGCTCGTGGAGAGCCATTCGGCGCGAACGGGCACGAGACGATGACGGCCGAACGGCGGCCGGACGCCGGGGCGACGGTCATCCTCGGCAGGAAGGTCCGCCCCGGCATGGAGCGGGCGTACGAGAAATGGCAGGAGGAGGTCAACGCCGCCGCCGCCCGCTACGCCGGTCACCTCGGCGCCGAGGTGACCAAACCGACCGCCCTGCAGCCCGACTGGGTGGTCGTCTACCGGTTCGACTCGGTGGCCCATCTGCAGGCTTGGATGAACGGCGCGACCAGGCAGCGGCTCCTCGACATCGGCGCGCACTACTTCGACGGTCCTGCCACCCAGCAGGTGATCAGTGGCGGTACCCAGCCGACGGACCCGCTCGTGACCGTGGTGGTGAGTCACCGCGTCCACCCGGACAACGTCGATGACTTCCTCGTGTGGCAGGACCACATGAGCCAGGAAGAGGGCAAGTTCGCAGGGTTTCGCGGCACGGAGATATTCCGGCCCGTCGAAGGCGTTCAGGACGAGTGGACCACCCTCTACCGCTACGACAACGCCGAACACCTCGACGCCTGGCTGACCTCGGCGAAGCGGCGGGAGATTCTCGCCGAAGGGGAGAAGTTCGACGACTTCAGACTGCGCACGATCGACAACTCGTTCGGCAGCTGGTTCGCCTTCGAGGAGAACGGCAAGGAGGCACCGCCGCCTTCGGAGACCAAGACCGCCGTCGCGGTCTGGATCGGCCTCTACCCGACCGTCGTGCTGCTGACGCTCGTCCTGCATCCGCTGGGGATGCCGCTCTGGTTCGGGCTCCTCGTGGGCAACCTGCTGTCGAGCTTCATCATGAGCTTCTTCACGATGCCCTACTACGTGAACCGGCTGCTCAAGCGGTGGCTGAGGCCCCCACCGACCGAACCGCCGGCCCGGACCAACCTCATCGGCGTGAGCATCGTCGCCGGGCTGACGGTGTTCTGGGTCGTCGTCTTCTACCTCATCACGCAAGTGTTCTGGACGCTGCCCTGACCCCGGGTCGCGAAGGAAGAAGGCCGCGGCGGCGTTCTTGATAGCGTGATCGTCCCCTACAGGGAGTGCCTGCGCGGCCCGGCCGGTCTGTGCGAGGGATTCCGGCGGAGAGCGTTGAGGCAGCGATGAGTGAACCGACGAAGCCCGAGGTCGATGTTCCAGCGGGTGATGCTCCCGAGGAGCTGACGATCCGGGACCTCGTCGTCGGGGACGGGCCCGAGGCGAAGCCGGGGAGGGTGGTCCGGGTTCACTACGTCGGGGTCACCTTCGAGTCCGGAGTGGAGTTCGACGCGTCCTGGGACCGGGGCCAGCCGTTCAAGTTCGCCGTGGGCGGCGGCAGGGTCATCAAGGGCTGGGACCGGGGCATCCGAGGGATGAAGGTCGGCGGCCGGCGCGAGATCATCGTTCCCCCGCGCCTGGGCTACCGCGATCAGTCCCCCTCGCCGTTGATCCCGGCGGGTTCCACGCTCGTCTTCGTGGTGGACCTGCTCTCCGTGGTCTGAGCAAGGCGCGCTTCCCCCCGGCCTTCTCCGTCGCGGCGAGGGCCGGGCGGCGGGCGGCGGGCTGGCCCCGGTAACCGGCAGCACGCCCCATTCGTCATCGGGGCGGGTCCCGGATTGGCGGCTCGAGCGGGGTTCCCTCGTGCGGATGACCCGCGGGGCCAGTCGGGTCCGTCCGGCCGCTTCACCACGGCCCCGGCTCAACCCCGACCCCGCCCGGGCGGACGCACCCGGCCTCTCCATCCTCGCGGGCATAGGCTTCACAGTGGCGCTGCTCATCGGCGAACTCGCCCGGCATCCACGAGGAGGACCGGACCGAGGACGCGGCAGGTTCCAGCCGGACGTGAACATCAGGAGCGCACATGGGAACGACCCTCATCGTCGTGACGGTCGTCGTCGCTGCCCTGGTCATCAGAACCGCCCTCGCCGAGCTCAGGGAACCCGGCAGCGGCCGGCGGCAGTGGACGGCCCTCGCCGACCCCCGCGCGGTTTCCGCGGGGGCACTCACCGCCGTCATCCTGGGGGTGCTGGGCTGGCTGCACGCCGGCCCCGAAGGGGCCGTCTGGGCAGGGCTGGCCGGAGTCCTCGTGGCATTCACCGTGGCCCAGGGCCGCCGGCCCGATTGATGTGCCCGGGCACGGAGACGGTACTCATCCCGCCTCTGCACCTGCGTCCGGCCGCTCCTCCACCTTGCCGTCCGGATCGTCCCGCAGCCACAGCGGGTGCTCCCGCTCCGCCCACGGGCGCTCGACGGACCCGGTACGCATTCCCCTCCGTGCCTCCGGGTCGGCGAGGGCCATCCTGATATGACCGGCCAGTACCAGCCCTATGGCCAGGGCCAGCCAGTCGTGCACAAAGGTGGCGCTGGTACGCCACACCAGTGGGGTGAGGTGGGTGAACCACATCAGCAGACCGGTCGCCAGCATCACCAGGACAGCGCCCGCGATCCACGACGCATAGATCTTCTGGCCGGCGTTGAACTTGCCCGCGGGCCGGGACTCGCGCCGGTGGTCGCGTCGCCGCACCGCGCGCAGCCACTTCCGGTCGTGCGGCCCGAAGCGGTTCAGTCTTCGCAGGTCGGCCCGGAAGGCGGCGGAGGCGAGACCCAGCAGGAAGGGGGCGGGCAGCAGGATTCCAGCCCATTCGTGGACGGTCACCACGAGATGCCTGCGGCCGACGAGTTCGGCGATCTGGGGTACGTACAGTGCGGCCGCGGTCGCCACGCACACCAGCGTGAGTGCGGCGGTCGTGCGGTGGACCCAGCGCTCGGCACGGGTGAACCTGCCGACCGGCCGGGCCGGTTCAGACAGTGGGGGTGTCGCTGCGCCCGTTGGACGCGCCGACCCAGGCGTCGACGTCATAGCCCCGCTCCTCCCAGTAGCCGGGCCGCACTTCGGACGTGACGGTGATCCCGGAGAGCCATTTCGCCGACTTGTAGAAGTACATCGGCGCGACGTAGAGCCTGACCGGGCCGCCGTGCGAGTGGCTGACCGGCTTGTCCTGCATCTGCAGACAGACCAGCACGTCGTCGCGCCGGGCCTGCGCCAGTGTGAGGCTCTCGCTGTACGTGCCGTCGAAGCAGGTGAAGCGGATTGCCTTGGCCTCGGGACCGACACCGGCCGCGTCCAGCAGCTGGGACAGCCTGACGCCGGAGAAGGGGGTCTCGGGCACCCGCCAGCCGGTGACGCACTGCACGTCGCGTACGACACGGGTCTGCGGCAGCGCGCGCAGGGCGTCGAGGGTGTACGTCGCTGGGCGCTCGACCAGACCGCCCACGGTGAGCCGGTAGTTCCGCTCGTTCTTCTGCGGTACCGAGGTGGCGACGGAGTAATAGCGGAAGCCGCCCCCATTGGGAAGCAACCCGGTGATCCCGGTCGGGTCCTTGTCCGAGGCGGCCCCCAGGAAGGCCTCGATCCCGCGCTGCAGGTACGGCGCGGCAACGAGTCCGCCGGCTCCGAGCCCGAGCATTCCGAGCACCAGACGGCGGCCGACGGGGGTTCCCTCGGTATCGGGGTGGTCTGTCGTCACCCCTCGATTCCAGCACTCCCGGGTGGGGGACACCAGGTGGATCGGGGCAACGTCAGACTTCCGTCATGAATCGGCCGTCGGGTGACAGCGGTCCTGCACGGCTGCTGGAGCGGGGCCGCCTGCTCCTGGAAACCCGGCAGGGTGCCTGGAGGGGTCGTCCTCCAGGCACCCTCACCCGGCTCGCGCGGCTTCCGCGTCAGGACGGGAGCCAGGTCCGCCAGGTGGTCTCGTTCTGCTCGACCCAGCGGCTCGCCGCTTCCTGGGGGGACAGTTTTTCGTCCGCGATCATCAGGGCGACGTCGTTCTGCATCTCGGTCGTCCAGTTGAACTTCTTCAGGAAGGCGGCCGCATCGCCTCCGTCGTCCGCGAAGCGGGCGTTGAGGAACTTCTGCAGCGGCGTGTGCGGGTACGCGCAGGTCACCTTCTTCGGGTCGGCGTCACAGCCCTCCTGGTACTCGGGCAGTTTCACCTCCGTCATCGGGACCTTCTCGAACAGCCACTGGGGCTTGTACCAGTAGCTCAGGAACGGCTTCTTCTCCTTGGCGAACTGCTTGATCTGCGTGATCTGCGCCGCCTCCGATCCCGCGAAGACGACCTGGTAGTCGAGGTCCAGGTTGTTCACGAGGGCCTTGTCGTTCGTCACGTAGGACGGGGATCCGTCCAGCAGCTGGCCCTTGCCGCCGCTCTCCGCGGTGCGGAGTTGGTCGGCGTACTTGTTCAGGTTCTTCCAGTCGGTGACGTCCGGGTGTTCCTCGGCGAAGTACGTCGGCACGAACCAGCCGATGTGGCCGGTCACGCCGAGGTCGCCGCCCCGCGCGATCGTTCCCTTGTTCTCGATGTACCGCTTCTCCTGCTCCGGGTGGCCCCAGTCCTCCAGGATGGCGTCCACGCGGCCCTGGCTGAGGGCGTCCCAGGCGGGTACCTCGTCGATCTGGACGGTGTCCACCCGGTAGCCGAGCTCGTGCTCCAGCAGGTACTGGGCGACGGCGACATTGGCCTGGGCGCCGACCCACGACTGCACGGACAGCGTCACCGTGCGGGAGCCCTTCGCGTCGGCGTACGGGGAGGCCTGGCGGGTCATGTCGGCGGCGCCGCAGCCGGTGAGTGCCGTCAGTGCGACGGAGACGGCGGCCGCTGCCGCGAGGGCGGTGGAGCGTGTGGTGCGAGCCATGTCAGGCCCCCTTTCCGGCGGGTTCGCGGCGCTGTGTCGGCTGGGTGACGCGGTCGAGCATCAGGCCGAGGCAGACGATCGCCGCGCCGGCGACCAGACCGGTCGCCAGGTCGCCCTGGGCGAGACCGAAGACCGCGTCGTAGCCGAGCGCTCCGCCGCCCACGAGGCCGCCGATGACGACCACGGCGAGGACCAGTACCACGCCCTGGTTGACGGCCAGCAGCAGCGCGGGCCGTGCCAGCGGCAGCTGGACCTGGAACAGCTGCTGCCGTCCGGTCGCACCCAGCGAACGCGAGGACTCGAGCGCCGCCGGGTTCACTGCGCGCACCCCCTGGGCGGTGATCCGCACCACCGCGGGCAGCGCGTAGACCACGGCGGCCGCGACGGCCGGCGCACGGCCCACGCCGAACAGGGCGACCACGGGGATCAGGTACACGAACTGCGGCATGGTCTGGAAGACGTCGAGGACGGGGCGCAGGGCGCGTCCCAGGCGGGAGCTGCGGGCCGCGGCGACACCGAGGGCGAAGCCGATCAGCAGGGTCACGGCGACGGCGGCCAGCACCTGGGACAGGGTGTCGAGCGCCGGGTCCCAGACTCCGAGGACACCGATCGCGGCCATGGCCAGGACGGCGGTCGCGGCGGTGCGCCAGGTGCCGATGAGCAGGGCGAGCGCGCCGACGCCCAGCAGGACCGCCCACCAGGGCAGCCACTGCAGTCCGTCGCGCAGGGGGTCCAGGACCCATGTGGTGAAGCGCCCGGCCCAGTCGGCGGTGCCACCGACGAAGGGCACGCCGGAGTAGAGGTGGGCGGTCATCCAGTCGACCGCCCCGTTCACGGGCTCGGCGATGTTCAGCGTCCACCCGTCGGGCCAGGAGAGCCGGCCGGCCAGGCGGCCTCCGACGGCGAACACGGCGGTCGCCCCGGCGGCGACGGCCCAGCCGAGCACGGGCCGGTGGGCCGGGGCCGCGCCTATCCGCTCCCCGGCCGCGGCCGTGACCCGGTCCAGGACGATGGCGAGCAGCACGATCGGCACGCCGGCGGCGAGTGCGGCGCCGACGTCGACGGAGGCGAGTGCCTGGTAGACGCGGTCGCCGAGACCGCCGGCGCCGATGACGGACGCGATGACGGCCATTCCCAGCGCCATCATGATCGACTGGTTGACGCCGAGCAGCAGTTCCTTGCGGGCCAGCGGAAGCCGGGCCGTCAGCAGGCGCTGCCTGCCGGTGGCGCCGAGGGACGTGGCGGCCTCCACGACGCCGGCGTCGGCGCCGCGCAGCCCGAGGGCGGTGAGGCGGGCCATGGGCGGGGCCGCGTAGACGACGGTGGCGAGGACGGCCGCGGGCACGCCGATGCCGAAGACCAGGACGACGGGCAGGAGGTACGCGAAGGCGGGCAGCACCTGCATGGTGTCCAGCACCGGGCGCAGGGTGCGGTGCATCCGGTCGGACAGGCCGGCGGCCAGCCCGAGGAGACCGCCGAGCAGCACGGACGCGGCGACGGCGGCCACCATCAGGGCGAGGGTCTGCATCGTGGGCACCCACATGCCGAGCAGTCCGCACACGGCGAAGGCGGCGACGGAGGTCAGCGCGAGCCGGATTCCGGCGAGGCGCCAGGCCACCAGAGCGGCGGCGGCGGTGACGCCGGCCCAGCCGAGGGCGAGCAGCACCAGGTACACCGCGCGGACGGACACGACCACGGTGTTGCTGATGTGGCCGAGGAAGTAGAGGAAGAGGGGGTGGCCGTCGCGGTTGTCGATGATCCAGTCGCTGGTGCGGCCGAGCGGTCCGGACAGGTCCACGGCGAGGGACGACGGCCAGTTGCCGCCGCCCAGGAGTACGGAGCCGAGGACGAGTACGACGGCTGCGCCGACGCCGATGAGCCGGCCGCGGTGGCGTGCAAGGGCGCGGAGCGTGCCGGCCAGGCCGCCGGTGGCGGTCGCGTCGGTCGAGGTCGCGTCGGTCGTGGTCGCGTCGGTCGAGGTCGCACTCGGGCTCGCGCCGGAGGCGTTCGTACCGGTCGGGGTGGTCTCGGGGCCCGGCGGAACCGGGGTGACGGTGGCGGTCATCGGCCCCACCGCCCGGCGTAGGCGTAGGCGTGGACGCCGGTGTCGGCGCAGGCGCCGGTCGTGCCGCACGGCGGCGGCCAGGTCGTATGGTCGTACATCAGGCCACCGCCTTTCCCGTCGCGGCCGGGACCCCGGCGACGACACCGAGGAGTCCCGCCTGGTCGACCACGCCGAGGCACTTGCCGTCCTCGACGACCCGCGCGTTCTCGCCCGTACGGGCGACGGCCTCGATGGCCTCGTGGACGGTGGCACTCGGGGCGAGCGCGGGGCCGGCCTGGGACTCGTCGAGGCGAGCGGGGCGCATCGCCGAGCGCACGGTCAGCACCTGCTCACGCGGCACGTCCCGGACGAAGTCCCTGACGTAGTCGTCGGCGGGGGCGCCCACGATCTCCTCCGGCGTGCCGAGCTGCACGATGCGGCCGTCGCGCATCAGCGCGATGCGGTCGCCGAGCTTCAGCGCCTCGCTGAGGTCGTGCGTGATGAAGACCATCGTGCGCCCCTCCTCCCGGTGCAGGCGTACGACCTCTTCCTGCATGTCCCGGCGGATGAGCGGGTCCAGTGCGCTGAACGGCTCGTCGAACAGCAGGACTTCGGGGTCGACGGCGAGGGCGCGGGCCAGTCCCACGCGCTGCTGCTGGCCGCCGGAGAGCTGGCTCGGACGGCGGTGCTCCAGGCCGTCCAGGCCGACCTTGGTGACGAACTCGGCCGCGCGCTCGCGCCGTTCGCCGCGTCCCACGCCCTGGATCTCCAGCCCGTAGGCGATGTTGTCGAGCACAGTCCGGTGCGGCAGCAGGCCGAAGTGCTGGAAGACCATCGACGCCCGGTGGCGGCGCAGCTCGCGGAGCCGGCCGGAGTCCATGGACAGCACGTCCTCGCCGTCGATGGAGATGCTGCCCGAGGTCGGTTCGATGAGCCGGGTGAGGCAGCGTACGAGCGTCGACTTGCCCGAGCCCGACAGGCCCATGACGACGAAGACCTCGCCCTTGCGGACGTCGAAGGAGACGTCGCGGACGGCGGCGGTGCAACCGGTGCGCTCGCGCAGCTCGGCGGCGTCGAGGGCTCCGAGTTCCTTGTCGGCGGGCACCCGGCCGGCCTTCGGACCGAAGACCTTCCACAGGTCGCGTACGGAGAACACGGATTCCGAGGAGGGCTGAGACGCGGTTGCGGCAGGCGGCGCGGTCGTGGTGTGCGACGCGGTCGTGGTGTGCGGCGGATTGTTCATCGGGTGGTACCTCCCAGCAGGTCGGCGCATTTCTCGCCGACCATGAGCACGCCGATCATCGGATTGACGGCGGTCATGGTGGGGAAGACGGACGCGTCGGCGATCCGGATGCCGTCGAGGCCCCGGATCCTCAGGTCGGGCGCGACGACGGCGAGTTCGTCGTCGGCGGCCCCCATCCGGCAGGTTCCGGCCGGGTGGTAGACGGTGTGCGCGACGTGGCGGGCGTACGCGCTGAGCTCCTCGTCGGAGGTGACCTCGGGCCCCGGGCACACCTCGCGCCCCAGCCATCCGGCCAGCGGCTCGCTCGCCGCGATCTGCCGGGCGATGCGGATCCCGTCGACGAGGGTGCGGCCGTCGTAGTCGTCCTCGTCGGTGAAGTACCGGAAGTCGAGAGCGGGCTTGTCCTCGGGGTCGGCGCTCGTCAGGTAGAGCCTGCCGCGGCTGCGCGGCTTGGGGATGTTCGGGGTCATCGACACGCCGTGCGCGGGCCGTTCGTAGCCCAGGCGCTCCGGATTGTCGGTGAAGGGGATCTGGTAGAAGTGGAACATCAGGTCCGGGCCCTCGGACGCCGGGTCCCGGCGGACGAAGAGGCCGGCGTCGGAGTCCATCGCGGAGTTCTCCGGGATCGGGCCGTGCGTCTCCCACACGATGACCGACTCGGGGTGGTCGAGCAGGTTCTCCCCGACGCCCGGCAGGTCGTGCACGACGGGTATGCCGAGCTTCTCCAGGTCGGCGCGCGGGCCGATGCCGGAGTGCAGCAGCAGGCGCGGCGTGTCCACGGCCCCGGCGCACACCAGGACCTCGCGCCGGGCGCGTACGACGTGCTCCGCGCCCTCCTTGGTACGGATGTGCACGCCGGTGGCGCGGGTGCCCTCCAGCTCCAGCCTGTACGCCCAGGTCTCCAGGGCGATGTGCAGGTTCGGCCGGTCCAGGAACGGGTGGAGATAGGCCACGGAGGCGGAGGACCGCTTGTTGTTCTCCGGGTGGTAGGCGAGGTCGAAGAAGCCGACGCCCTCGTGGAAGGGTGCCTTGTTGAAGCCTTCGACGCGCGGAACTCCCAGCGCGCTCTGCGCGGCGTCGACGAAGTCCCTGGCGATCGCGTTCCGGTCGGCGTCGTCGACGGGGACGATGTTGTTGCGCAGCCGGGCGAAGTAGGGATCCATGGCTGCCGCGTCCCAGCCGTCGGCGCCGGCCTCCGCCCACTCGTCCCAGTCGGAGGGCAGGGGCTTGAAGGCGATGAGGGTGTTGTGCGAGGAGCAGCCGCCCAGCACCCGCGCACGGCTGTGGCGGATGTGCGAGTTGCCCCGGGGCTGCTCGGTGGTGGGGTAGTCGTAGTCGAGCTCACCGCCGAGCAGGCCCATCCATCGGCGCAGGGTGAGGACGTCGTCGCGGCCGACGTCGCTGGGGCCGCCCTCGATGACGGCGACGCTGATGTCCGGGTCTTCGGTCAGCCGGGAGGCGATGACGGATCCGGCGGTGCCACCGCCGACGACGACGTAGTCGTACACGTGCTGGTCGTTCATGCCTGGTCCTTCGCCGTCGCGCCCGCGAACCAGCGCACGGGGCGCGGAGCGAGGTTGGTGTAGATGTGCTTGGCCTCGCGGTATTCGGCGAAGCCGCCGGGGCCCAGTTCGCGGCCGATGCCGGACTTCCCGAAGCCGCCCCATTCCGCCTGCGGCAGGTACGGGTGGAAGTCGTTGATCCAGACGGTGCCGTGGCGCATCAGGCCGGCGACCCGGCGGGCACGCTGTTCGTCGGAGGTCCACACCGCTCCGGCGAGGCCGTACTCGGTGTCGTTGGCCAGCGCGACGGCCTCCTCCTCGGTACGGAAGGTCTCCACGGTGAGGACCGGTCCGAAGACCTCCTCGCGAACGACGCGCATGCCGCGGTGGCACCGGTCCAGGACCGTGGGCCGGAAGAAGTAGCCGGGGCCGGCGGGCCGCGCGCCGCCCGCCCGCAGCCGTGCGCCCTCGGCGAGCGCGGAGGCCACGTACTCCTCGGTCCTCGCCAGCTGGGCCGCGGAGACGAGCGGGCCGCATTCGACGCCCTCGTCGGTGCCGCGTCCCAGCCTGATCAGGTCGGCGCGGCGGGCGAGCTCGGCGACGAAGCGGTCGCGCAGCGGCTCCTCGATGATGAGGCGGGAGCCGGCGGAGCAGACCTGGCCGCTGTGGATGAAGGCGGCGTTGAGCGCCTGGTCGACGGCGGTGTCGAAGCCCTCGGCCGTCGCGCAGGCGTCGGCGAAGACGACGTTGGGGTTCTTGCCGCCCAGTTCGAGGGCGACCTTCTTCACGCTGTCGGCGGCGGCCCGGGCGACCTTCGTGCCGCTGACCAGTCCGCCGGTGAAGGAGATCAGGTCGACTTCGGGGTGCTCGGCGAGCCGGGCGCCGACCGTGTCGCCGGGGCCGGTGACGATGTTGGCCGCGCCGAGCGGGAGTCCGGCCTCGAGGAGCAGCTCGATGAGCACGACGGTGGTCAGCGGGGTGACCTCGCTGGGCTTGATCACGAACGTGTTGCCGGCGGCGAGGGCGGGGGCGATCTTCCAGCTGGCCTGGAGCAGCGGGTAGTTCCACGGCGTGATGAGGGCGCAGACCCCGACCGGCTCGTGCACGACGACGCTGTGGATATCGTTCGAACCGGCGTCGACGACCCGTCCGCCGTCCTCCTTCTCCACGAGGTCGGCGAAGTAGAGGAAGGCGTCGCGGACGCAGTCGACGTCGACGCGTCCCTCCTCCAGCGTCTTGCCCGCGTCCCGGCTCTCCAGGGCGCCGATCCGCTCGCGGCCCTGCTCCAGCAGCGCCGCGACCCGCCGCAGCAGGGCGGCCCGCTCGGCGACCGGCGTACGCGGCCAGGCGCCCTTGTCGAACGCGGCGCGCGCCGCTGCCACGGCGTCGTCGGTGTCCTGGACGCCGCCCTCGGCCACGACCTCGAAGGGGGTCGCGTCGACGGGGTCGATGATCTCGCGCGTGGCCCCGGACAGGGCTGCGCGCCACTCTCCGCCCACATGGATGGTCTGTTGTGCTGCCGTCACGGTGCGTATTGCCTTTCGTCCCTTTGAGTCCCCCTGCCGGTCAGACCGACTTGATCCGGCCGCCTGCCCCGACTCCCCGGATCCATGCGCAATGCATGGCGGAGAGTGTTCTGGTTCACTCACAAAGGCGGTGGAAATATGGACATATAGAACGAGGCGGATGTGCAGGAGACACAACGCGGCGACGCGTGGGACGGAACGGGAATGCGTGTGAGGCAGACAAGGCCGAAGAGCGGCCGCTCCGGAAGGGGACCTACGACCGCCGTACACCGTCACACCATGTGATGGCGGCTGTACCCCGCGCCTGGCAGCGGCCCGGCGGACATCGCCGGGAGAAGGGCGCCTTCACGGCGCACGGCCTCCAGCGCCCACTGCGCGGATCGAACCACGGCAGCAGGGTCAGTGCGCGTCGTCGAGGTTGCGCATCAGCTCGGTAGAGAAGCTGACCGCGCACCGACAGGTCCAGGTCGGTCGTCGAATCACACTGACGGCGTCCGCGACGTCCGGGGCCACCAGCCGGTCGTGCCGAAGGCGTGCGTGCTCCAGAGGGCTGCAGGTTCGAGCCGGCGTTCCGCTTCCGGGGGCGGCTCACGTCTCCCGGAGCGGTGCGTACGCCTCGGGCTCGAGGCCGAACGTCCAGGCCACGCCCTGGCGGGCCGTCCGGGTCGTCGGGGGGACCCGTAGCCAGTAGGTGCGGCTGGTGCCGTCGGGCTCCGGTGTCGAGTTGACGACCTCCACCATCACGACGGCCTCGTCGTCCGGCATCGGTATCCGCCACAGGACGCCCGTCTCGTCCCGGTGCACGGGCTCGGCCGCGGATTCCCTCAGATAGCGGTCGTACCCGTAGAACTCCAGCATCACCCGGCGCAGTTCGGCGTTCTCCTCCTCGCGGATCCGCTCGGGTGTCAGCGTGCCCAGGCCCGCCAGGAACTCGGCCGGAACGGGCATGCCCCGCCATGCGTGCAGTTCGAAACCGTCGGGGAACGCCAGCGCCGGGCCGTCGCCGCGGTCCAGCCTGCCCGCCTCGTCCCGGTGCAGCTCCACCGGCCGTTCGCACAGCACTGCCAGCCGCTCGTACGGCCACCACCAGCCGGCCGAGCGGGCCAGGACCGCCAGTCCGTGCAACGGCGTGCCCTCCTGCGTGTCGAACGCGCACAGCCAGGCGGCGTCGTGCTGTCCGAGCACGGCGTCCAGGAGCAGCAGGCGCAGCCGCCGCTCCTCCGCCGCGGCACCCTCGCCGGCGTCGGCCGTCAGCGCCTCCACGACACCCGTCCGGACCCGGTCCGCCAGATGTTCGGTGTTCTCCCACAGACGTCCGCCCGTGGCGCTCCAGTGCCGCCCCCATCCCTGCGGGCCGAGCCGCTGCTGGGCCCGCTCCCGCTCGGCCGCCCACGGCGCGCTGCGCACCGCCTCCCGTACGCCGCGGCCCCGCGCGGCGGGGGCACACGGCCCGTCGGCCGCGCCCAGCAGGCGCGCCGCCGCCCGGGGCGATTCCGCCCATGCGATCCGCTCCGGCTCCGGCAGGCCGGCCGCCCGGTACGCGAGGCGCACCCCGGCCTCGGCGGCCGCTCGATCGGCCGGCCCGGTGGCCGCTGCGGCCGCCCTCCACACATCGACGTCGTTCACCACGGTCCTGCTCCCCCCACTGTCCGACACGCTGTCAGTCCGCCACGATCCGTACCGCTCCGGGTAGGTACTCCCGCTGCCGCACCACCCGGTACCAGCCCTTGGGCAGGGGTATCGCGGCATGCTCCTCGTGCACCACCCGCCCGCCGTCCGGAAGATGGAGCAGCAGCGGGCCGAAGGCCCCCGGTTCCCGCACGAGCCTGCCGGGGCCGACCACGGCATGCGCATGCCCGGTGACCTCGCCCAGGGCCAGGACCATCCGGCCCCGCCCGTCCCGCGGCTCCTGGTCGGCGCCGGCCGCCTGCGGCGGCACCGCCGACTCGTCGAGCGACACGATGAGCACGTCCCCCTGCCGGTACATGGGTGTCCCCTTCCCCACGCGCCGCCCGGTGCGCCGCGTTCTTCTCCGAAGGTAGGAGAGGGGTCTGACAACGGCCTTCCTCCGGCCCTGCCTCGGGCACTGTCAGTGCTCCTTGGTACAACTTGCAGCACATCGGACGCGACAGGCGAGGAACGGCGGGCCCCATGAGTTACCCGAGACACCTGACGGAATCGTGCGGGCTGCCCGTCTTCGACTTCCCGAAGCCGGAGGACGCGGACACGACCCGCCTGCCCGCGGCGGACGCCGTCGCGTGGCGGATCTCCAGCGACAGCTACGACAGCGAGGAGAGCTGGACCGAGGCGTTCGCCCGGTTCACCGACGCGGTCGACACCACCGCCGTCCGCGCGATCGTCGTCGGCTCCTGGGAGGACGCCTACGACAGCGGGCCCGAGGACATCATCAGCGCACTCCTCGACGCCCGTCCGCGCCTGGCCGCCCTGCGGGGCCTGTTCCTCGGGGACATGGAGTCCGAGGAATGCGAGATTTCGTGGATCAACCAGAGCGACGTCGGCCCGCTCCTCGACGGCTTCCCCGAGCTGGAGGAGTTCGGGGTGCGCGGCGGCTCCGGGCTGGTCTTCCCCGCGGTCACGCACCGGAACCTGCGCTCCCTGACGGTCGAGACCGGCGGTCTGCCCGCCGAGGCCGTCCGCGGTGTCGCCGGCAGTGACCTGCCCGCCCTGGAGCACCTCGACCTGTGGCTCGGCACGAGCGAGTACGGCGGGGACGCTGCGGTCACCGACATGGCGCCGATCCTCGACGGCGACCGTCTGCCGCGTCTGCGCCACCTGGGTCTGCGCAACAGCGACATCCAGGACGAGATCGCCGGCGCCGTCGCCTCCGCTCCCGTCGTCGCCCGCCTGGAGACCTTCGATCTGTCCATGGGCGTCCTCACCGACCAGGGCGGCGCGGCCCTGCTCGCCGGCCAGCCCCTGACGCACCTCAAGAAGCTGGACCTCCACCACAACTACCTCGGTGCGGAGCTTCGCGAGCGCCTCCAGGAGGTCCTGGGCGCTGCCGGCGTCACCCTCGACATGGACCGCGGCAACGCCGACGAGGACGAGGACGACGGCCGGATCTGGCGCTACGTCGCCGTCGGCGAGTAGCGCGCGGGCCATGAAGGAGCACGCACCACCGCCGCGCTGGGCGGTCGTCGGCAACCCGGAGAACCGGCGCGTCGCCCTGTTCTCCGCGGCCGTGCGCGACGCCGGGCTGCCCGCGCCGCGTGTCGTGCCCTGGACGGACGTCCTGCGCGTCGGCGGCGCCGCCTTCGCCGCCGACGAGATCGTACGGATCGAGTCGCCGGGGGAGAACGCCGAGGTCGACCGGTTCCTGCGCGGCGCCGTGGACCCCACCCGGGTGGAGGGCGGGGCCCGTTGGTACGCCGCCTTCACGGCGGCCGTCCGGACGCTGACCGGTGGCCGGCGCGTCGACGACCCGGACGAGCTGTCCGTCCTCTTCGACAAGCGGCTCTGCCACGGCGCGCTCGCCCGCGCCGGGGTCCCCGTACCGCAGTCGCCGACCTCCGGGGGCGGCACGCCGGTGCGCGGGTGGGACGACGTACGGGCCCTCATGGACGCGCACGGCATGCCGCGGGTGTTCCTGAAGCCCGCCCACGGGTCCTCCGCCTCCGGTGTCGTCGCCGTCGAGACGGCCGGCGGGGGCCGGATCAGGGCGACCACCTCGGTGGAGCGCGATACGGACGGCCGGCTCCACAACTCCCTGCGGGTACGGCGGCTCACGCACGAGGGGGAGGTGGCCGCACTGGTCGACGCCCTCGCCCCCGACGGACTGCATGTCGAACGCTGGTGGCCCAAGGCCTCCCTCGGGGACGGGGCGGCCGACCTGCGCGTGGTCGTCGTGGCCGGGAAGGCCACCCACGCCGTGGTCCGCACCAGCCGGTCCCCCATGACCAACCTCCATCTCGGCGGGCGGCGCGGCGACCTCGCCGCGGCGGTCCGGGCGGCAGGACCGGCCTGGGCCGAGGCCCTGCGGACCTGTGAGCGGGCCGCGGCCTGCTTCCCGGACACCCTGTGCGTCGGGGTCGACCTGCTGCCCGCCATCGGCTGGCGCCGGTTCGCGGTGGCCGAGGTCAACGCCTTCGGCGACCTCCTGCCGGGCCTGACCGGACTACCGGGCAGCGGCGCCGAGGGCCTGAGCACCTATGCCGCGCAGGTCGCCGCCGCCACCCGAAGACATGTACCGCACCACCCCACGAGGAACCACCGTGCACCCGCCTGAAACCCGAGCGCTCCCCGACATGAACGAGGTCGTCGGCCGCGACGACCTGCTCCTGCTCACCCTGGACACCCTGCGCCACGACGTCGCCGTCGAACTGGCCGCCGCCGGACGGCTCCCGAACCTGGCCCGGCACCTGCCCGGCGGCGTCTGGGAGGAGCGGCACGCCCCCGGCAGCTTCACCTACGCCTCCCATCAGGCGATGTTCGCCGGCTTCCTGCCGACCCCCGCCCGGCCCGGCCCACATCCGCGCCTGTTCGCCGCCCGCTTCGCCGGGAGCGAGACGACCGCCGGCCGCACCTACGTCTTCGAAACGCCCGACCTGGTGTCCGGCCTCGCCGCGGCCGGGTACCGCACGGTGTGCATCGGCGGCGTCGGCTTCTTCAACAAGCAGGGCGCGCTCGGCGACGTACTCCCCGGCATGTTCCAGGAGAGCCACTGGGAGCCGGAGTTCGGCGTCGCGTCGCCCACCTCCTTCGAGGCACAGGTCGAGCGGGCCGAACAGGTCGTCGCCGCACTCCCCGCCGGACAGCGGCTGTTCCTCTTCCTCAACGCCTCCGCGCTGCACCAGCCCAACTGGTTCCACCTCCCCGGCGCCACCGCCGGGGCGGGCGACACCCGCGCCACCCACGCCGCCGCCCTCGAGTACATCGACCGGCACATCGGCCGGCTGCTCACCGCCATGAGCTCCCGACGCCGCTGCTTCGCCATCGTCTGCTCCGACCACGGCACCACCTACGGCGACGACGGCTACACCGGCCACCGCCTCGCCCACCAGGCCGTCTGGACCGTGCCGTACGCCCACTTCTTCCTGGAGCCGTCCGCATGACCGCCCTCGCGACCTCCCCCGCCCCGGCCGGCGCACCCACCGCGCCGTCCCCGGGCAGCCCGTACACCGCCTACGTGTACGCGTACCCCCACAAGACCGCCTACCGGCCGCTGCCCGACCGGCCCGCCCTGCGGGACCTGTGGCGCGGCGAACGCAAGGACGCCCTCTCCCTCTACCTCCACATACCCTTCTGCGAAGTCCGCTGCGGCTTCTGCAACCTCTTCACCCGCATCGGCGCCCCCGACGGGCTCACCGGCCGCTACCTCGACGCCCTGGAGCGCCAGGCCACCGCCGTCCGTGACGCCCTCGGCGACGACGGACCCGTCTCGTTCGCCAACGCGGCCTTCGGCGGCGGGACGCCCACCTTCCTGACGGCCGGCGAACTGGAACGGCTCTGCGACATCGCCGAGCGGCACATGGGCGCCGACCTGCGCGCGATCCCGCTGTCCGTCGAGACCTCCCCCGCCACCGCCACCGCCGACCGGCTCGCCGTCCTCGCCGAGCGCGGCGCCACCCGCCTCAGCATCGGTGTCCAGAGCTTCGTCCCCGACGAGGCGCGGGCCGCCGTACGCCCCCAGCGCCGCGCCGACGTCGAAGCGGCCCTCGGCCGCATCCGCGACGCGCGCATCCCCGTCCTGAACATCGACCTCATCTACGGCATCGACGGCCAGACCCCCGCCACCTGGCGCGCCTCGCTGGACGCCGCACTGGCCTGGCGCCCCGAGGAGCTGTACCTGTACCCCCTGTACGTGCGCCCCCTCACCGGGCTCGCCCGGCGCACCGCCCTCACCGACCGGGCCTGGGACGAGCAGCGCCTGAACCTCTACCGGCTGGGCCGCGACCACCTCCTCGCGCACGGCTACGAGCAGGTGTCGATGCGCATGTTCCGGCTGGCCGGCACGGCGCCCCAGGGCCCCGACGACCACGCCTGCCAGACCGACGGAATGATCGGCCTGGGCTGCGGCGCCCGCTCCTACACCTCCACGCTGCACTACTCGTTCGACTACGCCGTCGACATGGGCGAGATCCGCGGGATCATCGACGACTACACCGCCACCGACGACTTCACCCGCGCCGTCCACGGCCGCCCCACCAACGGCGACGAGGCGCGCCGCCGCCACCTCCTCCAGTCACTGCTCCAGGCGCAGGGCATGCCGGTCGCCGACTACCGGGAGCGGTTCGGCGCCGATCCGCACGAGGACTTCCCCGCCGAGCTGGCGGCGTTCGCGGCCCGCGGCTGGCTCGAGGAGGACGGCACGGGACCGCTCCTGCGCCTGTCCCCCGAGGGTCTCGCCCACTCCGACGCGCTCGGCCCCGAGCTGTTCTCACCGGCCGTACGGGCCGCGATGGCCGCCTACGAGACCAAGTAGCGCCGTGGACCTCACCCTGCTCTACCGCGGCCCGCTCGCCTCCTGCGACTACGACTGCCCCTACTGCCCGTTCGCCAAGCGCCGCGACACCACCGCCCAGCTGCGCGCCGACCGGGCCGCCCTCGAACGGTTCACCGGCTGGGCGCGCTCCCGCAGCGAGGAGGACCGGCTCTCCCTCCTGTTCACCCCGTGGGGCGAGGGCCTCGTCCGCTCCTGGTACCGCCGCGCCCTCGTCGAGCTCTCGCACCAGCCGCACGTCGACCGCGTCGCGATCCAGACCAACCTCAGCTGCCGCACCGACTGGCTCGCGGACGCCGACCCGGCCACGCTCGCGCTGTGGTGCACCTACCACCCGGGGCAGACTCCGTACGACCGCTTCCTCGGCAAGGTGGACGACCTGGCCGGCCGGGGCATCCGTCACAGCGTCGGCATCGTCGGCCTCCGCGAAAACCTGGAACACGCCCGCAGGCTGCGCGCGGACCTGCCCGCCCACGTCTACCTGTGGGTGAACGCCGCCGACGGCCACACCTACACCGACGCCGAGGCCGGCGCGTGGACCGCCCTCGACCCGCTCTTCCCGTACAGCAGGCACCCGCACCGCTCGGCCGGACTGCCCTGCCGTACGGGTGAGTCGGTGATCTCGGTGGACGGCGACGGCACGGTCCGCCGCTGCCACTTCGTCCCCGCGGAGCTCGGCAACCTCTACGACGGCTCGTACCGGACGGCGCTCGGCCCCCGCCCCTGCCCGCTGACCACCTGCGACTGCCACATCGGCTACGTCCACCTGGAGACGCTGCCGCTCTACGACGTCTTCGCGGGCGGTGTCCTGGAACGCGTCCCGGCGGCGGGCCCGCCGCTCGTCCCCCTGCTCAGGACCCGCCCGGCAGCCCCGTAGCGATCCGCCCGCCGGACACGACGAGGCGGACCGCGCGCAGAGCGGCCAGGTCGGTGAGCGGATCGCCGTCCACGACCAGCAGGTCGGCCCGGAGCCCGGCCGCGAGCCGGCCGGTGTCGCCGTCGATGCCCAGGGCCCGCGCCGCTCCCGTCGTGGCCAGGTCGACGATCTCGGCCGGGGTCAGCCCGATGTGCTCGAAGAACTCCAGGCTGGAGACGAAGCCGTCGAAGACGGCGTGCGGGACGCCCGCGTCCGTCCCGGGCAGGAGGTGGACGCCGCGCTCCGCCATCCACCGGAGCCGCCCGAACATCTCCTCGGCCCGCTCGCGGCCGAACCGCTCCGCGAAACCCCGCCAGTCGGGGCTCGCCGCCGGACAGACCGTGATGCCGCGGGCCGCCATGGCGTCGACCAGGTCCTCGCGCACGTCGAAGCCCTCGCGCCCCATCCACGTGCAGTGCTCGATGGTGTCCACTCCCGCGGCCACGGCGGCCGCGATGCCCTCGGTCCCGTGGGCGTGCGCCGCCACCGGCAGCCCGGCGCTCCGCGCCTCCTCCACGATCAGGCTCAGCTCCTGCGGGGTGAACTGCGCCTGCCAGATCGGCGGTCCGCCCTTGGTGATGCCGCCACCGGTGGCCATCACCTTGATCAGGTCCACTCCCCGGGCGGCGTTGCGGCGGACCGCCTCCCGGATGGCGTCGGCCCCCTCCACCTCACCGCCCAGGAACCAGCAGTGCCCGCCGGGGACGGTCAGGGGTGTTCCCGCGGACAGCAGTCGCGGCCCCGGCACCCGCCCCGCCGCGATGTCGTCGCGCAGCCGTACGGCGAGCCCGCCCCGGTCGCCGAGGTCGCGTGCGGTGGTCACCCCTGTGGCGAGCAACTGCCGGGCCCGGCCGGCCATCCCGGCGTAGAGCTCGGCGTCCGGGGCGGCCCGCAGGACGGCCACGGGATCGGGCCCGGCGTCGAGCGCGAGATGGACGTGGGAGTCGATCAGGCCAGGCAGCAAGGTGCCGTCGGGGAAGTCCAGTCGGGGATCCTCGGGGCCGGCCTGTGCCTCGACCTCGCCGCGCGGACCGGCCGCGGTGATCACTCGCCCGTCGTACAGGACGGCCCCGTCGGTGATCACCCGCCCACCGGGACCCGCGACCATCCGGCCCGCCGATATCAGTGCTCGCACGCTGCGCCGTCCCTCCATCCGACCCACCGGCGTCCCGCCGCCACGACCGCCGGCGCAATGCCCCTACGAAGGTCATCTTCCCCCCGGCCCCGGCCGGGGCGTCACATTCAGGCCGCCGCCCGACGGGCCGGTGGTGCGCCGGCCGCGATGCCCCGTTCACTGCCCGGATCCGCCGCGAGGACGATAAAGTTAGGTTCACCTAACTATGCTGCTCGCAAGGAGACTTCATGGGCCTGGAGACCGCCTTCGCCGCATTCGGGCTGCCCGGCGAACCGGGGTCCGAGGAGTTCTGGGCGGCGGCCGGAGCGCCCGCGTCCGTGCCCGCCGACGAAGACGGAGACGGAGACGACGGCCGCGGTGGCTGGGTGACCCTGTTCCTGTGGCGCGGCTCCCCCGCCACGATCGTCTTCGAGAGCTGGTCGGACGAGGTACCCCTGCGCCGCTGGGACGTGACGGACTGCTGGTACGCCGAGGTACGCATGCCCGCGCGGCTGCGCGTGACCTACCGTTTCGTCGCGGACGGCACGGCGTACGCGGACCCGCTGAACCCGGCCGGTGCGGGCGGCGACCGGTCGATGGCCGCCACCCCGGACGCCCCGGCCCAGCCGCACTGGCCGGTCATCGGCGCGGACGACGTACTGCCCGTCCCGCGGACCCGGATCCGCTGGGCGAGCGAGCGGCTCGGCGGGCGGCGGACCGTACGGGTCCATCCCGCGGGCGGCGGCGGACCGGTGGTGCTGCTGCTCGACGGGGACGACTGGCTGTATCTGCACCCGGCGATGACCGCCTTCGACTCCGCCGTCGCCGAGGGCGAGATGCCGCCCGTCACCCTGGTGTTCCTGCCGACCAGGGACCGGGAGGCCGAATTCGGCTGCCGGCCGCAGCTGTGGGAGGCGGTCCGGGACGAACTGCTGCCCCTGGTGGCGGAGTCCGGCGTGCCCGCGGACCCGGACCGCCTTGTGATCGCCGGGCAGAGCCTCGGCGCGCTGAGCGCGGTGTACGCGGCGCTGGAGTTCCCGGACCTGGTGTCGCGGGTCGCCTGCCAGTCGGCGTCACTGTGGTGGGCGCCCGACGCCGTGAAGGCTGCGGACCCCCTGGGCGGACCGGCGGGCGGCACGATCGCCGCCCGCCTGCGGGAGGCGCGTCCCGACCTGTCCGGGCTGCGGATCGCCTTCGACGTCGGGGAGCACGAGACGCGGATGCTGCCCCACTGCGAGGCGGTCGAGACCCTGACCGAACGGGCGGGCGCGACCGTGCGGGTCTCCCGGTCGGCGTCGGGCCACGACCGTGCGGGCTGGCGCCACGCCCTGGTCCGCGACATCGCCTGGGCGCTCGGCTAGAGGATGTCCTGCCGATCGGCCCGGCGTGATCGGCAGGACACCCCTTGAACCGGCCCTTCGGATCTCTTCGGGCTCAGCGGGCCACCGCCAGGCAGTACTCCGCGTCTCCCGCGAGGAGGTTGCGGTGGGTGTCCTCGGCCGTGATCACGCCCTCGTCCAGGACGAGGACACGGTCGGCGGCGTCCAGGAGGGCCGGGCTGCTGGTGATCACGACGGTGGTGCGGCCCCGGCGCAGCTCCGCGATGTTGCGTGCGATGAGCTGCTCGGTGACCGCGTCGACGGCCGTGGTCGGATCGTGCAGGACGAGGATGTCGCTGTCGGCAGCCAGGGCGCGGGCCAGGGACAGCCGTTGGCGCTGTCCGCCGGAGAGGTTCGCGCCGCGGTCGCGGACGCCGTGGTCGAGTCCCTCGCGGTGGAGGGCGACGACGTCGGTCAGCATGGACGCCGCGACGGCCTCGGCGACCGTGCGGCTGGTGCCCGACGGATCGATGTTCGTACGCAGGGTGCCCGCGAAGATCTCCCCGTCGTACGGGTTGACCAGCATGTGCTCGCGGACCGCCTCGATCGACAGAGCGGCCAGCTCCTCCCCGCTGACCCGCACCGCTCCCTCGTACGCCTTCGGCGGGACCTTCAGGGCCAGGATCGCGGCGAGGTCGGCCGCCGCGCGCGGCTGGTAGGCGGCGATCGCCACGAACTCGCCCGCCGGCACCTGGAACTTCAGCTCGTGCAGGGTCCCGTACCGGACGCAGTCGATCTCCAGGACACCGCCCGCGGCCGGACGTTCCGGGCCGGGGGTCGCCACCGGTGGCGCAACCAGCACCAGCGCCATCCGCTCGGCCGACGCGCGGGCCATCATCACGTACTTGGGCATGTCCGAGAACATCTTCAGCGGTTCCATGATGAATTGGGCGAGCCCCACGGCCATGACGAGCTCCCCGACCGTGATCCGGCCGTTGAAGGCCAGCCAGCCCGCCGTCAGGGTCACGCCCACGGCGAGCGCCGCGTTGAGGGCCGCCGCGGTGCCCGCGTACGCGCCGTTCACCCCGGCCACGGTGATCGCCTGGTGCTTCGCCTCCGTGCTGACCCTGCGGTAGGAGCGGAAGGCCGCGTGGTTGCCGCCGAAGCCGTGCAGCGGGCGCAGGCCCGTGATGAGGTCGGCCACCTTGGCGCCCGCGCGGGCCACCCGGGCCTGCTGTTCCCGGGTGCTGGAGCCGATCCGCTTGGACATCACGCTCAGGATCGACAGGATCAGGGCGGTTCCCACGATCACCAGCAGGCCGAGCCGGATGTCTGCCAGGCCGAGCGCGACCGCCGCGACCAGCACCGCGACCAGGGAGCTGATGAGCAGAGGCACCACTTCGATGATGTCGGCCGTCTGGTCGGCGTCCTCGGTGGCGATGGTCAGCACCTCGCCGGACTTGAGGCCGGCGTCCCGGGCGACCGGCTGCAGGCCGCAGTCGGCGACCTGCACCCGCCAGCGGTGCGCCTCGGTCGTGTTGGCCTTCTGCAGGATGCGCATGCCGAACCGCCACGACAGGGACACGGTCGTGATGATCACGGCCAGGGCGCCGATCGAGAGGGCGAGCGCCCCGGGGCTGCGGTCCTGCATCGTGTGCTCGACGATCAGGCCGAGTGCGATGGGGAAGGCGGTCTCACCGGCCTGGTAGAGACCCATGAGGACGGTGCCCCAGGTCATGGCGCCGACGTTGCGGCGCAGGGCCGTCCGGAGGATGTCGGACCCCGGTCGGGGCCGCTGCGTGTCAGGAGTTTTCATCGAGGTGGCGGGCAATCATCTCGGGGGTTCGCAGGGTGAACAGATCACGGACCGTGATCACAGGACCGTACTCCCGGCGGAGCAGGCCGATCAGCCGCACCGCCAGCATGGAGTGCCCTCCGAGGGACACGAAATCGCTCAACGCGCTCACCTCGTCGTCGTCCAGGTCGAGTGCTTCGGCGAAGAACTCGCACACCGTGGTCTCGGTCTGCGTCTGCGGGCCGCGCTCCCCCGCCGTGGTCAGCGTGCCGAGCGGCCTGGCGTCCGGCAAGGCCTTCGTGTCGGCCTTCCCGTTCACGGTCAGCGGGATGCGGTCGACCCGGGCGTAGTGCGTCGGGCGCAGGAAGTCGGGCAGTCCGGCGCCCACCTCGGCGGCGACGGCCGCCAGGTCCGGGCCGTCCGGGCCGTCCGGGCCGTCGAGTACGAGGTAGGCGGCCAGCCGGTACGCGCCGTCGACCTGCGGGTCGGGCTGGGCGACGGCGGCGACGAACCGCACCGCCGGGTGCGCGGCGAAGGCGGCCTCGACCTCGCCCGGTTCGACGCGGTGCCCGCGGATCTTGACCTGCTGGTCGGTGCGGCCCAGGTACACCAGGTTCCCGTCGGGCCGCCGCGACACCAGGTCGCCGGTACGGTACATGCGTTCGCCGGGGGCGCCGAACGGGCAGGCGACGAACCGGTCCGCGGTCTGGGCAGGCTGCCCGAGATAGCCGCGCGCGATGCCGATGCCCGCCACGTACAGCTCGCCGGGAACTCCGTCGGGCAGGGGCCGCAGCCACGGGTCCAGGACGTACACGTCCGTGTTGTCGATGGCCACGCCCACCACCGGGTCCTGGCACTCGAAGGTGCCCACGCCCAGCGTGTTGATGGTGTATTCGGTGGGTCCGTACAGGTTGTAGCCGACGGTTCCCTCCGTCTCGGCGAGCCGCTGCCACAGGGTCGGGGTGACGGCCTCGCCGCCGAGCAGGACCAGTGCCGGCCGCCGCCCGGGGGTGTCGAGCAGGCCCTCGGACACCAGTTGCTGGGCGTAGGTCGGCGTCACGTTGATGACGTCGATGCCGTGCTCCAGGCAGTACTCGACGAGGCGGGGCGCGTCGCGGCGCAGTTCCTCGTCGCAGATGTGCACCTCATGGCCGTCGGCGAGCCACAGCAATTCCTCCCACGACATGTCGAAGGCGAACGACACGGTGTGGGCGATGCGGAAGACGCGGTGGTCGTGGTCGCTCAGCACGGGCTCGAAGATCCGGCGCTGGTGGTTGATCAGCATGTTGGTGAGTCCGGCGTACTCGGTCACCACGCCCTTCGGCCGCCCGGTCGATCCGGAGGTGTAGATCGTGTAGGCGGGGTGGCGCAGGCGGTCCGGGTCGTCCGGCGCGAAGGTCACGTACGGATCGGCCCGGGGCAGCGGCCGGTCCAGCTCGATCAGTTCACCGGTCAGCCGCGGTGACACGGCGCTCACGGTGAGGATCACGTCCGGTCGGGCGTCGGCGACGATGGCGGCGATCCGCTCGTCCGGGTGGTCCAGCTCCAGCGGCACGTACGCGGCGCCCACGCGCAGGACGGCGAACAGCGCCACGATCGAGTCGAGGGAGCGCGGGATCGCGAGGGCCACCGTCCGCTCGGGTCCGATGCCGCGTGCGGCGAGCACGCCCGCCAGCTCACGGCTGCGGTCCCGCAGACGGCCGAAGGTCATGGTCCGGCCGTGGGCGACGAGCGCGATCCGCTGCGGGTCCCGGTCGGCGGCCCGGTCGAACCGGTCGACGACGGTGTCCGTCCCGACGTCCGTGCGCGGGCCGGCCTCGGGCTCGGGACCCGGGCCCGGCAGTGCGCCCAGCAGCCCGGCGGACCGGGTCAGGTGCCCGAGGACGTCCAGGTAGTCGTCGAGGAGCTTTCGGGCGGCCTCCGTGTCGTGGTCGCGGTACTCCAGTTTGACGGTGAGCCGATCGCCGGGCGTGACGACCCAGGTGAACGGGTAGTGCGTGGAGTCGTCGGCGCGGACGGCGGTGATGCCGTGCCGGGCGTTCATCTCGGCGAACGCGTCCATGTCCAGGAAGTTCTGGAGCACGAAGAGGTTGTCGAACAGGGTGTCGTGTCCGCCGGCCCGCTGGATCTCACCGAGTCCGAGGTGCTCGTGCTCCATCGCCTCGACCCGGGCCGCCTGTACGGCCGTCAGGTAGTCGCGGACGGTGTCGTCCGGCCGGGCCCGTGTCCACATGGGCACGGTGTTGAGCAGCACGCCGACGACCTCGGACAGGTCCTCGCCCTCGCGGCCGGAGACGGTCACGCCGAACACGGCGTCGGCGCGGCCCGTGTGTGCGCCCAGGAGGAGACCGAAGGCGCCCGTCAGTACCGTGTTGAGGGTGACGCCGTGTGCCCGGGCCGCTTCCCGCACCTGCTGCGACCGTTCGGCGGTGAGCGCGTGCACGAGCGTGCGCGGCAGGTCGTCGACCAGGGCCGGCGTCGGTCCGGCGAGCAGGGTGGGGCCGGGGAGGCCGGTGAGGTGCTGTGCCCAGAAGCGTTCCGAGACGGCCGGGTCCTTGGCGTCGAGCGCCCGCGCGTACTCCTCGAAGCCGGGCGTGGCCGGGGCCGGGGGTGTCAGCTCGCCCGCGAGGGCGGCCTCGTAGGCGTCGAACAGGTCCCGCAGCACGATCTCGCGGGACCAGCCGTCCCACAGCAGCAGGTGGTAGCTCAGCAGCAGGCCGTCGCGCTCGCCCGGCAGGTGCACCACGGTCAGGCGGATCAGCGGCGGCTCGCCCGGGTCGAATCCGGTGTCGCGGTCCCGGGTGAGCAGGGCGTCCACCTCGGCGTCCGTCGCGAGGGAGACGGTACGGACACCGACCTGCCGGCCCGCGCCCAGGACCTGGACGGCGTTCCCGTCGTCGTCGGTGGTGAAGCCGGCGCCGACGACCGGGTGCCGGGCGATCACCCAGGCCATCGCCTCGGCCAGGGCGTCGGTGTCCAGGCGCCGGTCGAAGGTGAACCAGCTCTGTGCGACGTAGTGTCCGGCCGGTCCGGCCAGCTGGGCCTGGAAGAAGAGGCCGCGCTGGAGCGGGGTGACGGGCGCGGTGCGTTCGGCCGTCGTGGAGGCGTCCGCGATGTGTTCCAGTGCGGCGCGCCAGTGCCCGGTGATCGCGTCGGGTATGCCCTCGGCGAGGGTGAAGACCGCGTGCAGGCTTCCGGTGGCGGCGTCGGTCCAGGCGTTGACCTCGACGGCGTAGGGGCTGCCCTGGTCGCCGCCGGTGACGTGGAGCGCCTGTGACTCGTCGCCCCGGCCGAGGTAGTTGAACAGGACCTGCGGGCGGGCGGTCAGCAGGGGGGCCGTCTGCGGGTTGAGGTAGCGCAGCCCGCCGTACGCGGCGTGCGCGCGCTCGTCCGGCTGGCGTTCGGCGACCTCGCGGGCCGCCGCGACGGGGTCGGTGTGCGCCGTGAGCCGCACGGGGGCGATGGAGGTGAACCAGCCGACCGTACGGGTGTAGTCGTGGTGGGACGACACCGGGACGCGGCCGTGCCGCTCCAGCTCGATCGCGAGATCGGTGGGCGTGGGCTGGACGCGGGTCAGGGCGGTGCGCAGCGCGCCGCACAACAGCTCGGTGAGGCCGACGCCGAGGGCGGCGGGCGCGGTGCGGGTCACGCGGTCGCCGACCTCGGGCGGGATCACGACCGTGGTCCGGCGCAGCCCCTGCGCCGCGGGCAGCAGCGGGGGTGCCTGGAGGGTGGTGATCCAGTGCCCGAGGCCGTCGGTCTCCCGGGCGGCCCGGTCGGCCAGGGCCTGCGCGTACGCGGCGTAGGGGGTGGTCGGCGGTGCGAGCGGCCTGCTGCGCAGGGCGGTGTCGATGTCGTCCAGCAGGACCAGCCAGGACACGGCGTCGACGGCGAGGTGGTGCGCGGTGACGACGAGGGTCCGGGTCGCCTCCAGCCAGGTGAAGGCGATGACGTCCCCGGCGCCGGGGTCGAGCCGGCCGGCGGCTTCGTTCGCCGCTGCCGTCGCGTCGGACGCGTCGGCGCCATTGGACCCGTCGGCGCCGTTGGACCCGTCTCCGCGTACGACGGTGACCGCGCGGGCGGGTTCGGTACGCAGCGCCCACACCCCGTGCTCGGCGCTCAGCCGCAGCCGCAGCGCGGGGTGCGCGGCGACCACGGCGTTCGCGGCGCGTTCGGCGTCGGCGAAGCCGGTGCCCTCCGCCGCGACCAGGCTCCGGGCCTGGGCGAACCGGGCGAGGGATCCGCCCAGTTCGCGCTGGCGCAGGATGATCGGCGTCGGCGTCAGCGGGCCGTCCTCCTGGGGTGCGGGCGCGGCGGGCGCCGCGGTCCGCGGGGTGCTCGTCGCCAGGTGCTCGGCGAGTGCCCGCGGGGTCCTGAGCAGGAACACGTCGCGCGGGGCGATCCCGAGGCCCAGGGCCCTGGCCCGGTTGACGACGGTGATGGCGAGGATGCTGTCGCCGCCGGCCCGGAAGAAGTCGCTGTCCCCGTCCACGGCGGTACCGGGCAGGGTCTCGGTGAAGATGCCGACCAGCGCGGTGAGCGCGGAGCCGGTCGCAGAGCCGGTCGCAGAGCCTGAACCGGACCCGGTCCCGGGGCCCGTCGCGGGCGCCAGAGTGGTTTGCGGGGCGGCGCGTGCGGCCAGGGCCTTGCGGTCGAGTTTGCCGTTGACGGTCAGCGGGAGGGCGTCGACCGGCAGGACCAGGCCGGGAACCATGTGGACGGGCAGCTTCGTGGACAGGAGGTCCGCGAGGTCTCCGGACACCCGGCCCACGACGTGCGCGACCAGGTGGTCCCCGCTGCCGGCGACGGTGACGGCCGCGTCGACGACCCCGTCGAGTTCCCGGATCGCGGACTCCACCTCGCCGAGCTCGATGCGGAAGCCCTTGAGCTGTACCTGGTCGTCGGCGCGGCCGGTGAACTCCAGCTCGCCGTCGAGCGTTCGGCGTGCGAGGTCGCCCGTGTGGTACATCCGGGAGCCGTCGCCCGCGAAGGGGTCCGCCACGAACCGGCCCGCGGTGAGGGCCGGCCGGCCCAGGTAGCCGAGGGAGACCTGGTCGCCGGCGACGTAGATGGCGCCCACCCGGCCCGGCGGGACCGGCCGGAGCCGGTCGTCGAGCAGGTGGACGACCAGGCCGGGGATCGGGCCCCCGATCGGGCTGGCGTCGTCGCCGGGGCGGAAGTCCTCGTCGGTCAGGACCCGGTGGGTGACGTGCACGGTGGTCTCGGTGATGCCGTACATGTTGACCAGTTCGGGCGAGGCGGCGCCGTGCCGCTCCACCCAGCCGCGCAGCCGCCCGAGGTCCAGCGCCTCGCCGCCGAAGATGATCCGGCGCAGGGCGGTGAGCGGCTCCTGCGCGTGCCGGTCGGCCTCGATGAACTGGTAGAAGGCCGACGGCGTCTGGTTGAGGACGGTCACCCGGCGCTCCCGCACCAGGCGGTGGAAGTCCACCGGGGAGCGGGTCAGGCCGTACTCCGGCACGAGCAGTTCGGCGCCGTGCGCCAGAGCGCCCCACAGCTCCCACACGGCGAAGTCGAAGGAGTACGAGTGGAACTGCACCCACACGTCGTGCGGGCCGAAGTCCATGTCGGGCTCCGTGTTCGCGAGGAGGGTCACCACGCTGGAGTGCGGGACGACGACGCCCTTGGGCCGGCCGGTCGAACCGGAGGTGTAGATCACGTACGCGGGATCGTGCCAGTCCGCCCCGGGCCCGGCCGTGTCCCCGGTGTCCGTGTCCCGGACGTCCCCGCCCTGGGCGTCCCCCGGTGCGGGTTCGTCCCCCTGGACCAGTACGCGGGCCGCCACGCCCGCCCGGGCCAGCAGCCCCGTGAAGCGGTCCCGGTGCTCCCGGTCCACGAGCACGACCTGCGGGGCCGCGTCGGCGAGGATGTACTCCAGCCGTCCGTCCGGGTAGGCGAGGTCCAGCGGTACGTAGGCACCGCCCGCGGTGACGATCGCGACCAGGGCGACGACCTGTTCCAGGGAGCGCGGAACCGCGACGGCGACCCGTTCGCCGGGCCGGACACCGAAAGCGCGCAGGGCCGAGGCCAGCTCGTCCTTCGCGGCGGCCAGTTCACCGTAGGTCAGCGACCGGGCACCGCCGTCGAGGGCGCACTGGGTGACGGCGGTGGCGGCCGGATCCCGGTGCGCGGCGGCGTCGAACAGTGCGCCCAGGGTCGTCGGGGTGATCTCCGCGGGAGCCTGGAGGCCCGCGGGCGCCAGGTCGTCGACCAGGGCGTCGGGGCGGGTGAGCAGGCCGGTGAGGGTACGGGTGAACGTGTGCAGGATCTCCCGCGCGCTCGTCTCCCGCAGCAGCGCGCCGTCGTGGATCAGGTTGAAGCGCGGGCGGCCGTCGAGGGCGCGCTCCACCACGAGGGTCAGCGGGTAGTGCGGGGCTCCCTCGTTGACGATGTCGGTGATGACGAGCGTGTCCTCGGGGCTGCGCAGGGCTGCGACGTCGGTCGCCACGTCGAACACCACGAGGGTGTCGAAGAGCGGGCCGGCGCCGCTCAGCCGGCTGATGCGCGCCAGCGAGACGTGCTGGTGCGCCAGCACCGTGCTCTGATGTTCCCGCACCGAGGCGAGCAGGCCCTCCGCTGTGGTGGCGGCCTCCCACCGGGCGCGCACGGGGACCGTGTTGATGAACAGACCCACCATGTCGCCGATGCCGGGCACGTCCGCGTCGCGGCCGGAGACGGTGGAGCCGAAGACGACGTCCCTGCCGTGCAGGAGGCCGCCCAGCGTCAGCGCCCAGGCGCTGTGCACGGCCACGCTCAGCGGGACGCCGGCGGTCCGGGCGGCCTCGTCGATGTCGGCGGAGGCCGCGAGGGCGGTGTCGGCGAACAGGTCGGACGGCGTGTGCCCCTCGGCGACCAGCGAGGGGCCGGGCAGCCCGGCGAGCTGTTCGCCCCACACCCGGTCGCTCTCGTCCTCGTCGCGTTCGGCGAGCCAGCGCACGTAGTCGGTGAAGCCCCCGATCGGGTACACGGTCCCGGGGGCGTGGTACTCGGCCAGGAGCGCGCGCAGCATCGGCGGCACCGACCAGCCGTCGGCGATGATGTGGTGCACGGTCTGCACCAGGACGCTGCGGCCGGCGCCGGCGCGGATCAGCGTGTACCGCATCAGCGGGCCGCTCGCCAGGTCGAACCCGGCGCGGCGGTCCCGCTCGGCGTGCTCGCGGATCTCGTCGTCGGTGATGCCGGGGCGGTCCAGGGTGGTGAACGGGGCCTGCACCCCGCCCTCCAGTACGGAGACCACCCGGCCGTCGGCGAGGGCCACGAAACGCGCGGCCAGGTTGGGGAACAGGGTGAGCAACCGGGTGGCCGCGGCCGCGAGCCGGTCGGGGTCCACGTCGCCGTCGAGGGTCAGGAGCTGCTGCTCGACGTAGCTGCCCGCGGAGTCGTCGTCGAAGACCGAGTGGAAGTACAGGCCCTCCTGGAGCGGGGTCAGCGGCAGGACGTCCCGCAGGGCCGGGCCGTCGAGTTCGTCGACGTCGGCCTGGGTGAGGGCCGACAGGGTGAAGTCGCTGGGCGAGTGGCCGCTCCGGTCGAGTGCGGCCAGTGCGGCCAGGCCGGACAGGGCCTCCCGGAAGTACCGCCCGATGGTCTCGATGTCCTCGTCGGCGAACAGCCCGTCGGGCCAGGACAGGGTGGTGACCAGTTCGTACGCGCCGCCGGCCGAAGCGGGTTCGGCGATGGCGTTGAACTCCAGGGCGCGCGGCAGGCGCATCTTCGGGTCACGCTTCTCCCCCAACTGACCGGTGGTGCCCGCGAGTTCCCAGTCGCCGGAGGAGCCCGCGTCGAAGCGGCCCAGGTAGTTGAACAGCACCTGTGGTGCGGGCGCGGCGAACGCGGTGTCGGACAGGTACCGCAGGGCACCGTAGGAGACGCCGTTGCTGGGCACCCGGGCGAGGTCCTCCTTGACGGCCTTGAGGGCGGCGACCAGGTATGCGGGATCCGTGGGGCCGGCGGCCGCGTCCGTCGCCGTTCCGGGGTCGACGGTCACCGGGAAGAGCGTGGTGAACCAGCCCACGGTCCGCGACAGTTCGGGTTCGAAGCCGGCGGAGTCCGCGACGTACCGTCCTTCGCGGCCGTGGCCCTCCAGCTCGATGTGCGCGAACGTCTGCTCCTGCCCGAGGTCGCGGCGCCACCGGGCGAGGGTGACGGCCAGGGCGGTCAGCAATACGTCGTTGACGCCCGCGTGGAACCTCGCGGGAATCTCGCCGAGCAGCGCGGCCGTGACGTCGGCGCCGACCGATACGGTCGTCGTCCGCTCCCGCGCGACGGTGTCGGCGGCGGACAGCGCGCGCCGGCCCAGCGGTGCGTCCTCCCCCGGCAGGGCGCGCCGGAAGTGCGTACGGTCCGCGTCGAACCCGGCGTGTCCCAGCAGCTGGGTCCAGCGCCGGAACGAGGTGCCGACCGGCGGCAGGTCGATCGGCGCGCCCGAGACGAACCAGCGCCACGCCGTGGAGAGGTCCTCCATCAGGATCCGCCAGGACACGCCGTCGATCACCACGTGGTGGGCGACGAGGACCAGCTGGCGTGCCTCGCGGCGCCAGACGGCGCGCAGCATCACGCCGCCCTCGGGGTCCAGTTCGCCGGTGGCGAGCGCGACGCACTCGTCGAGCGGCCGGTCGCTCTCCTGCCAGCCCGCCACGGCCCGGTCCGCCTCCGGGATCTCGAAGCTCCAGCGGTCGCCGCGCACCAGTTTCGCGCGCAGCATGTCGTGCCGGGCGACCACGGCGGTGAGGATCGCGTCGAGCGCGTCGGCCGTCAGGGTGGGCGGGGTGTTGAGGACCACCGACTGCACGAAGCCGTCGACGGCATCGGTGGTCTCGCCGAGCCACTGCACGATGGGTGATCCCACGACGGTGCCGGTGGCGACGTCGCCGTGGTCCACGGCGGCGGCCTCGCGGTCCGCGACCGCCGCCAGAGCGCCGACGACGCCGTGGGTGAAGATCTGGCGCGCGGTGACGTGGAGACCGGCCTCGCGCAGGGCGCTCAGCAGGGAGATCGCCAGGATGCTGTCGCCGCCGAGCTGGAAGAAGTCCTGGTCGACGCCGACCGCGTCGCGCCGCAGCACCGCCGCCACCGCCGCGCACACCAGGCGCTCGTTCTCGGTGGTGGGCGGGGCGAGCGCGCCCGCGCCGGTGGCGGGTTCCGGGAGGGCGCCGCGGTCGAGCTTGCCGTTCGCGGTGAGCGGGAACTCCTTCATCACGACGATGTGGGCGGGCACCATGTACTCCACCATGTGCCCGGTGGCCCAGTCCTTGACCTCGTCCGCGCGCAGGTCCTCGCTGCCGGCGGAGGGGATCACGTAGCCCACGAGGTAGGTGCCGCCCGCCGTGTTCTTCTTCGCGACGACACAGGTGTGGCGTACCGCGGGGTGCTCGGCGAGACCGGCCTCGACGTCCTCGATCTCCAGCCTCATGCCACGGATCTTGATCTGGTTGTCGGCGCGGCCGAGGAAGTCCAGCGACCCGTCGGGGGCGAAGCGGGCGAGGTCGCCGGTCCGGTAGAGCCGGGATCCGTCCGCGGCGAAGGGGTTGGCGACGAATCGGGCGGCCGTCAGGGCGGGGGCGCCCACGTAGCCGCGTCCGAGGAGGAAGCCTCCGACGTACAGCTCGCCGCCGACGCCGACGGGGACCGGGCGCAGTTCGTCGTCCAGCACGTAGAGCTGGGTGTTGGGGTTGGGCCTGCCGATCGACGTCGACAGGCGTTCGGCCGCGCCCCGGTAGACGACGTGCGAGACGCCGATGGTCGTCTCGGCCGGGCCGTAGCCGTGGTACATGGGTATGTCGAGCCGGGCGCGGAAGCGCTCGTAGAGCTCCGGGGTCAGCACCTCGCCGCCGCACCACACGTGGCGCAGGCTGTCCAGCCGCCCGGAGTCGCCCGCGATCTCCAGGAGGACGTCCAGCATGGACGACACCAGGTAGGTGAAGGTGACGCGCTGCTCGGCGATGACGCTCAGCAGGTGGTGCGGGTCGCGTTCGCCGCCGGGGCGCAGGACCACCAGCCGGCCGCCGCACACCAGTGGCAGGAAGATCTCGTTGATGGAGATGTCGAAGGACAACGGGGCCTTGAACAGCGAGGCGTCGTCGTGGCCGAAGCCGAGGATCTCCTCGACCTGCCACAACAGGCGCTCGCTGATCGCCTCGTGGCGGATCATCGCGCCTTTGGGGCGGCCGGTCGAGCCGGACGTGAAGATCACGTAGGCGAGGGCGTCGCCGGGGACGGTGACCCCGGTCCCCTCCCCCGGGTAGGAGCCGAACCGCCAGTCGCCGAGGTCGACGGGCACGGCTTCCGGTTCGTCCGGCGTGTGCTGGGCCGTGCGGCCGAGCTGGAGGACGACACGGGCGTCGGATATGACGACGGACCGGCGCGCGGCGGGCCACTGCGGGTCGAGCGGTACGAACGCGGCCCCCGCCTGGAGCACGCCGAGCAGGCCGATCACCATGTCGGCGGAACGGTCGAGCGAGATGGCGACGACCTGTTCGGCGGTGAGGCCGCGTTCGATCAAGTAGTGGGCCAGCTGGGCGGAGAGCTCAGCCGCCTGACCGTAGGTCAGCGTACGGTGCTCGTCGACGACGGCGACGGCGTCGGGCCGCAGGCGCGCCTGCTCGCGGAACATCTCCACGACGGTCGGGCGGACCCGGTCCGCCCCGGTGTCGTTCCACCGGGCCAGCGTCTCGAGCCTCGCCGCGACACTGGACGGGCCGATGGTGGAGATGGGCCGGTCCGGGAAGTCGGCCAGGTCGTCGAGCGCGAGCTGCGCGTCAGCCTCTACGACGCCTTGCGGGACGCGGATGCTCCGGCCGCCCGCGGTGTCCGCGCCGACCTCCCAGCCCACCGGCCCGGCGCCGCCGTTGTCCGCCCAGCCGAGGATGTCCGCGAACAGCGTGCCGGGGGTGAGCTCCAGGCCTTCGGGGCTGCGGCCCGTCGCCCAGTACGCCAGCCCCACGGCACACGCGTGGGCGATGGTGGTGTCGGAGTAGTCGCCGGATCGCCGGCGCACGTCGGCCAGGCGCGTGCGGGAGAGCAGCGCGAGACGAGCGGTCGATTCCGTCATCGAAGGCTCAACGCCCCTTCCAGATCGATATCGATGAGTTGACCCAAGCCAAAATCGGGCCGGCTAGCTGCCTTCGCGCCAGGCCCGCCACAGTCGCGCGTAGCGGCCGCCCAGGGCGACCAGCTCCTCGTGCGTGCCCTGCTCCACGACGCGTCCCGCGTCCAGTACGGCGATCCGGTCCGCCGCCATCGCCTGGGTGAGCCGGTGTGCCACGAACAGCGTGGTCCGGCCCGCGCACGCGGCGAGCACGGCCCGCTCCAGCTCGGCCGCGCCCTCGCTGCCCGCCTCCGCCGTGGACTCGTCGAGCACCACCACCGGAGTGCGGCCGAGCACCAGCCGGGCCAGCGCGACGTGGGCGACCTTGGTGACGTCCAGCCGCTCACCGCCCTCGCCGACCGCGGTGTTCAGCCCTTCGGGCAGCGCCTCGACCCATCCGTCGGCGCCCACCGTGCGCAGAGCTGCCATCAGTTCGGCGTCGGTCGCCTCCGGTGCGGCCAGGCGCAGGTCCTCGGCGAGCGGGCCGGAGAACACGTGGGTCTCCTGCGTCAGGATGCTGACCAGGGCCCGCGCCCCGGCCTCGTCCAGACCGGCGAGGTCGGTGGACCCTATGCGCACCGAGCCGGCCTGCGGGGTGCCGATACCGGCGATCAGCGCGGCGAGGGTCGACTTGCCCGCGCCGGTCGCCCCGACCAGGGCGAGTGAACCGCCGGCGGGGATCGTCAGGTCGACGTCCCGGACGACGGGCTCCTCGGAGTCGGGGTAGCGGAACGTCAGTCCCCGCACCTCGACGGCCACGGGCTGCGGCGTGTCCGCCGCCCGGGCCGCTGCGAGCGCGCCCACCAGCCGGTCCTCCGCATCCTCCTCCAGTACCCCGACCAGGCGGGTCAGGCTCGCGCCGGACTTCTGGGCCTCGTCGAAGGTGAACATGATGGAGCCGAGCGGGGTGAACAGCCGGTGGAACAGCAGCGGGGCGGCGGAGACCTCGCCCAGGGTGGCGGCGTCGGCCTCCAGCAGGGCGTACCCCACCACGATGATCAGGACCAGTCCGATGAACTCGGCGCGGTTCTCCCGGCCCACGAACCGGCCGAAGAGCCGGAACACCTCGATGCCGAGTTCGCGCACCCGCCACGACTCGTTGGTGACCTTCTCTCGGACGGCTCCTTCGAGGCGGTACGCCCGGACCGTGTCGATGCCGTTCAAGCCGCTGATCAGGGCCTGCGCCCGGTCGGCCTGGGCCGCCCGCTGCGTGCGGTAGAGCGGGGCGGAGCGGGGGAGGTACCAGCGCAGTGCCAGTCCGTAGGCGGGCAGTGCGCAGGCACCGGCCAGGCCGAGCCGCCAGTCCAGGCCGAACATGCCGATCGTGGCGATGACCACCAGCACGCCCGCCGAGAACACGGTGGGCACGGCCGTTCTGATGCCCTTGGACAGGACGGCCACGTCGTCGCCGACCCGGGAGAGCACGTCTCCCCGGCCGACCTGCTCGATCCGCGCGCTCGGCATCCCCAGCACCGCCCGGACGGCGCCTTCGCGCAGCCGGGCGAGCAGGTCCGCGCCGAGGCGCCCGATGAGGTAGGTCGACAGGGCGGTGGCCGCCGCGCCGAGCAGCGCGGCGGCCACCATCAGTACCCCGGTCGTGACCAGGATCGAGCGCGGACCGCCCGCGACCACCCCGTCCACCACCCGGCCGAGCAGGAGCAGCGGGAGCACCTGGAGTGCCGCCCCCGCCACCGTGGTGAACACGGTGGCGGAGGTCAGCCACGGCACCTCGCGGCAGTGCGCGGTGACCCAGCGGGTGGCCTCGCGTCCTGTCGTCGTGCGCAGGGCCGACGGGGCGACGCGCGTGGCGGTGATGCTCACACCTGACCGACCGACTTGACGAGTTCGTCGATCGCGTACGGGAGCGAGAGCAGCGTGCCCTGGGACATGGCGGCGCCGACCGCCGGGCCCTCGCTGTCGAGGAGGTAGGACACCTTGCCGTTCTTGACCGCGTTCAGGTTGGTGAACAGCTGGAACTTCTTCAGTGCTTCCTGGTCGGCCTTGTCGGCGATGACGAAGATGCGGTCGACGTCGACGAGGTCCATGCGCTCCGGGGAGAGCGTGGTGTAGAACTTGCCGTCCGCGATCTTGTCGATCTCGGTCTGGCCCTTGTAGCCGATGCCCGTCACCAGGCGTCCGCGCACGTCGGTGGTGGTGAAGGGGGCCACCGAGTCCTTGTACCAGGACAGCGGGACGGCGGTCTGGTTCGCGAACTCCGGGTGCGCCTTCTTGGCCGCGTCGAGCTTGTCCTGGATGCCCTTGACCAGCTCGGTGCCCTTGGCCTCCTGGCCGAGGGCCTTGGCGATGTGGACGGCGTTGTCCTGCCAGGGTGCGCTGAACGGCTCCTTCTCGGCCTTGGTGCGGCCCACCGTCGGAGCGATCTTGGAGAGCTTCTCGTAGGCGGCCTGGTCGATCTCGGAGTACACCGCGATGATCAGGTCCGGGCGCAGGGCCGCGATCTTCTCGTAGTTCGGGCCGGCGTCACCGTTGTTCATGATGACCTCGGGGCGGGTGTCCCCCCACTGGGCCTTCACCCAGGGCCACTGGGTGTTGATGTCGGGGGACGTTCCCGGCGGGTTGGGGTACTGGTCGACCATGCCGACCGGCTTGATGCCGAGCGCCAGGATGGCCTGGTCGTCCGTGTACCCGACCGAGACGACGCGCTGGGGAGCCTTCCCGACCTTCGTGGAGCCGAACGCGTGCTCCACGCTGACCGGGAACGTGCCCCCGGCGGCCGGGGAGTTGTCGCTCTTCTTGTCCGCCTTGTCCGCAGTGTCGGAACTGCATCCGGTGAGGAGACCGACCCCGAGGGCCGCGGCGGACAGAACCGCCGCCCACCGCCGCCGGGGCGTCATACGTGTCGTTCGATGGAGAAGCATCCGAAATCCCTTGCTTTCGTGCCGTCCATTGCAGTCCCGCCCGAGGGCAGCCAAACCCTACCGCGGCCAAGTGAGGCTAGCCTAGCCTTACTTGCGCCGTAACTTTGTTTGATCTAGGAGAGCCGCACGTGGGTGCGGCCGATGGGCACGATGAGCGGCCGGTCGCCCACCGGGTCGTCCACGACCTTGGCGCGCAGCCCGAACGCCTCGTACAGCAACTCGGCGGTGATCACGTCACGGGGGTGCCCCTGCGCGAGGATCGAACCGGCTTTCATCACGATGAGGTTGTCGCTGTAGCGCGTGGCCAGATTGAGGTCGTGCAGCACCAGGACCACGGTGCAGCCCGATTCGTGCAGGTCGTCCACCAGGTCGAGCACGTCGATCGCGTGCGCCAGGTCCAGGTAGGTGGTCGGCTCGTCCAGCAGCAGCAGGTCGGTGCCCTGAGCGAGCGTCATCGAGATCCAGACGCGCTGGCGCTGCCCGCCGGACAGGGCGTCGACGGGGCGGTCGGCCAGGTCGGACACCCCGGTCATCGCCAGGGCGCGCGCCACGACGTCGGCGTCGTCCGAGGACCACTGGCGCAGCCAGCTCTGGTGCGGATGGCGGCCCCTGGCGACCAGGTCGGCCACCGTGAGCCCCTCCGGGGCGACCGGCGCCTGCGGCAGCAGGCCGAGCTTCTTCGCCACCTCCCTGGTCCTGAGCCTGCCGATGTCCTCGCCGTCCAGTACGACCGTTCCGCTGGTCGGCTTGAGCAGCCGCGACAGGGTCCGCAGCAGTGTCGACTTCCCGCACCCGTTGGAGCCGATGATCGTGGTGATCACCCGTGGCGGGATCGACACGTGGAGGTCGTCGATGACGACCCTGCCTCCGTACCCGACCGTGACCCCCCTGGCCGCCAGCCGTGAGGCCTCGTCTTCCCCGGACTCGATCCCGGCGATCTGAGATAGGGCCACAACTCCCCCTGATGTAGGCATGTCTGAAGAGATATCAACTAGCGGAGGTTGGCCCGTACCAGCAGGTAGACGAGGAAGGGGCCGCCGATCACGGCGGTCACCACGCCCACCGGGAGGGTGAGCGGCAGTGCCGTACGGGCGATCAGGTCCGCGCCGATCAACAGCAAGGCCCCCGCCATCCCGGAGGCAGCCATCGGCGGGGTAGGGCACTTCGCGAGGCGCATCGCCACCTGCGGCGCCACCAGCGCGACGAAGGGGACCGGGCCGGCCGCGCTCACCGCCACACCCGCCAGCAGGACCGCGCACAGCAGCAGGACCGCCCGCACCCTCGTGTAGCGGACGCCGAGGCCCGCGGCCACGTCGTCGCCGAGGTGCAGCGGCTTGAACTGGAAGGCGACGCCCGTCACGACGACCATCAGGACGAGGGTGCACCACAGCGCCACGCCCACGTCGTCCCACGAGCGGTTGTCCAGCGAGCCGATCAGCCACGCCTGGGCCCGGGCCACGTCCCTGATGTCGGCGGTGACCAGCAGCCACGTGGTGACGGCCTCCATCACGGCACTGACCGAGATGCCGATGAGGATGAGCCGGAAGCCGTCGATCCCGCGCCGCCACGCCAGGAAGTACACGAGCAGGCCCGTGCCGAGGCCGCCCGCGAGCGCCGCCCCGGACAGGCCCACGGAGTTCACGACCGCCGCCGCGGTCCCGCCCGACACGGTCACCAGGAACACGGCGACCGCGCCGGCTCCCCCGGTGATGCCCAGAATGTCCGGGCTGGCCAGCGGATTGCGCGCGATGGACTGCGTGATCGCCCCGGACACGCCCAGGGCGACGCCCACGACGAGCCCGGCCAGGGCGCGCGGCATCCGCAGGTCCATGATCACGAACTGGTCGACCTGCTCGCCCCCGCCCAGGATCGTGGCGATCACCTGGGACAGGCCGATGGGGAAGTCCCCGACGCCGATGGACAGGCAGAACACCAGGAAGGTCGCCGCCGCCAGCAGCAGCGTGACGCACACGACCCACGGCCGCCAGACGAACGAGACGGGGCCGAGCCGCACGCCCGGCGTCACCGCTGCCTTCACTTCGGTCCCGGTCATGCGCTCTTGAACTTTCCGCGCCACACGAGCGCCGCGAAGAACGGGGCTCCGAAGAGGGCCACGACCACGCCCGCGTCCAGCTCCCCCGGCCGCACCAGCAGGCGCCCGACGATGTCGCAGACCAGCAGGACGATGGCGCCGAGCAGGCCCGCGTACGGCACCAGCCAGCGGTAGTCCGGGCCGGTCAGGAACCGGGCCATGTGGGCCACCATCAGGCCGAGGAAGGCGATGGGGCCGCAGGCCGCCGTCGCCGCGCCCGCCAGCAGGGTGATGGAGACGATGCCGACGGTCCGGCTCAGGGCGATGTTCACTCCCAGTCCCCGTGCGACGTCGTCGCCGAGGTTGAGCAGATTGAGGGCGGGCAGCGTGATCAGCGCCAGGACCAGCCCGACCCCGATGAACGCGATCACCGGCAGGATGACGTCGAAGCCGACACCGGCCACGGAGCCCGCGTTCCAGAAGCGCAGGGCGTTCAGCGAGGCCTTGTCCGACAGCGCGACCGCCGTGGTCATCGCGGCGAGGAACACCGTGACCCCCTGCCCGGCCAGCGCCAGGGTCAGCGGATTGCCCGCGCCCCTGCCGATGCTCGCCAGCCCGAAGACGATGACACCGGCGACCGCGGCGCCCAGGAAGGCGAACCAGACGTACTGGAAGGGATGGGCGAGGCCGAACAGGGCGATCACCAGCACCACGGCGAACGAGGCGCCGGAGTTCACCCCCAGCAGGCCGGTGTCGGCGATCGGATTGCGCGTGTACCCCTGGATCAGCGCCCCTCCGACCCCCAGGGCCACGCCCGCCACGAGCCCGAGCACCGTGCGCGGCACCCGTACGGTCCGGACGATGAGCCGTATCTCGGTGAGCCGCTGATCGGGGTCGGGCACGCCCGATAACCCGCGCCACACCTCGGCGGGGGTCAGCGCACGCGCGCCGACGGCCAGCGACACCAGCATCACCGCCAGGAGGACCAGTACCAGGGTGACCGAGCCCACGACCCGCCGCCGACGGGCCTCCGTTACGCCCCTGGGCACGGGGCGTTCCACTGCAATCGTGCCCATGTCGCTGTACGTCATCCCTTCGATCCACCGGGGGAGAATGGCCGGTGGCGCTCACCACCGCCCGGACGGGTCGGCACGCCGACGCAGCCGCGACCGAAACTTAGGCAAAGCTAAGCTGATTCCATGGCGAGCTGTCGATAGACAAATCGGGCAGGCAGGAGTGACAGGCCGCCAACTCGCCCGTAAATATGTATGGTTGACCGATTAGGCAAGCCTAACCTAACTCAGTTGGTTCACGTCATGCAAAACGCGCCCCGATGACCGCCGGGGCGCGCTCCGGTCCGCAGGGAGTCCGGGCCGTCAGGTGTGCAGCCGGCTGTTGGGGCCGTCCTGGTCCCCGGCGCTCTCGTCGTTGAACCAGTAGTCCCCGGCCGCCAGGTAGCGGAACGAATGGGTGCTCCTGCTGGGCAGCTCGACGGTCACGGCACGCTTGCCGTCCTTGCGGCGGGCCAGGGTGTGGACACCGGGCTGCCAGTCGTTGAAGTCGCCCACCACGCTGACCGGTCCCGGCGGGGTGTCGACGGGGAGGATGAAGGTGACCTCGGTGCGGTCCTTGCGCAGCTTGCGCTCCAGCATGGTGAGCTCCTGACAACGGCAGTGGGGGTGGTACGCCGCCCATAGTCGGCGGCCGACGCACCGGACGCACCCCGGCGCCGCCACTCCCACCCGGGACCCACCGGATCGAGTGACCCTCGGGCGCGCGATGTCACCCTGCGTGTCGACGGCCCCGGCATGCCGTCCCCTCCGCCCCTGTCAAGGTACGAATGGCCGGGGCTACGGCCGCGTCCCGCCCCCGGGCACGGTGGATATCGACCTTCCTGCGCCCGAGCAGGAGCGATTCGCCGTCCGCACCGGAGGCATCCATGTTCCGCCGCGCAGGGGCCTTCGTCACCCGCCGCCCCCGACTCGTTCTCGTGGCCGCGCTCGCCTTCCTCGTCCTGTCCGTCGTCTTCGGCACGGATGCGACCGGCCGGCTGAAGACGCAGGGGTACGACGACCCCCGGTCCGAGTCCAGTCGCGCGGCGCAGCTGGCCGCCGAGCGCCTGGGCGCGTCCCCCAACCTGGTCCTCGTCGCACAGGCCCGCAGCGGCTCCGTGGACGACCCGGCCGCCCGCAGCGCCGGCAGCGAACTGACCGGAAGACTCACCACCGCGGCGCACGTGAGCGCCGTGTCCTCCTACTGGACCGGCGGCGCGGCGGAGCTGCGCAGCCGGGACGGCCGGGCGGCGATGCTGGTCGCACACGTGGCGGGCGAGGGCGAAGAGCTCGGGGCGCGGGTCGAGCGACTGCGCGAGGAGCTGGCCACCCCGGCCGACAACCCCGGTACCGCCGGTACCCCCGGCGCCGGGGGTACCGGCGGTACCGCCGACCGGACGGCCCTGAGCGTGCACGTCGGGGGGAGCGCGCTCGTCGACGCCGAGCTCCAGGACATCTCGGAGTCCGACCTGAAGCGGGCGGAGTCCGTGGTCCTGCCGGGCACGCTGGTCCTGCTGGTCCTGGTGTTCGGCAGTGTGGTCGCCGCGGCCCTGCCCCTGCTGATCGGCGTACTGGCCATCGCCGGAACGCTGCTGGTCCTGAGCGTGCTCGGCAGCGTCACCGACGTCTCCGTGTTCGCGCTGAACCTCACCACGGCGCTCGGCCTGGGGCTGGGCATCGACTACGGGCTACTGGTCGTCTCGCGATTCCGTGAGGAGCTCGCTGCCGGATTCCTCCCGCGCACCGCCGCCGTACGGACCGTGCGCACCGCCGGCCACACGATCGCCTTCAGCGCCGCGACCGTCTCCGCCGCGCTCGCCACCCTGCTGGTGTTCCCGCCGTACTTCCTGCGGTCCTTCGCCTACGCGGGCATCGCCGTGGTGGCGATCGCGGCGGTGAGCGCCGTGACCGTACTGCCCGCCCTGCTCGCGCTCCTCGGACACCGGGTGAACGCCTGGGCCGTGCCGTGGCGCCGCCGGGTCCGGTCCGGCTCCCGGTCCGGGTTCTGGGAGGGGCTGGCCCGGATCGTCGTGCGCCGCCCGCTGATCGCGGCGCTGCCGGTGATCGGCCTGCTGGTCCTGCTCGCCGCACCCTTCGCCCACGCCGATTTCGCCACCCCCGACGACCGGGCACTCCCGGTGGGCGCGTCCAGCCGCCAGGCCGGTGACCTGGTGCGCGACCGGTTCGACACGAAGGCCTCCAGCGCGCTGACCGTCGTCACCGCGGGCAGTGCCTCCCCGCAGGAGAGGGAGGACTACGCCCGCCGGCTGTCCGCGGTCCCGCAGGTCGCCCGGGTCGTGGGACCCGACGGCGGCTTCAGCAACGGCGAACGCGCCTCGGTCCCCGGCCCGGCCGGATCCACCGCCCGGCCCTCCGCCGCCGACGGTCCGGTCCAGCTCTCCGTGATGCCGCTGGCCGACCCCCAGTCACACGCGGCCCAGCGGCTCGTCCACGACATCCGCGCGGTACCCGCCCCGGCGGGCACCGAGGTCCTGGTCGGCGGACCGAGCGCGGTCCTGGTCGACGCGAAGGCCACGGTGGGCGACCGTATCCCGCTCGCGCTCGCCCTGATCAGCGTCACCACCTTCGTCCTGCTGCTCGGTTTCACGCGCAGCCTGCTGCTGCCGCTGAAGGCCATCGCGCTGAACGCGCTGAGCCTCGCGGCCGTCCTCGGCGCCATGGTGTGGGTCTTCCAGTCGGGCCATCTGCACGAGCTGCTCGACTTCACTCCCGGACCCCTCAGTACGACCATGCCCGTCCTGCTGTTCTGCATCGTCTTCGGACTGTCGGTGGACTACGAGGTGTTCGTCCTCGCCCGTATCAAGGAGGCGCACGAAGCCGGGCAGGACAACGCCCGCTCGATCGTCTCGGGCATGGCCCGCACGGGCGGCATCGTCACCACCGCCGGAGCCCTGCTCGCCTTCACCCTCCTGAGCTTCGGCACCTCGCAGGTCTCCCTCCTGCAGTTCTTCGGGATCGGCGCGGGCCTCGGCGTCCTGCTCGACGCCACGCTCGTCCGGGGTGTGCTCGTACCGGCGCTGATGCGCCTGGCGGGCGGCCTGAACTGGTGGGCGCCGCGTCCGCTGCGGGCCGGGGAGCCGACCCCGGCACCCCGTCCTCCCCCGGCTCCCGTCCGCAGGTGTCCCGCGGCCCGGCCGGCCCTGCGTACTCCGGCCCGCGCCCGCCACTGACCACCGGTACGCAGCGCCCCGCCCGGTCCCGTCCGTACCCCTCCGCCCGTCCCCTTCACGACAAGGAAGACCTCTCATGAACGACATCGCCATCACCGGACTCGGCTGCCGCTTCCCCGGTGCTCCCGACATCAGCGCCTACTGGAAGCTCCTGCTGAGCGGCAAGCGACAGTTCTCCGCCGTGCCGAAGGAGCGCTGGAACCATGAGACCTTCCACGAGCCCGGCAATCCGTCGGCCCCCCATGCCGCCTACACCGACCAGGTCGCCTTCCTGGACGACGTGGACCGCTTCGACGCCCTGCACTACGGCGTACCGCCCGCCCGCGCCCGGGCCATGGACCCGCAGCACAGGCTGCTGCTGGACGTGACCCGCGAGGCCCTCGACGACGCGGGGCTGGGCCGGGGCGACTTCGACCGGGAGAACACCGGGGTCTTCTGCGGCATATCGGTGTCCGACTACAAGGACCTGATGACGGCCCCCATCCGGGCCATCGCGCTGGCCGACGACGCGCGGCAGGCCGCGGCGGACCACGAAGGCCTCCTCGACGCCGTCAAGGACCACGCGCAAGGACTCGGCAGCGTCCAGGCCTTCAGCCTGCCGGGGAGCCTGCTCAACATGGCGCCCGGCACCGTCAGCCGGCACTTCGACCTCGGCGGCCCCAGCTTCGCCGTCGACGCCGCCTGCTCCGGCTCGCTGGTCGCACTGGACCAGGCCATGGCGCAGCTGCGCCAGGGCGGCTGCCGCATCGCCGTCGTCGGCGGCGTGTATCTCAACCTCACCCCCGACAGCCTGATCGGTTTCTCCACGCTCCGGGCGCTCTCCGCCACCGGGGTGTGCCGGCCCTTCGACGAGGGTGCGGACGGCTTCGTCCTCGGCGAGGGCGCCGGCGCCGTCGTCATCCGGCCGCTCGCCGACGCGCTCGCCGCCGGGGACCGTGTCTACGCGGTGATCAAGGGCATCGGCTCCGCCAACGACGGCGCCTCCCCCGGGCCGCTGGCGCCCGCCCCCGACGGCCAGTTGCGCGCCATGCGCCGGGCCTACGACGACGCGGGCGTCCCCCCGTCCACCATGGGCTTCCTGGAGGCCCACGGGACCGGAACCGAGACCGGCGACCGCGTCGAGGTGGAGGCCCTGCGCCGGCTGCGCACCGAGTACCCGGACGACGACCCCTCGCTGTGCTACCTCGGCGCCGGCAAGGCCCTCATCGGGCACTCCCTGTCCGCGGCGGGCATGGCCGGGCTGATCAAGACGGCCCTCGTGGTCCACCACCGCACGATCGTTCCGCAGCCGAAGACCACCCGGCATCCGGACCTGGGCATCGACGCCGCGGGCCTGCGCCTCGCCGACACCCCGCGGCCCTTTCCCGAGTCCGGTGCTCCGCGCAGGGCCGCCGTCAGTTCGTTCGGATTCGGCGGCACGAACGTCCATGTGGTCCTGGAGGAGCGGCCCGCCCCCGACCATGCGGGTGCCCGAGCCCACGCCCCCGCCGCCGGTGACCTCCCGGAACGCGGCCGGACCACCGGACCCCAGCTCGTTCTGCTCTCCGCCGGCAACCCCGAGCTGCTGGACCAGCACATCGGCAACGTTCTCGACGCACTCGACACGCCGGACCCCGCCCCGCTGGCAGCCGTGGCCCACACCCTCGGCTCCCGCCGGCCCCTGACGGCCCGGCTCGCGATCGCGGCCGACGACACGGAGGCCTTCGTCGAGCGGCTGCGCCGCGCCCGCCGGCAGCTCGCCGACGGCGACCGGGGCGACCTCGGCGACGGCGCATTCGCCGCGGACGCTCCGCTGCCGGCGGCGCAGCGCCGCCTCGCCCTCCTCTTCCCCGGGCAGGGCAGCCAGCGGCCGGGCATGATGCGGGAACTGTACGAGAGGTTCCCCGGCTTCCGGGCCACCGTCGACCGGCTGGGCGCCACGGTCCGCGAGGAGGCCGGCTTCGACATCGGCGCCCTGCTGTACGGCACGGCGGCGACCCCCGGGAGCGGGACCGAGGAGCCCGGGCAGCGGCTCGCCTCGACCGAGGTGTGCCAGCCGCTGCTCGGTACCGTCCAGATCGCCGCCACCCGGCTGCTCTGCGACGTCGGCGTCACGGCCGACGTCGTACTCGGCCACAGCGTCGGCGAGTTCGCCGCGGCCGCCGCGGCCGGTGCGCTCACCGCCGAGGACACCGTGCGGCTGCTGGTCCACCGGGGCGCGACGCTCCGGAGTGCCGAAAGCGGTCTGCGGGGCGGGATGCTCGCGGTCCAGACCGACAAGGAGACCTGCCGCCGGCTGGTCACCGGCATCGACGACGTGTGGCTCGCCTGCTTCAACCAGCCGCGCCAGGTCGTGGTCAGCGGTACCCCGCAAGGGCTGGTCGCCATGCGGGAGGCCTGCGCCGGGGCGGGGGTGGTCACGGTGGAGCTCGACGTCTCGAACGCCTTCCACTCGCCGCGGCTCGCCGCCGCGGACGAGACCATGCGCGAGGACCTCGCCGCCCGCCGCATCAGCGGCCCCGTCCTGCCGTTCGTCTCGTCCGTGGACGCGACCGTGTGCACCGACGCCGACCGGCTGCGCGAGCTGTGGGCCCGGCACGCGTCTGCGCCGGTCCGGTTCGGCGATGCCGTCCGCACCGCCTACGACCAGGGGGCCCGGGTCTTCCTGCAGGTCAGCGGAGGCAACTCGCTCCTGACCTCGGTCCGCCGCAACCTCACCGACCACGGCGACGTGCACGTCGTCCCGGTCACCGGGGCCACGCCGGACGACGGCCAGGCCTTCGTACGGGCCCTCGCCCGGCTCGCGGTCCTGGGCGTGCCGGTCGACCCGCGCGCCCTGGTTCCCCAGGACGAGCGCCGGCTGCTCGACCTGCCGGTGGCGAGGCTCGCCACCCAGTCGTACTGGGTGCCCTGCCGCCGCCAGGGAAAGACGGACACCCCCGCCGCCTCCCGCCCGGCCCAGTCCCCGCCCCGGTCCCCGGCGGCGTCCCCGGCCGGGCCCGTTCCCCCCAAGGAGAGCACCATGAACGACGCACCCCTCCACCCGATGGACGAACTGCTCCGGCTCGTACAGCAGCAGACGGCGGTGCTGGCCCGGCTCGCCGAGACGCTCCCCGAGCCGGACCCGGCCACGGAGGCGGCACTGCTCGCGCGCCTCGCCGACGCACTCCCGGGGCGGCACCCGGCCACGGAGGCCGTTCCGGCGACGGCCGGGACCACTCCGGTGCCGCCCGCCGCTCCCGGCGTACCGGCTGAAGCGGACGTACCGGCTGCCCCGGTCGCGCCCGCCGAAGACGAGCCGTCGCCGGCCGGGGAGATCACCGGGATCACCGACTCCGTGCTCGCGCACGTGGCCCGGGTCAGCGCGTTCCCGGTGGCCCAGCTGCGCGACGACCACCTGCTGATCGACGACCTCGGCTTCGACTCGCTGATGCTGACCGATCTGTTCACCTCCCTCCAGCGGGAGTGGCCGAAGTGGACGTTCGACGGGACGGCCGCCGACGGGCCGACCGTCGGAGGCATCGCCGCGCTGATCGCGGGCGACTGCCCGGACGCCGTACCGGTCGCCGCCCCGGCAGTCGTACCGGCGGCCGTTCCGGAGCAGCGCTCCGGAGGCGAGGAGCCCCGGGCCGCCGTCGCGCCGCTGCCCGAGGAGCACACCCGGATCGAGTGCTTCCCCGAGGTCACCGCCCACGGCGAGCGCTTCGCCGCGCTCTCCGGGCTGGGGCTGCCCAATCCGTACTTCCTCGTCCATGAGGGTGGCATGACGGACACGACCGTCGTCGACGGCCAGGAGCTCCTCTCGTTCTCCAGCTACAACTACCTGGGCATGGCCACCCACCCGGAGGTGAACCGGGCGGCCCAGGAGGCGATCGAACGCTTCGGCACCTCGGTGTCCGCCAGCCGCCTGCTGTCCGGCAGCCGGCCGCTCCATCTGGAGCTCGAGAGCGAGGTCGCCGACCTGCTCGGGTGCGAGGCCGCGATCACCCTGGCCAACGGCCACGCCACCAACGTCACCGTGATCGGGCACCTCGTCGGCCCCGGGGACCTGATCGTGCACGATTCCCTCGCCCACGACAGCATCCTGCAGGGGGCCAAGCTCTCCGGCGCGACCCGGCGGCCGTTCCCGCACAACGACGCGGACGCCCTGGACACCCTGCTGACGCAGGTCCGCGACCAGTACCGGCGGGTGCTCGTCGTCGTGGAAGGCGTGTACAGCATGGACGGGGACATCGCCGACCTGCCGGCCCTCGTCGAGGTCAAGCGCCGGCACGGCGCGCTGCTGATGATCGACGAGGCGCACAGCATCGGGACGATCGGCAGGACGGGGCGCGGCATCGGCGAGCACTTCGGCACCGACCGCTCGGCCGTCGACCTGTGGTCGGGCACGCTGTCCAAGGCGCTGGCGAGCTGCGGCGGCTACGTCGCGGGGAGCCGTCCGGTCGTGGAGTACCTGCGCTACACCGTGCCGGGCTTCGTCTACAGCGCCGGAATGACCCCGGCCGACACCGCGGCTTCGCTGACCGCGCTGCGCATGCTGCGGGCCGAGCCGGAGCGCGTGGCACGTCTGGCGGAGAACGCGGCGCTGTTCGTGCACCTCGCGCGCGAGGCGGGCATCAACACCGGGGACAGCCACGGCACGCCGGTCGTCCCCTGCATCGTCGGGGACTCACTGAAGACCCTGCGCCTGGCGCAGGCCCTGTTCCAGCAGGGCATCAGCGTCAACCCCATCCTCCATCCGGCCGTACCGGAGGAACTGGCCCGGCTCCGCTTCTTCATCACGTCCGACCACACGCCGGGCCAGATCCGGCAGACGGTGGCCGCGCTGGCCCGCGAGCTGCTGCTCCTCGACACGGCCCCGGCCGCGTGACCCCCGTGTTCCGGCCGATCGCACAGGGCCGCGTCCACCGGTGGGGTGGAGCCCTGCTCCTCGTGGCCCGCTGCCGCGACCTGCGGCAGCGGGCGGGGCACGTACCGCTCTCACCGGCCGAGCGGTACGTGCTCCGCGCGCTGCCGGCCTGGCGGCAGGCCGAGTGGACGGCAGGCCGTCTGCTCGCGAAGCGCCTGGTCGGCGAGGCGGTCTCCGCTCCGGCGGAGGATGTGGAGATCCTCCCGCGGGACGACGGCAGCCCCTGCGTCGTGGTCGGCGGCAGCCCGGCGCCCGCCCTGAACCTGTCCATCAGCCACACGGCCCACCACGTCGCCGCGGCCCTCGCACCGCAGCCGGTGGGGGTGGACCTGTGCGAGACCGCCTCGGCCGATGCCGTACGCCGGGTCGCGGACCGCGTGCTGTCGCCGGAGGAGCTCTCCCTCGTCGGTACGGAGCGGCCCGAAGCCCTGGCCGGGGCGTGGGCGCTGAAGGAGGCGGCGGTCAAGGCGGACCGGAGCGGTGTCTTCGGAGCGGCTCCGCTGGGCGTCCCGATCCTCGGCCTCGGGCCGCCCGTCCTCGACGGAGCGCGCCGCGCGATGGTGTGGCGGACGGACGACGCGACCCTGGCCCTGGTCCTCGCGCACCCGGCCGGCTGAGCGCCCCCCGGCCGACGGCATTGCGTTGGTGCTCCTTGCCCCGCTGGATCATTCTGGTCAGAGGAGCGCCTGGCCGTGCGGGTCCCGTGGGACGGCGGCAGCGGAACGAGCGAGGGCGAGATGAGTGGCGATGGAGCGAGTTCCCACCTCTCCTGGTGAGCGGCCCGAGGAGACGGGCGCCTCCCTCGAGTCGGCGTACACGGCCTCGGCCACGATCAACGAGCAGGGCATCGTCACCGAGTGGAGCGAGGGCGCCACCCGGCTGCTCGGATACGTGCCGTCCGAGGTCGTGGGGCTGCCGGCCGCCCACCGGCTCGCCGATGTCCTCAGCGACGCCGCGCGGAACGTCCCGTCCGCGCAGGAGCGGTGGAGCGGGACGGTGGCACTGCGGCACCGGGACGGCCACCGGCTGGAGGTGGCGCTGCTCGCACACCGCTGGACCTCGACCGGAGGCACCACGAAGTGGTTCGTGGTGTCCGCCGTCGGCGGCGCCTCCCGCTCGCCCTGGGCCGAACCGCTGAAGGAATGGGCGTTCACGCAGTCCCCCTGCTTCCTCGCGATCTTCGATGCGGACCTGCGGCTGGTGCGGGCGAACGCCGGCATGGAGCGGACGCTCTCCCTCACCGAGGCCGAGATGAGCGGGCTGCGGCTGCCGGAGATCGCCCCGGATCCCGTGAGCGACGAGACCGAGCGCAGGATGCGCCTGGCCCTGGACACCGGTGAGCCGCAGTACATGGAGGCCTTCGTCCATCCGACGGGCGGCGGCGCGGAGCACGGCTGGGCCACCTCGCTGGCCCCGTTGCGGGGCCCGGACGGGCAGGTGCACGCCGTGTGCCTGGCCGCGCACGACCGGACCGGCGTCGAGAGCGTCCAGCACCAGATGCTCCTGACGGACGAGGTGGACGCCGCCCCCATCGGTACCACCCTGGACAGTGTCCGCACCGCGCACGAGCTGGCCGACGCCGCCGTCCCCCGGTTCGCCGATTTCGCGGTCGTCGACCTGCTGGAACCACTGCCGCGCGGCGACGAGCCGGTCTCCGTCAAGGAGGGCGGCCCGGTCACCGTCTGCCGCGCCGCGGCGCGGTCGGTCCTGGACGGAACCCCCGAGTCGCGCGTGGCCGTCGGGGACACGACCAGCTATCCGCCGCTGTCACCGCCCGTCGCGGCGCTGGTCGCGGGCCGCGGTGCCGTGTACGGGGCGGCGGACCCGGAACTCGCCCGGTGGGCGGCCCAGGACCCCGGGGCCGCATGGATCGGCGAGTACGGGGCCCACTCGATCATGGTGGTGCCGATGCGGGCCGGCGGGGGGACGCTCGGTGTGGCCGTCTTCAGCCGCCACCGGCGGCGGGACCCCTTCCAGCCGGAGGACCTGAGGCTGGCCGGGGAACTCACGGCCCGCGCGGCCGCCGGTATCCGCAACGCGTACCGGTCCGGCCGCGAGCACACCACGACCATGACACTGCAGCGCAGCCTGCTCCCGCACACGCTGCCGGATCAGGCGGCACTGGAGATCGCCTCCCGCTACCTGCCGGCCGCCGGCGAGGCCGGTGTGGGCGGTGACTGGTTCGACGTGATCCCGCTGTCCGGCGCGCGGGTGGCCCTGGTCGTGGGTGATGTCGTCGGCCACGGCATCCGTGCCACCGCCACCATGGGCCGGCTGCGCACCGCGGTCCGCACCCTGGCCGACGTCGACCTGGCCCCCGACGAGCTGCTCACCCACCTCGACGACCTCGTCATCCACCTGTCCGCCGACGAGGCCGACCCGGAGTCGGGCGGGGAAGCGGCCGGGGGCATCGGGACCACCTGCCTCTACGTGGTCTACGACCCGGTCATCCGCCGCTGCACGGTGGCCCGCGCCGGCCACCCGCCGCCCGCCGTGGTCTCCCCGGAAGGCTCCGTGTACCTCCTGGACGTCCCGGCCGGTCCGCCGCTGGGCCTGGGCGGCCTGCCCTTCGAGACCCTCGAGGTCGAACTGCCGGAGGGCAGCATCCTCGCCCTGTACACCGACGGTCTGCTGCAGGCCCGCGACCACGACATCGACGAGGCGCTGGACAGCATGTTCGCGGCGCTCGTCCGGCCCGCGGATTCACTGGACGGGGTCTGTGACCGCGTGCTGACGGCCATGCTGACGCACCGCCCGGACGACGACGTGGCCCTGCTCGTCGCGCGGACCCGGGGCCTGCACGCGGACCGGGTCGTCGTCTGGGACCTGCCCTCCGACCCATCCGTCGTGGCCACGGCCCGGCGGCAGACCACCGACCAGCTGACGGTGTGGGGACTGGAGGAGGCCGCCTTCGTCACCGAGCTGCTGGTCAGTGAGCTGGTCACCAACGCCATCCGGTACGGCCAGCCGCCCATCCAGCTGCGGCTGATCCACGAGAAGAACAGCACTCTGATCTGCGAAGTCTCCGATGCGAGCAGTACCGCCCCGCACATGCGGCGGGCCAGGACCTTCGACGAGGGCGGGCGGGGGCTGCTGCTGGTCGCCCAGCTCGCCCAGCGCTGGGGCACCCGGCACGCGGCCATCGGCAAGACCATCTGGGCCGAGCAGTCCCTCAACGGGTTCTGAGGACGCACACACAGCTGGGCTGTATGCAAGGAAATGTCCCCTGTGACGCGCCTGTGACAGTCGACGGACACCGCCATGAAGTCCCGACGACAAGCTCTTTAACAGGGACAAACACCGACATTCGGGTACGAGTCCCCTGCTTCCGAGGACGTGAGCAGCAGTGATGACCAGGCCGATCCGTCGGAGGAAATCATGAGCCTCACCCTCGTCGCCCCGCAGACCGAAGCCGCCGCCACCACGCTCGCCCCCCGCGAGCAGGAGGCACTGCAACACATCGCCGCAGGCTGCACCTACCTGCAGACGGCCCGCCACATGGGGCTCTCGAAGCACACGGTCGACGCCTACCTGCGCCGGATCCGCGCCAAGCTGAACATCAACACCACGGCCGAGATGACCCGCCTGGCCATCTCCCTGGGTCTGTGACGCTCGCAGGAAGGAAGGAACGCCCGTAGGGGGTAGGGCGGGGCGGTCTACGGGCCGCCGGGCAGGCCGTAGAACACCGGCCGGGCCCAGACCGGGGGCTCCCGCGGGGGCGCGGAGTCCCCCGCGACTTCGGGGGTACGGGAATTCTCCCGCGGCGGCGGATCGGCGTTCCGGCCGATGCCGCCCCCGGTGGCGACGCGCAGCGCGGCCACGAATTCGAGACAGGACCCGTAACGGTCCTCGGGGACCTTCGAAAGAGCCTTGGTCAGTACGTCGGCGGCGGCGGGAGTTATTCCCGGCCGCCTTTCCGTGAGTGGGGGCGGGGGGTCGTACTGGTGCGCCCACAGCAGCGCCGCGTCCTCCTCGCGCTCGAAGGGGGGCCCTCCGGCGAGGGTTTCGTAGACGACGCAGGCCAGGCTGTAGAGATCGCACCTGCCGTCCACCGGCCTGCCCGAGATCTGTTCCGGCGCCATGTAGTCGAGCGTGCCGACGAATTCTCCGTCCGTGGTGAACCCGGTGAGCGCCAGCGCCTTCTTCGTCAGCCCGAAGTCCGTGAGATAGATGTGCTCGGGGTGCTCGCTGTCGGTGCCCGCGGCCACCAGGATGTTGCCGGGCTTGACGTCCCGGTGCACGAGGTCGTGGTCATGGGCCGCGTCGAGCGCGGAAGCCACCTGGGCGGCGATGCGCAGGGCGGTCGCCACCGGCAGCGGACCCTCACGGTCCAGCAGCGCGCGCAGGTCCAGGCCGGACACGTAGCGCATGGCGATGTAGAGGACGCCGTCGGTCTCGCCGGCTTCGAAGATGGGCACGATGTGCGGGTGGTCGATCGACGCGGCCACCCGTGACTCGTGCGTGAAGCGGCGCCGGAAGGTCTCGTCGCGGGCGCGCTCCGGAGCGATCAGCTTGAGGGCGACCGTACGGTCCAGGCGCAGGTCCTTGGCGCAGTAGACAACGGCCATGCCACCGCGGCCGATCATGCGCTCGACCCGGTAGCCCGCGATCTGCTTCCCGATGAGGCCCGAGGCGCGGCCCGCGTACACGCTGAGGTTCGACACCTCGCTCATCGGGCGCCCCGCTCACCCAGCCCTGTGACGCCGCCGGACGCGGCGGGCCGCTCTTCCATACCTGGAAGTCTATCGAGCGGCCCATCCGCACGCCCGGTCGAACCGGGTCGTATCCGGTCCGGCCGGGCGGACACACGGAACACGCACACACGCACACGCACACGCACACGACACCGTGACCGGCCCCGAGGGGACCGGTCACGGTGTCGCGAACGGGAGGTGCGGTCGGCGGGCCCGTCAGTCGAAGTCCATGCCGCCGGCGCCACCGGCGCCGCCGAAGCCGCCGGTGACCCCACAGCCGATGCCGAGGCAGATGCCGCCCTCGCCACCCGTGCCGCCCTTGCCACCGTCACCGCCGGGCAGCGCGGTCCCGCCGGTGCCGCCGGTGCCACCGTTGGCGCTGCCCTTGCAGGAACCGGCACAGATGCCGCCCTTGCCGCCGGTGCCCCCGGTGCCGCCCGGGACGCCGGTGGTGCCGGTGCCGCCGTTGGCGCTGCCGTCGCACAGCCCGGCACAGATGCCGCCCTTGGTGCCGTTGGTGCCGTTCACCGATCCGGTGCACTTGCCCGCACAGATCCGGTCCCCGACGCGGACGCCGCCGTTGCCCACCTTCACTTTGTCCAGTACCGCCCGGCCGTCGAACCGGCCCCCGCCCGGCTGCGCGTCTCCGGTGCTGAACGAGGATGCCACCTGGCTGGACGCCGCCGGAGCCGCCGTGGCCACCGGTGCCATCGCGCCCGCGCCGATCAGGGTTGCGGAGATGACGAGACCGAGACGGAACTTCGTGGATCGCATGCGCATGAGATTCTCCCTCGCTAAGAACTGCTTCGTATCGAATGGGACCGGTCGATGTCCGGCCGGTCGTTCCCCGGGATGCGTCGGGATGCGTCGGCGCCCCGGCCCTGCCGCGGGCCGGGGCGCCTTCGTTCCGCCTCAGGGGCGCAGGGTGTCTCCCATCAGCGCGAACCAGTCGCCGTCCACGTAGTACTGCTTCCAGGTGTCGATCTGCTCTTCCGAGATCTTGTACTTGTCGGCGACCTTCTTGGTCGTCTCCTTCGGGTCGTCGGCCGCCAGCACGATCAGCACGATGCGTACCTTGTCCACCACGGTCAGGTCCGCCTTGGGCTTGTCGGGCAGGTCCTCGAACTTGAGGCAGCCGACCCCGCCGGGCTGGCCGGGCTCGCCCGGCTGACCGGGCTCGCCGCCCCTGCCGCCCTTGCCGCCCTCTCCGCCCTTGCCGCCGGCCCCGAAGCCGGTGCAGTGCTCGGGCCGGTCGGCCGGAGCCGAGGCGCTGATGTTCGTGGGGGTGTGGGACTGCGACGCCTGCGCGGCGCACGCCGTACCGGTGACGAGGGCCAGAGAGGCCGTGACCAGGATGATCGGACGCTGCCAGGACTTGGTGAACATGACGGGTTTCTCCGTTTCCGCAAATACCGATGAGGGGGGACGCGAAAGGGGTGGGGTGGGGGTTGGGGGGGGTGGAGGCCCGGAGGCCTCCACCCGTTGAGCGGGGTACCGCGCTATGCGGTGCGGTGTGCGGTGCGCGGGTCAGAAGATGCTGCCGCCACCGGCGCCGCCGTTGCCACCGAGGCCACCGATCAGGCCGCCGATGCCACCGTCTCCGGCCTTGCCTCCATTACCACCGTTGAAGATGGAGAAGCCGCCGTTACCGCCGTTGCCGCCCTTGCCGCCCTTGAGGAAGCCGTCGCCGCCCCCGCCGCCGCCACCGGCGTTGCCGCCCTGGAGGACACCGAAGCCGCCGTCGCCGCCGTTGCCGCCGGCGCCGCCGATCCGGCCCTCACCGCCACCGCCGCCGCCACCACCGGCGCCACCGAGCAGGAAGCCGTCTCCGCCGGTCCCGCCGTTGCCGCCCTTGCCACCGGTACCGACGACGCTGCCGCCACCGGAACCACCGGCCCCACCGGCGCCACCGACGAGCCCGCCGGTACCGCCCTTGCCACCGTCGCCTCCGGCGCCTCCGGCGGCCGGGAGGGCCGTAGCCACCTGGGTCACCGGGGTGGCCGAGGCCATGGAGGCCGGGAGGACGACTCCTCCGGCGACTACAGCTGCGGCGGCGGCCAGGGTCGCGATGCGGAAGCCGCGGCGGGTCGGACGGACAACGTTGTTGGTCTGCATCTTGCGGTTCATGACTTTCTCCTACCGATGTAAAGGGATATGTGACGTTCCGGTTTTCCGGGACGGTGCGGTGATTTTGTGGAGAGAAGTAATTCCTTCTCTTCCGTCTGCCTCGTTCCGTTTCCGGTGAGGCCCGCACCACAAGTAAGCCCCGGGGGCCATACCCGGGTCATGTTCCGGAATCTCGGGACTTGACACCCTCATAAACACCGGCTAAAAGCGCCCCCCGCCGTGGTCCGCAGTACGGAAGGCGAGGGGCGGAAGGAGGGAGGCGGCGGGTAGGGGACGACCGGTAGGGGGAGGGCGCGGCGATCCTGCTCAGGTGGTCCGGTGCGGGCGGGCCCGGCGGGGGATGCCCTCGGCGAGCGTGCAGCACGCGCCCGCGGACTCCACCCGTAGGTGCGGGCCGTCGGGCAGCAGCGTCTGCGCGTGCAGGAGCGACAGGGATCGCGGCCACTCGGGGGGGCGGACACCAGAGTGACGCCCCTCCGCACCTCGACGTCCCGGAGGGGCGGATCGTGCCCGGCTCCGGCCCGGAGAGCGGGCCGGGGCCGGGGTGGCTCAGCGGGCCTGGTGGAACGTGCGGCCCCGGTGGGCCTCGGCGGAGCAGGAGCGCTTCTCCGCGGCGGTCATCTTGCGGGTCTTCACCACGACCGCGTTGCTCTTGCCGTCCGTGCCGTTCTTGGCAGGGCTGGTGATCGTGTCCTGGAAGAACCAGTAGTAGTGGCTCCACTTCGGGCTGTCGTAGTGGGTCTGCCAGGTACCGGAGACCTTCTGCATCACCTGGGCGCGGGAGATCCAGCCCACCTCGCCCGGCTTCACCGTCATGTTGAGCGAGCTGCTCTCGGAATGGCTGCTCGACCAACTGTGGCTGTAACTCGCCGTTACGCTCAGGTCAACGATGCCCGCTATGTTACCTCCGGCCGTCACGGAGACACCCAGCGAGTCGGTCGAGCCCACCGTGTCGTCCCAGGTCATCGACTGGGTGGAGTCGGACGTGCTGCAGTTGAACAGCGAGTTCGACACCTGGCGGAGCTCACCCAGGTACGCCTCCCCGAGCTTGGGCGAGTTGAACGTGCACTTGCCTTCGCCCGAGGCGCAGTCCGCCATCAGCTGCTGCCGTGTCGGCTGGTCGGCGGCGGATGCCGGAAGGGTGGCCGCCGCGGCGACGGCGCAGGCCGCCACCGTCGTGGTCAACGCGCGGGCTGCGTAACGCCTGACGCGGTTTGTGGTCATCGTGGTACCTCTCACGGTGCTGGGGGGATCGGTGAACCGTCGTACGGCAGAGGCGAATTGACGCGCCGCCAGCGCACTTTGGATCACCGCCCATTGCTCCTGAGATTCTCCCGACCGACCGGAGGGGTACGGTCCGATTGAGTCATTCCGCAGCCGGGCGACGCAGCACGGCGACCTCCGGGCCGAAACCGACGACGAGCCGCCCGCCCGGCGCGGCCGCGAGCGCGGCCACCGCGAGCGGGAACACGTACTCGTCCGCCGCTTCGCGCCCCGTCGCGAGGTCCCAGAACCGCACCGCCTGGCCCTGGCCCATGGCCAGCACCGGCCGCCCGTCGCTCCCGGTGGTGACGGCCACGGGCCCGTTCGGATCCGTGTCACCGGTCTGCACGTCGCCGATCTGCCGCATGGTGGCCAGGTCCCACAGCCGCACCGTCCTGTCCCGGCTCCGGCTGACCGCGGCCGGCCTGCCGTCCACCAGCGTCGTGGCCACCGATGTCACCCAGTCGGTGTGGCCGGCCAGGGGTTCGCCGATCTGCCGGCCGGTCCCGAGGTCCCACAGCCGTACGGTCCTGTCCCAGCTGCCGGTCACCGCGACGGGCCGCCCCGCCAGCTCCGCCGTCGCGACGGCGGTCACCCGGCTGGAGTGCCCGGTGAGCGGCTCGCCGACCGGGCGGCGTGCGGCGAGGTCCCAGACGGCCACGGTGCGGTCGGCGCCGGCCGTGACGACGACCGGCCGGCCGTCCAGGGTCGCGGTGGCCAGGGCCAGCACCCGGCCGTGATGGCTGGTGAGGGGCTCGTGACGGTCTCCCCCGCCGACCGGGTCCAGCAGCCGCAGCACGTCGCCGGAGCCGGCGGTCACCATCAGCGGTTTCCCCTCCACCACCGAGCCGGCCAAGGCGTTCACCGCGCCCTCCAGGCCCGTCACGGGGCCCGCGACCTGCCGCCCCGTGGCCAGGTCCCAGACGTGCAGGGCGTGGTCGGCGCCGGCCGTGACGGCCACCGGGTGCCCGTCGAGAACGGCGGTGGTGATCGCCGAGACCGTTGCGGTGTGTCCGGTGCGGGGCGGGCCGTCGCCGTGGGCGTGGGTGAGGTCCCAGGTGCGGATCGTGTGGTCGGCACCCGCGGTGACCGCCACAGGCCGCCCGTCCACGACCGTGGTGGCCACGTCCGTGACCCTTCCGGTGTGGCCGGTCAGCGGCGGGCCCACCGGCCTCCCGGTGGCGCGGTCGCGGACCACCACCGTGCCGTCCCGCTCCACGGTGAGGGCGACCGGGTCCGCACTGCCGGCAGAACCGGGGCCCCGGCCGGAGATGCGGTGCCACAAGTCCGCCTCCTGCTCCGGGCCGGGCGGGAGGGCCGGCGCCACCCCGTTCGCGTCGACGCTCCGCAGGACCCGCATGCCGTTCACGCGCTGCCGGTCGTCCGCCAGGTCCCAGATGCGCAGGGTCCCGTCCGCCTCGGCGGTGAGGGCGACCGTACGTCCGCCCAGCACCGCCGTCTCCCGCGCCCGGGTCCGTACGAGGGCGCCGTTCTGGCGGGCGACGGCCAGGGGGCCGATGAACCGGGGCTCCTCGCCGTCGCCCCCGACGGCGACGGCGCGCCCGTCCACCACCGTCAAGGTGGAGACGCCGGGCAGGTCCTCTCCGCCGGCCAGGACCCCGGCGGCCGACCGGGCCGTGGCGGGCTCCCCGGTGGCCAGGTCCCAGAACCGCTCCTCCCGCCCGGGCTCCCCGGGCTCCCCGGGCTCCCCGGGCTCTCCGGGCTCTCCGGGCTCTCCGGCGGTGACGGCGAGCACGCGCCCGTCCAGGGCGACGGTCCTCGCCACCGCCAGTGTCCGGGCCAGCTGCTCGCCGGAGGCCAGGTCCCGCACGCCCACCGTCCGGTCCACGGCGGCGTCGTCGACGGAGAGGACGACGCGGCGGCCGTGGAGCGTCGCGAGGCCGGCCGCCGACGGGAAGGCTCCGATCCGGCGGCCGGTCAGCAGGTCCCCCACATAGAGCGTCCCGTCGGCGCCGAGGGCGAGCAGGACACGGCGCCCCTCCAGGGTGGTGCTCTCCACCAGCCTGACGAACTCCCCGGCCGCGCCGCCGGTGGCGAGGTCCCACACCAGGACCGAGTCGTCGCCGTGCAGCGAGAAGGCCACGGGCTTCCCGTCGGCCTCCGCCGTGGCCACCGAGAGCACCTCGGCCGTCAGCGAGGAGAGCGGGTCGGTGCGGCCGGTGACCGGATCGTGGAGTTGCCCGCCGGTCGCCAGGTCCCACATGCGCACGGTGTTGTCGCGGCTGCCCGAGACCACGACCGGGATGCCGTCGACGACGGCCGTGGCCACCGCCCGCACCGGCCCGCCGTGACCGACGAGGGAGCGCAGCCGCCGCTGGTCCGGCACGGGCCCGTCGGACCACTGAACTGTCCACCGCGGGCCGGTCATCAGGGCATTCACGTCGTCGGGCGCACCCGTGGAAGTCTCAGACATGCCGCCGAGGCTAGCCACCGGGTCTGACATCGCCCGTCACTACCACACCGCAGGTCCCTGCCGGAGCGTGCGGACCACCACCATTGTGCTCGCCGCCGACCGGCACTCCGGTGGGGGGCGCCGGCGGGGAATCTGCGGGGCCAACGCCCATGTGCGGGTGGGGCGGATGGCGTTGAGTCGGACATGCCGATCGGCCGGCAGGCAACCGACATCAGCGCGACCCGCGCACCGACCCTCGAGGAGGTGATCCGGATGAGCGTCCTCAGGCTCCAGAACGCGGAGGCCCGCACCACGCAGTGTGCTGCCGCCACCGTCAGTCCGACGAGCGGCAGCAGCAACGGCTGCGGGACTGCGCACGAGCCGGAGCACCCGGACTGACCCGCCGGGTCCGTGCGGGGGCTCGGCGCGCCCCCGCACGGACCCGTCGTTCCCCCCGGACGGCCACAGAAGCCCGTGAGCCCGGCGTGATCGGCAGGAACCCCTCAGGCGACCAGGTCGCGGGCGGCGGTGGCGAAAGCCGTCCGGTTCGGGTGCCCGGTCTTCTGCAGGAGGCTGGCCACGTGCTTCTCCACGGTGCGCAGCGAGATGTGCAGCCGGCCCGCGATGTCCTTGTTGCTGATCCGTTCGGCGACCAGCCGGGCCACCTCGAACTCGCGGACGGTGATCCCGCAGCGGCGCAGGTCCGCCGGTACCCGCTCGGTGCCCGTGCGCCGTTGCCGTACCGACGCGCCCATCCCGCGCAGCAGGGCCCGGCCGGCTCCGGCGACCGTCTGGAGGCCCGCGTCGTGGAAGTACTCCTCCGCCTCGCGCAGCCACTCGACCGGTGTGCCCCAGCCGTCCTCGTACGCCGACTGCGCGACCAGGCGCAGGGACAGCCGGCGTGCCATGGGGAAGGGTTCGGCCGCCTCCAGTGCCTTGCCCGCGGCCGCCGTCGCCTCGTCGGGGCGGCCCTCGCGGCCGAGGAGGACGGCGTGCGCCAGGCCGGTGAACTGGTGGTTCCAGCGGGTGGCGCTGACGCTCGCCTGCGCGACCTCGGCATGGTGGCGCCGGCCCATGCGGCCGGCGAGGACGCCGAGCAGCAGGACGATGCCGTGCTTGCCGAAGTCGCCGATCGCGGGGTTCTCCGCGTCGTAGGCGAGCGCCTGGGCGAATTCCTGTCCGGCCGCCTCGTGTTGTTCCTCCAGCAGCGAGCAGAACGCCCGCGCCAGCCCGTACGACATGGCGCGCACGCCGGGCGCCGCGTCGAGCAGCGGGGCCAGGCGCTCCAGTGCGCCGCGCATCTCGGCGCGGCGGCCCTGGTGGGCGTACCGTACGGCGTCGGCGAGCCGCAGCATGGCCAGGTGGCGGCCCAGTCCGAGGCGGGACGCGTCGGCGGCGGACTCGCGGATCCGGTCGCGGGCCTCGTCGAAGCGGCCGTGCTGGATCCGGTCCAGTGCGAGGACGAAGCCGGTTTCGTGGGCCAGGGGCAACAGGCCCATGCCGAGAGCCTCCTGCCGGGCCTGTTCGATCGGGGCCGGCCGCCCGTCGTGGCTCGCGGCGACGGTGGCCAGGTGCACGTCGGCGGCCATGCGCGGGGCGGGGAGCCGACGGGCGAGGGCGAGGGTGCGGGCCCGCCCGAAGTGGGCCACGGCGGCCGGTTCGTCCTGTGCGCGGGCCAGCTGGCCGAGGAGCAGCAGTGCCCTGCACGCCACGTCGGGCAGATCGACGCGCTGGGCGGCCTCCAGTGCCCGCCGGGCGTAGCGGGTGGCGGTGCGCAGCCGGTCGGGGGCGAGCCGGCTCAGTTCGACGTGCACGGCGGCGAGGTCCACGAGGGCGGCGTACTGGTCGGCGGGGTGGCCGCCGAGGAGGGAGCGGGCGAGGTCGAGGTGCCACAGGGCTTCCGCGGGGCGGCCCGTCAGGGTGGCGATGTCGCTCAGCCGGGCGTGGAGTCCGGCCCGTCGCTGGGCGGGGATGTCGTGCTCGCCGCCGTCCCCGCCGAGGGTGTCCAGGATGGCGGCGGGCCCGGGGAGGCGGTCGAACCGTGCCGAGCGGGCGACGGCGTCGAGGAGCCGCTCCAGGACCGTGGCGTGCAGTTCGGGGGCGATGCCGGGTTCGACGAGCCGGTGGGCCGTGGTGAGCAGTTCCACGGCCCGGTCGGCGGCACCCTCGCCCGTCGCCCGCCCGGCCGCCTCGCAGTACAGGCGGACGGCCTCCGGGGTGTCGCCCGCGTGCTCGTGCAGCTGGGCGGCGTGCTCGCACCATGCCCCGGGCAGCCCGGGGTGGAGCTCGGTGAGGGCGCGGGCGGCCCGCCGCAGGTATCTGGCCCGCTCGCCGGGGCCGAGGTCGTCCAGCAGGGCCTCGGCCGCCAGCCGGTAGCGGAAGGTGTACCACTGCGTGCCCGGCCCGTCCGGGGTGATCAGGTACGAGGCGACGGCGGCGCGCAGGACCGCGGACAGCTGCGTGTGGTCACGGCCGATCGCACGCTCCAGCACGGGCAGCGAGAAGCGGCGGCCGAACAGGGCCGCCATGCCCAGGAGTTCCACGCCGAGCGGGCCGAGCCGCCCGGTCTGGCGCCGGACGTTGTCCGCGACGGTGGGCGGTACGGACGGGCTGTGCGGGTCCGGGAGGGCGGGGCGGCCGGAGAGGTCGTGGACGAGCTCCTTGACGACGAAGGGGATTCCGGCGCTGCCGTCCACCGCCCGCCGGACGAGGTCGGGGCAGACCTCGGCCGCAGGGACGCGCAGCTCGGCCGCGATGAGCAGGTGGACGTCGGGGTGGCTGAGGGGGCTGAGCTCGAGCACCGTCGCGGCCTCGCGCTGACGGGCCCGCGTGGCCAGTTCGGTCGCCGCGCAGGGTCCGCATCCGGTGACGAGGAGGAGCGCGGCCGGCTGCATCCCGATGTTGTCGAGGAGGTACTCGACGACCGCCAGCGTTCCGGCGTCGGCGTCGTGCAGGTCGTCGAGGACGAGCAGGCAGCCCCGCCGCGCTCCGACGACGGCGAGCAGGCGCAGCATCGTTTCGGCGACCACGATGTGGGACGCGGCGTCGGCCTCCGTGTCCCGGGCGCCGCTCAGCAGCCGGGCCAGGACCGGTCCGTAGCTGCCGAGTTCGCCGGAATCCGGCAGCAGGCCGGCGCGGGCCAGCAGGAGCAGCGCCTCGATCAGGGGCCGGTAGGGGACGGGCGGGCCGACCGCGCCGGCGCGTCCCCGTACGGTGACCATGTTCGTCTCGGCGGCCATGGCGAGGGCCTCGGTGGCGAGCCGGGTCTTGCCGACGCCCGGCTCGCCGGTGACGAAGAGCGCTCCGCCGGCCCCGGAACGGGCGGCGGCCAGCGCCATCATGATCTGCCCCATCTCGGTGCCACGGCCGATGAGTTCGCCCCGTCTCGGGTGCGGTCCGCCGTTCGGGCCCGCGACGGTACAGTCCTCCGGCAGCGCCGGCCAGAAAATGGACACCGGCTCGTCCCCCTTTCCGGCGGGCCCTCCGAGGCTCCGCCGGGACTGACGATAGGGACGGTGCGCGTGCCCCCTGTAGCCGTCCGTTTGGGGGGCTTGTGCGGGTGGTCAGCCCCCCTCGAGACTGTCCTCCCGGACCCGCTGGGCCAGGTCGAGCTTGGTGTAGGTGGGGCGGCCCGCCTGCTGGTACTTGGCCTTGACCCGGTCCAGGTAGTCCTTGGCGGTGTGGACCGTGATGCCGGCGCGCCGGGCGGCGGACTTCAGGGTGAGTCCGGAGGCGTAGTCGAGCAGGATCTGGCGTTCCCGGGGCGACAGCCGGGGGCGGGCGGGGCTGTCGTCGTAGGCGCAGGCGAAGGCGAGTTCGGCGGAGAGGGCCCCCTGGCCCGAGGCGAGGTCCTTGATGGCGGTGACCAGGGTGGGCAGGTCGTGGTCCTTGGTCAGATAGCCGTCGGCGCCGGCCCGGACGGCCTCGATGATGCGGGAGCGGTCCGGCACGGTGCTGATCATCAGGACGCGGCTCCCGGTGCGCAGCAGCCGCCGGATGTTGTCTGCGGGGGTGGAGCCGTCGCGCAGCACGAGGTCGAGGAGGACGATGTCGGGCGGGGCGTACCCGGTCCGGCCGAAGCCGTACGGGAGCTGGGCGTCCGGCGCCTGAAGGAGTTCGCCGACGGTGGCCGCGGTCGCCACGAGCCGCAGCTCGGGCACACCGCCCAGCCAGGCCCGCAGGCCGTCGAGGAGCATCCGGTCGTCGTCGACCACCGAGACGGTGATCACCCGGGCCATCTCAGCTCCACCCGTACTCCCTCGCCGGGGGCGCTGTCCACGGTCGCCCGGCCGCCCACCTCCGCCATCCGGCCGTGCACGGAGCCGCGCAGGCCGAGGCCGGGCGTCCACCGCTCGGGGTCGAATCCGGGCCCCCGGTCGACCACGGTGACGACGGCTCCCCCGCGCGCGTCCGGGTCCCTGGTGGCGGTGAGGTAGGCGTGTCCGGTGCCCGCGTGCCGCCGTACGTTGTTCAGGGCCTCGCGGACGGCGTCGCCCAGTGCGGCGGCGACCTCGGGGGGCACCTGCGGGAGGTCGTGGTACTGGGCGGTGACCCGCAGTTGGAGGCTCTCGACGGAGCAGACCGCCTCCTCCAGGGCCGTGCCGATCTCCCGGTGGTGGACCTCTTCGGCGGTCTGCTGGATCAGCCGGCGCAGGTACGCGGCCTCGCGGGCGCAACGCCGGCGCACCTCGGGCGCGTTGGCGTCGACCGAGCCGGACGCCAGGGTGGTCAGTGTGGCGAGGACGGTGTCGTGCAGTGCCCGGTGGTGTTCCAGCCGCTCGGCGTAGCGCGCCTTGTGGGCCTCCGCGGTCACGGCGCGGGCGTTGGCCTCGTCGAGGAGGCGGCCCTGGCGGAGCAGGTACCAGCGGAAGAGCCAGGTCATCACGGCCGAGGAGACGATCGAGTTGAGATGGCCGAGAATCACGGCGGGGCTCGCGCCCACCGCCTGGTAGCCGATGAAGTGGGTGATCACGAGGAGTGCGATCACGGTGAGGGCGTGGAGCCGTTCGAGGGAGATGGCCGCGACGGCGCTCGCCGATCCGCCGAGCAGCATGGCCCAGGCGATCGCGGGCGGTTCGCGCAGTCCGCCCCAGGCGGTCAGGGCCAGGGGCAGCAGGCAGCCGGTCACCAGGACGTCCGCCCAGATGTGCCGCGGGTCGAACCAGCCGCGCCGCAGGGCGGCGCCGTAGGCCAGTGCGCTCAGTCCCAGGGCGACCGCGAATCCCGCGTACTGCAGCGGGAGCTGCGACCCCCGCTGGGCGACGGCGAGCGCGCCGACCGTCAGGTGGCTCGCCCGGTACAGCAGGGTGGCCACGATCAGGAAGGACTGGGCGCGTTGCAGACCCGATCCCAGGCCGCTCGTCCCCCGCAGTGCCCGCATGCGCCGTACCGGTAAGGACAGCAACGCCAAGACCACACCCTCCCGTACCGCTTTGCCCGTGACATCTGCCATTTTGCCCTAGCAGGTGCACGTCAAATAGGCGCGTACCGGCCTGCTCACGGGCTTGGCCGAGGTGGCACCACAGGTCGGCCGGAAAGGCGTTTCCCGGTGTCCGCCGGCCGCCCTATCCGGCCATGACGACGACGGAGTGCCTGCCGGTGGCCCCGTCGGGGACGGTCGGGGCGCGCCGTTCGGTCTGGGTCTCCCCCGTCCGGTCGGTGGCGCGGACGGTGAGCGTGTGCGTGCCCGGCGCGGCCTGCCAGGAGTAGGACCACTGGCGCCAGGTGTCGCGGGTGTCCTCGGCGGCGAGATCGGTCTCCTGCCAGGGGCCGTCGTCGACCTGGATCTCGACGCGGTCGATGCCGCGGTGCTGGGCCCAGGCGACACCGGCCACCATCACCGTGCCGGGCGCGGGGCGGGCGAAGGGCTTGGGGGTGTCGATGCGCGCCTGGGTCTTGACCGGAGCCTTCCGGGCCCACTCGCGCCGGACCCAGTACGGGTCGTAGGCGTCGAAGGTGGTGAGCTCGATGTCCTCGATCCACTTGCACGCCGAGACGTACCCGTACAGGCCGGGAACCACCATCCGCACCGGAAAGCCGTGGTCGAGCGGGAGAGGCTCGCCGTTCATCCCGACCGCCAGCAGGGCGTCCCGGCCGTCCATGACGTCCTCGACCGGCGCGCCGAGCGTCATGCCGTCGACGGAGCGGGCCACCAGCTGGTCGGCGGGTCCGCCCCGGGACGGCGGTCGCACGCCGGCCTCCGCGAGCAGGTCGCCGAGCCGGGCGCCGAGCCATCTGGCGTTGCCCGCGTACGGTCCGCCGACCTCGTTGGAGACGCAGGTCAAGGTGATGTCCCGTTCGACGAGCGGCCGGGCGAGCAGCTCTTCGAAGGTGAGGCTCAGCTCGCGGGCCACGCCCTTGCCGTGGATCCGCAGCCGCCACGTGTCCGCCGGCACCCGGGGGACCACCAGGGCCGTGTCCACCCGGTAGAAGTCCTTGTTCGGCGTGGTGAAGGGACTGATCCCCGGCACCCGCAAGGCCGTGCCCGGGGGCGGGCCGGGCGCCGGTGACGCGGGGGGCGGCAGGACCACGGCCGCCCGGGAGGCGACCGCGTCGCCGGACCGCGAGGAGGTGAGGGTCCGGCCGGCGGCGCCCGCCCCCGAACCGAGGGCGGCGGCGGCTCCGGTGAGCAGCAGGAAACGGCGTCGGCTCCAGCCGGGCCGGGCGGCGGCCGGGGCCTCCTGGGGCCGGGCGGCGGCCTGTACTGCCTCCTGGGGCCGGGCGGCGGCCTGTACTGCCTCCTCGGTCCGGGCGGCGGCCGGTACTGCCTCCTCGGCCCGGGCGGCGGCCACGAGCGGGCCGATGAGGGCGTACAGCACGAGCGCGCCGGCCAGGGCTCCCGCGAGGGACGGCAGGGCATCGGCGAACCCGTCGGAGTCCGGCCGGTTCAGCGCGGCCGCGGCGCCCACCAGGCCGAAGAGGAGCACGCCCGCCGCGCCGGTCCGCCGTCTGCGCAGGGCGAGCAGCCCGAGGGCCGTCGCCAGCAGGGCGGTAACGGCGAGGATGCCGAGTTGCAGGACGAGCTTGTCGTCGGTTCCGAAGCTGCGGATCGCCCAGTCCTTGACCGCGGCGGGCGTGCGGTCGATGGCCGCTCCCCCGACGGCCGTGACCGGACCGGCCTCGGGCCGGACCCCGGCCGAGACCAGTTCCGCCAGCGCCAGTGCCACGTAGCCGGACACCAGTCCGGCCAGCGACGCCGAAGCTCCCCGCTCGATTGCTGCCTTGTCGATGCTCACACCCGTGCCTTCGCGGCGCGGTCCGTGCCGGATTGGTCGTCGGGAGGGTGGTCAGTCCCGCGTGACGAGGCTGGTGACGAGGGCGGCGGTGCGCCGGTGCCAGGCACCCGCGCCGCTGAGCATCGCGTGGCCGCCCGTGGGCATCGGGATGGCGGTGGCGTCGGCGCCCGCGAGGCGGGACCGGCGCACGAACTCCCAGGATCCGGCGGCCGAGGTGACCCGGTCCCGCTCGTCGTGCAGCAGGTAGAGCCTGCGGCCCGCGAGGTGGTCCACCGGTTCGCCGGGCGGGCACCAGGGGGCGAGGGCCACCACGCCGTGGACCAGGGGTGCTCCGGCGGCGCGCAGTGCCGCCCGGCCGCCCATCGAATGGCCGACGAGGACCACCGGCACGTCCCCGGCGAGTTCCCGTATCCGCGCGAGGGCCGCCTCGGCGTCCCGGGCGGCGTCGCAGCGGGAGCCGTTCCAGCCGCGGTGCCGGTAGCGCACCTCGGCCACCAGGACGTCGCGCCCGCGGGTCGCGCGGGCGACGGCCGCGGCGAAGGGCCGCATCCGCAGCGCGGGGAGGTTGAGGAGGGGCGGCGGCTCCGGGCCGTCCTCGCGCCCTCCGTGGAGCAGCAGGACCGCCGCCGCCGGTACCGCGGGGGACGTACGGACCACGAGCGCCCCGCGCTCGCCGGTCGACTCCGTGCCCTGCTCCGTCCCGGCCGTCACCCGTCCTCCCCCGGTATGCGGCGCGGCGGGCGCGGGAGGAACCCGCTGGTGCGGGCGGCGTAGGCGGCGTAGCCGGGCCGGTCTGCCATGTGCGCCTCCAGCAGTCTCTTGCCGCTGCCCCAGATCAGCAGCGCGCTCATCACCAGCGGCGACACCAGCGTGAGTGCCGCAGTCTGCCAGGTCGCGCAGGCCAGCAGGTACAGCCCCCACCAGACGAGGAAGTCGCCGAAGTAGTTGGGGTGCCGCGTCCAGCTCCACAGGCCGCGGTCCATGATCGCTCCGCGGCGCTCGGGGCGTTCCTTGAAGCGGGCGAGCTGGAAGTCTCCGACCCCCTCGAAGAGCAGCCCGGTCGCCCACAGGAGCAGGCCGGCCGCGGCGAGCGGCCCGAGGGGCACGGGCACGTACGACGCGGCCTGCACGGGCAGCGAGACGAGCCAGACCAGCGCGCCCTGGAGGAGGTAGACCTTGCGCAGGGCGTAGAGCCGGGGGCTGCCCGGTGCCCGGGCGAGCATGCGGGCGTAGCGCGGGTCCTCGCCGTGCCCCCGGCCGCGCCGGGCGATGTGCAGGGCCAGGCGGATGCCCCAGACGACCGTCGCCGCCGCGACCGCGAGGCGCCGGCCGTCGTCGCCGTACCCCGCCGACAGCAGCCAGCTGGTCAGGGCCACCGCGGCGAAGGCGACGCCCCAGGCGACGTCGACGATCCGGTCCAGGCCCCGGACGGTGGCGACGGCGAAGGTGACCAGCATGACGGCGAGAGCGGCGCCGGCCGCGAAGGCAAGATTGACGGCCAGGGCGCCCCAGTCGACGCCGCCGGTGAGCGCCGCCTGGGCCTGCGCCTGCGCGGCTGTGTTCATCGCGTTTCCCGGGGCACGGGGTCGGCGGTGAGCAGCAGTTGGCGTACGTCGAGGTAGCGCGAGCGGAACCCGGCCTCGGAGTAGGCGAGGTAGAGCTCCCACATCCGGCGGAAGGTGCGGTCGAAGCCGAGGGCGTCGACGGGGTCCGCCTGTCGCCCGAACTCCTCGCGCCACAGCCGCAGCGTCTCCGCGTAGTGGTCGCCGAAGCCGGCGTCGGCCTCGGTGCGCAGCCCGGCTGCGGCGCTCTCGTGGGCGATCGCCTCGCGGGAGGGGATGAGGCCGCCGGGGAAGATGTACTTGCTGATCCAGGTGTGCGTGCGGGCGGTCAGGAGCATGCGCTCGTGCGGCATGGTGATGGCCTGGAGGGCGACGCGGCCGCCGGGTGCCAGGAGCCGGCGCAGGCCGGCGAAGTAGGCGGACCAGTACTCGGCGCCGACCGCCTCGATCATCTCCACGCTGACGACGGCGTCGAAGGAGCCCTCCACGTGCCGGTAGTCGCGCAGTTCGACGGTGACCCGGTCGCCGAGGCCGGCCGTGGCGATGCGCTCCCGGGCCAGGTCGCGCTGCTCCGCGGAGAGGGTCACGGTCAGCACCCGGGCGCCCCGGGCGGCGGCCCGGATCGCCAGCTCGCCCCAGCCGGTGCCGATCTCCAGCACCCGGGTGCCCGGTCCGACGTCCGCGAGGTCGAGGAGCCGGTCGATCTTGCGGTGCTGGGCGGCGGTGAAGGTCGCGGGCGAGGCGGGGAAGGCGGCGAAGACCGCCGAGGAGTAGCTCATGCTCCGGTCCAGGAACAGCGTGAACAGCTCGTTGGACAGGTCGTAGTGGTGCTGGATGTTCTCCCGCGAGCCCTCGGGGGTGTTGCGCTGCTGCTCCGGGCGCCTGCGCACCCAGGCGTCGCGCAGCCGGCGCAGCGGCGCCGGCACCAGGTCGTCGACGTGCGCGGCAAGCACGGTGAGGGCGCCGACCAGGTCGTCGCTGTCCCATTCCCCGGCCATGTACGACTCGCCGAAGCCGATCAGACCGTCCGCGCCGATCCGGCGGTAGAAGGCCTCCGGGTCGTGGAGGGTGAGCGTGGGCAGCGCTCCGGCCTGCCGCGGGACGCCGTACGCCGGCCGCTGCCCGTCCCCGTGCCGTATCCGCAGCGGGAGCCGGGCGAGGGCGCGGCCGATGATCCGCTCGGCGACGGCGGTGCGCAGCGCCGAGGCGCGGGGCGGCCGGACCACGTCGGGCCAGCGGGCCGCGTCGACGGGGGCGGGCGCGGGCGCGCTCTCGTGGGCCGGGACGTACGAGACGGTCACAGGGTGCCTTCCTGCGTGGGGTGCACGGGACGGGGGCGGACCGGGAGTCCGCGGAGGAGGAGCCGGATGCCCTGGAAGCGGATGCCGGCGGAGACCCGGGCGGTGGACCACGGATGGCGCAGGGCGGCGCCGATCAGGGCGCGGGCACCGGCCGGACGGTGGTGGCCGCGTACGGTCGCGGTGAAGGGGCAGGTCCCGTCGTCGTGGCGCAGTTGCACGGTCAGGTCGAGGCGGTCGCCGGGGACGGGCAGCCGCATCCGGTAGAAGCCCTCGACCGCGAAGAACGGCGAGACGTAGAAGTCCTTGGGGACGTCGGCGAGTCCGTCGGCACCGGGGCGCAGCAGGTAGCAGTGGCGCTCGCCGTAGGTGTTGTGGACCTCGGCGACGACGCACACCGGGGTACCGGCGCGGTCGTGGCACCAGTAGAGGGTGAGCGGGTTGAAGACGTGTCCGAGGACCCGGGCGTGGGCGAGCATCAGGACGCGTCCGTCGGCGTTCTCCACGCCGTGGGCGGCCAGCTGGGCCTCCAGGCCCGCGCGCAGGGTGGGGGCCTTGCCGCCGAAGTGGTCACGGGCGTCGAAGCGGGCCAGCGGGCGCAGTCCCCTGGGGATGCGGGGCGGCTCGTCGATGTCGATGAGCCACAGGTAGGTGCGCTGCCGGAAGGCGTGCCGGACGGGGCCGGTGCGTTCGTGGGCCACCGTGCACTCGTAGAGGGCCGGCACCCGGGGCGGCGCGGCCTGCGGCGCCGGGGCCGCGTTCACCACCTCACCCCCAGGGCCTCGGCCGCGGCGACTCCGGAGCGGCAGCCGTCCTCGTGGAAGCCCCAGCCGTGGTAGGCACCGGCGAAGGCGGTCACGGACGTGTTCAGCCGGGGCAGTTCCTGCTGCGCCGCCACGGACCGGGGGGTGTAGACGGGGTGTTCGTACACCATGCGGGCGATCACGTCGAAGGGGTCGACCCGGCCGCGGGCGTTGAGGGTCACGATGTGCGGGTCGGCGGTCGGCAGCCGCTGGAGCCGGTTCATGTCGTAGCTGACCTGGACGCTCTCGGGACGGGCGGCGCAGGAGGGGAGCCAGTAGTTCCAGGAGGCGCGCGCGTGCGGGGACCGGGGCAGCAGTGAGGTGTCGCGGTGCAGCACGGTGGGGTTGCGGGAGTACGTGAACGCTCCGAGGATCCGGATCTCGTCCTCGGTCGGATCGGCCAGCAGGCGCAGCGCCTGGTCGGGGTGGACGGCGACGACCACGGCCGCGTACGGGGTCGAGTCGCCGTCCGGGGTGACCACGCGCGCGTGGTCGGCGGCGCGTACGACGGCCCGGACCGGGGTCCCGGTGCGGACGGAGGTGAGGTGCTTGGCCACCTTGGCCACGTAGGTCGCCGAACCTCCTTCGACCGTACGCCACTTCGGGGATCCCTTGACGGACAGCAGTCCGTGGTGGGCCAGGAAGCGGAAGAGGTACCGGGCGGGGTACTCCAGGGCCGTGTCCGGAGCGCACGACCAGACGGCGGCTACGAGCGGGACGGCGAAGTGGCCGACGAAGTAGGGGGAGAAGCGGTGCAGGTCGAGGAACTCCCCCAGGGTCTGCCCGTCCTCCTCCTCCTGCGAGTCGAGCAGCTTCCGGGCGGCGCGGTGGAAGCGCGGCACCTCGGCGAGCATGCGCAGGTGGCGGCCGCGCAGCACATTGCCTCCGCCGAGCAGTCCGGCCGCGCCGCGGGCGCCCGCGTATTCCAGGCCGCAGCCGTCGCACCGCACCGACATGCTCATCTCGGATTCCTGGGTGGTGACGCCCAGTTCGTGGAACAGCCGCAGCAGGTGCGGGTAGGTGCGCTCGTTGTGCACGATGAATCCGCTGTCCACGTGGACGGTGCCCGCGTCCTGTGTGGGCAGTTCATGGGTGTGGGCGTGGCCGCCGAGGCGGTCGTCCGCCTCGTACAGCACCACGTCGTATTCGCGTTGCAGCACGTGAGCGGCCGTCAGTCCCGCAACGCCCCCGCCCACCACAGCGACTCTCCGCCGGTCCACGTCACTCAACCCCTCGCGCTCGCTGCCCCGCACGGCCGGTGCCGGGCGTTTCACGGGTACTTCGGTGCCGGAGGGCCCGCGGATGGGAATCTTGTTCCGGCGGGTGCCGGGTACCGGGCGACACCGGCACGGGCGCCGTGCCCACCGCCGCCGTTCCCACCGCCGCCGCCGCCGCTGCCGCCGCTCCCGCCGCCTCCGCCGCGCCTGCGCACGCCTCGCCGTCGAGGCAGTGGCGGATCCGGTGCAGGCCCCGCCGGGCGTGGCTCTTGACGGTGCCGAGCGGCATTCCGGTGCGCTCGGCGATCTGGGCCTGGGTGAGGTCCGCGTAGAAGGCCATGGCCAGCACCTCGCGCTGGGCGCGGGGCAGTTTCGCCAGCTCGCCGGTGACGAGCACCCGGTCCAGGACGGTTTCGGGGCCCGCGACCGGCTCGCCCGCGGGCGGCAGGGCGGCGCCGGCGGCGGCGACCAGGTCGAGCCGCCGGGTACGGGCCGTGAGCGCGTCGGCGATCTTCCGCCGGGTGATGCCGACCAGCCATCCGGGGAACGGTCCGCGCTCCGGCCGGTATCCGGCGCGGCCCTGCCAGGCGGCCAGGAAGACCTGCTGGCGGACGTCCTCGGCTTCCCTGGAGTCGCCGAGGGTGCGGGCCGCCAGGGTGTGGACGAGCCCGCCCCAGCGTCGGTACGCGGCGCTCAGGCACGCCTCGTCGCCGCGTACGAAGCCCTCGGCGACCTCGTGGTCGGGCAGCTCCCGGGCCGCGGGTGACGGCCGGGTGATGACGCTCTGTGCGGTCATGGCGACTGCCTCTCGGACGGGGACCGGTGCCCGTCCAGATTCCGGCCCGCCCGTGCATCGATTCCACTCGCATCGGTTGTGCGTCGCATGATGGATCCATGAACGAGACCGCACAGCGGCCCGCCGAGGCCGTGCACGGTGTCACGACCGGGGCCGTGGCACGCCGGCTGGGAGTCGCCCCCACGACACTGCGCTCCTGGGACCGGCGGTACGGGATCGGGCCGGCCGCCCGCGAGGACGGCCGGCACCGGCGGTGGACCCCCGCGGACATCGCCGTCCTGCAGGAAATGTGCCGCCTGACCGCGTCGGGGGTGCCGCCGGCGGAGGCGGCGCGCGCCGCCCGGACCGGGTCGGGAGCCCCCGCGCCCGACACGCCCACGGCACCGGGCCGTCAGCCGGGATCGGGCAACGGGCTGCCGCTGGGCGACGTGCGCCAGGAGTGCCGGGGGCTGGGCCGGGCCGCCGTGCGCCTCGATTCGCCGACGATGGACGAGATGCTGGGCTCCCTGATCGCCGAATACGGCCTGGTCACCACCTGGGAGGAGGTGATGGTGCCGACCCTGCACGCCGTGGGGCGCAAGTGGGAGACCTCGGGCGACCAGTACGTCGAGGTCGAGCACCTGCTGTCCTGGCACGTCTCGACCGCGCTGCGCCGTGTGAGCATCGGCGCATTGTCCGGCCCCCGGGCGGCCGCTCCCCCGATCCTGCTGGCGTGCGTACCGGGCGAGCAGCACACGCTCCCGCTGGAGGCCCTGGCCGCCGGACTGGCCGAACTCGGCCTGCCCGCCCGGATGTTCGGGGCGGCCGTGCCGCCCGAGGCGCTCACCCAGGCCGTACGCCGGATCGGTCCCGCCGCGGTCGTGCTGTGGGCCCAGGCCCGCTCCACCGCGCACCACGCCCTCGCCCGGCACGTCGCCGACACCGCATGGGGGGTCAAGGGCGCCCGGGCCCGGACCACGGTCCTCCTCGCGGGCCCCGGCTGGGCGGGGCCCGCGCCCGCCCCGGGCATGCTGCGCCCCGGCGGGCTGCGGGAGGCCCTGGCCCTGCTGCGCGGGCTGTGCGAGGCCGCGGCGGCGGGAGCGGTGCCTCAGCGCTCCTGAGCGGCGCGGGCCCGGTCGACGACCCCGCGCACCGCCTCCGCGACGAGCTGCGGCTGCTCGACGGCGATGCCGTGGCCGCTGTCGGTGTCCGTGACGTGCCGGGCGCGCAGCTCGCCGGCCAGGCGCCGCTGGGCGGCCAGCCAGGCCGGCCAGGTCGAACCGCCACCGACTCCGAGGTCCCACGGGTGGTCGGAGGTGAGCACGACGGCGGGCAGGTCGCGCCGCAGGGCCGGCGCCCCCTCGACCTCCCGCACGGCGGCGGGGTAGTCGGGTGCTTCGAGGCCCTTCCCCCGGTCCGCCGTCCGGATCCTGTCCATCCACGCCGACCACTGGGCCGGTGTCAGGGTGTCCTCCAGGAAGGGGGAGGCGCCGTCGACGGTCACCACCCCGGCGGTCCGCGCCGGTTCGGTGCGCGCGAACAGCGAGGCGATCATCGCGCCCCACGAGGCACCGACCAGCACGTACGGCGGGTGCTCACCGGCCGCGGCAAGCAGCGCCCGCAGGTCCCGGACGCCCGCGGCCGCCGTGGTGGGCGAAGGCGTCCGCGTCGAGCGGTTCGGCGTCCCGTCGAGCCGGGTGGTGCCGGGCCGGTCGTAGGCGCAGACACGTGTGGAGCGGGCGAGCGTCGTGAGCACCGCCGAGGCGTCCGGCCTCGGGCCGGCCTCGGGGTGCGCGGCGTCCACGACGTGCGTCCACTCGTCCGACGCCCCTTGCGCCCCGGACACGAGCACGACCGTCGGGGACCCGGATCCGCGGCAGTCCAGCAGCACGCGACGGCCGTCACCGATGTCCACCAGCCGTCCGGAACCGTCCCCGCCGTCCGCCGCCACGGGTACTGCCGCCACGGGTCCCGCCCCTGCGAGCATCGCGCACGACACGGCGAGGGCGACGAGGGCGGCGGGCACCCGACGGGCCCGGACCGGGCCTCTTGCCCACATCTGTCCAGTCTGGCACCCGGCGGTGGGCACCGACAGCCGGTGGTGTCAGGGACCGTCCTTGCCGCGGGCCTGCCGGAAGCGTGCCAGTCCCTCCGGGAGGCCGACCAGCGGGTCCGGGTAGTCGTACCGGGCCCGTTCGAGGCCGGGCAGCTGCCACGGCTCGTGGACCGAGGGGCCCTGCAGCCCGGCGAGTTCGGGAACCCAGCGCCGCACGTACGCGCCGTCGGGGTCGTACCGCTTGCCCTGGATCACCGGGTTGAGCACCCGGTTGGGACGGCTGTCGGTACCGGTCCCGGCCACCCACTGCCAGTTGAGCTGGTTGTTGGCGACGTCCCCGTCGACCAGCAGGTCGAGGAAGTGACGGGCCCCGGCACGCCAGTCGATGTACAGCGTCTTGGTCAGGAAGGACGCGGCGAGCAGCCGGCCGCGGCCCGGCATCCAGCCCTCGTGGGCGAGCTGCCGCATGGCCGCGTCGATCACGGGATAGCCGGTGCGGCCCTCCTTCCACGCGCGCAGGTCGGCCTCGGCCGCCTTGCCGCGCCGCCACCGGTCGGACCGGGTGCGGTAGTCCTCGCCGGCGGCGCCGGGGCGGGCGGCGAGCAGCTGGTACTGGAAGTCGCGCCAGCAGAGCTGCCGTACGAAGGCCTCGGCACCCGCACCGCCCCGGGACCGCGCACGGTGCACCGCCTCGGCCGCCGAGACCGCCCCGAAGTGGATGTACGGGGAGAGGCGGGAGGTGACGTCACCGGGGAGGTCGTCGTGCCCCTCCTCGTACCCGTCGGCGTGCTTGCCCAGCCAGTCGGTGAGCCGCTGCCGGCCCTCCCGCTCGCCCCCGGTGACCAGCCCCTCGGAGGCGGACGGCCCGTCCGCCCGGGACGGCACGGCCTCGGAGCGGATCGCCCCGGGCACCCGGACCTCCTGCGGCGCCGCGAGCGGCTCGCGCAGCCGCTCCGCCGACCAGCGCCGGAAGTACGGGGTGAAGACGGCGAAGTGATCGGATCCGCTCGGTGTCACGGCCCCGGCGGGCAGGGCGGTGACCACGCCGTCGTGGACGTACAGGCGCCGCCCGTCGGCCTCCAGGGCACTGCGCAGGCGCTGCTCTCGCCGCAGGGCGAACGCGCTGCAGCCGGCCGCCATGTGCACCTCGTCGGCTTCGGCCTCCCGTACGACGGCGCACACCTCGGCCACGGGGTCCCCCGAGCGGACGACGAGCCGGCCGCCGCGCTCGCGCAGCCCGGAGTCGAGACCTGCCAGGCAGTCCGCGAGGAAGGCGAGCCGGTTGGGCGCCGCGAAGCCCGCGCGGTCCACCGCCGGGTCCCGGACGAAGAGCGGGACGGTCTCGTTCCCCTGGCCCAGCGCGGCGCGCAGCGGCGGATGGTCGTGGACGCGCAGGTCCGAGGTGTACAGGACGACCGAGACGTTCATGATGCTGCTCCTGGCATCGGGCCACCGGACGGGCTCCGGCGCGCGCGGTGGTGGCTGGGCTGGGCTTGCCCTGTCATTCGGCGCGTGCGGGCGCGGCGGATGCAGCGGGGCGGCCCTCGGCGTCCGCCTCCGCCGTACGCGCGATCTTGCGGGCCATGCCGCCGAAGACCGCGGCGTGGAACGGCGAGACGCTCCACCAGTACAGGTGCCCCGCGAGGCCGCGCGGGTGGAAGAGCGCCCGCTGCCGGTAGCGGGTCCGCCCCTCCTCGTCGCTCTCGGTGTACATCTCCAGCCAGGCGAGGCCGGGCAGCCGCATTTCGGCCCGCAGGCGGAGCAGCCGGCCGCGTTCGATCTCCTCCACCCTCCAGAAGTCCAGGGAGTCCCCGACCCGCAGGCGTGCGGCGTCCCGGCGGCCCCGGCGCAGTCCGACTCCCCCGACGAGCCGGTCCAGCCAGCCCCGGACGGCCCAGGCGAGCGGGAAGGAGTACCAGCCGTTGTCGCCGCCGATCCCCTCCACGACCCGCCACAGGGCCTGCGGCGAGGCGTCGACGGTCCGCTCGCGCTCGTCGGAGTAGAGGCTGCCGCCGGCCCAGTCGGGGTCGGTGGGCAGGGGGTCGCTGGGCGCTCCGGGGACGGAGGCCGAGGACCAGCGGGTGATGACCTGCGCGTCGCGGACCTTCTGGAGGGCGTAGGTGAGGGCCGTGTCGAAGTCGAGGGGGGTGCCGGGCCGATCGGGCACCCAGGTGGCGATGTCGTGCTCGTCGCAGACGACCTCGTACTTGAGCGACTCGGCGAGCGGGCGGGCGATGGCGCGGGGCACGGGGGTGACCAGCCCGACCCAGTGGCTGGAGAGCCTCGGTGTGAGGACCGGTACGGGGAGGATGAGCCGCTGGGGCAGCCCGTCGACGCGGGCGTAGCGGCGCATCATCTCGAGGTACGTGAGGACGTCGGGGCCGCCGATGTCGAAGGCGCGGCTGACCTCCGCGGGCATGCCGGCGCTGCCGACGAGGTAGCGCAGCACGTCGCGGACGGCGATGGGCTGGATACGGGTGCGCACCCAGCTCGGGGTGACCATCACGGGCAGCCGCTCGGTCAGGTAGCGGAGCATCTCGAAGGAGGCCGAGCCGGAGCCGATGATGACGGCGGCGCGGAGCACGGTGGTGGGTACCCCGGAGTCCAGGAGGATCTGCCCGACCTCGGCTCGGGAGCGCAGATGGGGCGAGAGGTCGTGGTCGGGGACTCCGCGCGGGGTGAGTCCGCCCAGGTAGACGATGCGGCGGACGCCGGCGGCGCGGGCCTGTTCGGCGAAGGTCTGCGCGGCCAGGCGGTCGGTGCGCTCGAAGTCGCGCCCGGTGCCGAGGGCGTGCACGAGGTAGTAGGCGACGTCGACGTCCCGCAGGGCGGTGGCGAGCGACGCGGCGTCGGTGACATCACCGCGGACGATCTCCGCCTGCCCGGCCCAGGGGTGGTCGCGCAGTTTCGCCGGGGTGCGGGCCAGGCAGCGCACTGTGTGGCCCGCCTTGAGGAGCTCGGGGACCAGCCGGCCGCCGATGTAGCCGGTGGCTCCGGTGACCAGGCACCGAGAGCCCGGGGCCGGTTCCGGGCCGGGGGCCGGTTCCGGGCCGGGGCCCGGGGCCGGGAGTCCTTGTGCGTCCGTCATGGGCTCGCTCCGATCCGCCGTCGCGGGTGTGTCCCCCGGAGCTCTTCCGGGGGCGCGGTCCGGCTGGATGCACGGACCGCCTCCCACGAGTTGATCGTGCGGGACCGCGCCTACTTCGGCATGAGGACCGTGTCGACGATGTAGACGGTCGCGTTGGCGGTGGGGACGTTGCCGCAGACGACCTTGGCGGAGTTGTTCACCATGTAGTCCGTACCCGAGCCCATGGTGGTGACCATGCCCTTCTGGAGGGTCGTGAAGGAGCCGTTGTCCAGCTGCTTCGGAGCGAGCCGCTCACCCACCACGTGGTAGGTGAGGATCTTGGTCAGGGTCTCCTTGTCGGCCAGGACCTTGTCCAGGTCCGCCTTGGGGATCTTCGCGAACGCGTCGTTGGTCGGCGCGAACACCGTGATGTTCCGGGCGTTGTTCAGGGTGTCCACCAGGCCCGCCTTCTTCACGGCGGTCACCAGCGTGGACAGCGCCGGATTGTTCGAGGCGGCGGTGGCGACCGGGTCCTGCGCCATACCGCTGAAGGAGCCCGCACCGCTCTTCGGCACGGAGGCGCACGCCGGGCCGAACGGAGCGCCCGCGACCGCATCCGCGTCGCCGATCGGCTCGGGGGAGGAAACGGCATCGGGCGCGGCGGACCCCTCCTTGCTCGTACTCTCCTCCGAACAGGCCGACAGTGCCAGCGGAAGCAGTACCGCGGCGGTGACGGCGAGGGCGGCGCGGCGGAAGGTCTGGATGCTCATGGTCTCTCCTGGGTCTGCTGACTCACCCATCGGTGAATCACGAAGCCCATTCGCCGCCGGCCCTCATCCGGATGGCCCCATCACCCGAACGAACGGCGACCCGCACAGGCTGGCGAAAGACTTCCGGTGACCGCCGAAAAAAATGTCCGTCGAGACCGATCCGGCCCGCCCGCGGCTCCGAATGAGCTGTGCAACCGAGTACTCCTGGAGGACCTCCCCGGTGAGAGAGAACGTGCGCATAGGCCGACACCCCTCGGCCGCTCCCGACCTGCCGGAGCTGATGGGCCGGGTGGCCCGCGGTGATCAGCAGGCCTTCACGGTCGTGTTCGAGGCCGTGTCCGGCCCCGTCCTCGGCCTGGTCCGCACCGTGCTGCGGGACCCGGCCCAGTCGGAGGAGGTCGCCCAGGAGGTACTGGTCGAGCTCTGGCGGACCGCCGCCCGCTACCAGCCCGCGCGGGGCTCCGTGATGAACTGGGTGCTGACCCTGGCCCACCGGCGGGCCGTCGACCGGGTGCGTTCCGCGCAGGCGTCGACCAACCGTGAGAAGCGGGCGGCGCTGCTGGACCACACCACGGCCTACGACGAGGTGGTGGAGCAGGTGGAGAGCCGGCTGGAGCGCGAGCAGGTGCGGCGCTGTCTGCACGGACTCAGCGAACTGCAGCGGCAGTCGGTCACTCTGGCGTACTACCGCGGCCTGACCCACCGGGAGGTCGCGGAGTTGCTGGCCCTTCCGTTGGGTACCGTGAAGACACGGCTGCGCGACGGGCTCATCCGGCTCCGTGACTGCCTGGGGGTGGCCGGGTGAACACCTCGGATCTGCACACGTTGACCGGCGCCTACGTGCTCGACGCCCTGGAACCGGGCGAGCGGGCCGCCGTCGAGCGGCACCTCACCGACTGTTCCCCCTGCGCGCAGGAGGTCCGGGAGTTCTCCGAGACCGTCACGCGCCTCGGGCTCGCCGTCGCCGCGCCCCCGAGCGCCGCGCTGCGCGACGAGGTGATGCGCCGGATCGCGACGGTCCGCCAGGAACCGCCCGCGACGGTGAGGTCCGGCCGCGGCGGCCACGTACGGCCCCGCTGGCGGCCGGCTACGAACTGGGCGCTCGCGGCCTGCCTCGCGGGTGCCGTCGCGCTCGGCGGCGTCGCGGTGTCGCAGTACGAACGGGCCGAGGAGGCCCGACAGCAGGCGCTGCAGGCGCGCAGCGTGAACGACGCGGTGGGGGCGATCCTCTCGGCCGCCGACGCCCGGGTGGCCACCGCTCCCCTGCGGGGCGGCGCCGTCGGCACGGTGGTCGTCTCCGACTCCCGCAACCAGGCGGTCTTCGCGGCCTCCGGCTTGCCGGCGCCGCCCGCCGGCAAGGTGTACCAGCTCTGGTACGCCGACGGCGGGAAGATGCGTTCGGCGGGCCTGATGGACACCGGCAGCCCGGCGGCGGCCACCCTGCTCGCCGGCCCGGTCAACGGGGCGACGGGGATGGGCGTCACCGTCGAGCCGGCCGGCGGCTCGCCGCAGCCGACCTCCCAGCCGGTGGCCCTGCTGGGCTTCCCCGCGGCCTGAGCGAGCCGGGGCCGTCCGGGCCGTCTCCCGGACGGCCCCGGGCCGGCCCCGTACGGCCCCCGGGGCCCCGTACGGCTGCCGTTCAGGCGGAGGGCGACCGGAAGCGGCTGCGGTACTCCGTCGGTGTCGTGTCGAGCTTGCGCCGGAAGGCGCGCACGAGGGTGTCGGTGGTGTTGAACCCGCAGACCGTCGCGACGCGTTCGAGGGTGTCGTCCGTCGACTCCAGCCGGTTGCGCGCCACTTCGACGCGGGCCGACTCGATGTAGGCGGCCGGCGTCGTCCCCAGCTCCGTCCTGAAGATCCTGGCGAGCTGCCGTTCGCCGACGTGTGCCTGCTCGGCGAGGTCGGCGACGCTCAGCTCCCCGGCGATGTTCCGCGTGATGTAGTGACGGAGGTCCTCGATGCGCCGTGTGGTCGACAGGGGTTCGAGCGGAACGCTGAACTGGCTCTGCCCGCCGGGCCGCTTCAGGTACATCACCAGCTGCCGGGCGACGCGCAGCGCGACGGTCTCGCCGAAGTCCTCGGCGACGAGGGCGAGCGAGAGGTCGAGGCAGGCGCTGATCCCGGCGCCGGTCCACACCGCCTCGTCCCGGATGAAGATCGGATCCGCGTCGACCTCGACGGACGGGTGTTCGTCCGCGAGTTGCTGCGCGGTCGACCAGTGGGTCGTGGCCCGCCTGCCGTCCAGCAGCCCGGCGTCCGCGAGGATGTGCGCGCCCACGCAGACGGACGCGACGCGCCGGCTCGTGGCGGCGAGGGTCCGGACCCGGTCGACCACCGTGGGGTCGGCGAGGGCGCGGATGCGGCCCCGGTCGTCGACCTCGACCGATCCGGGCACCAGCAGGGTGTCGATGCTCCGGCCCGCCACCTCCCCGAGGGTGAGATCGGGCAGGATCCGGACCCCGGCGGAGGTGGTGACCGGGTCCAGGGTCTCGGCGGCGAGGGCCACGCGGTAGCCCGTCGCGTCGCCCACCTCGCGCCGCAGCAGGGCGAAGACCTCGGGCGGGCCGGTCACGTCGAGCAGGTCGACACCGTCGAAGAGGACGACGACGACGAACCGTTCCACGGTGCTCACGGGGTCTCCGTTCGGTGCGAGGAAGCCTGTCGGGCCCCACGGTATGTCGGTTTCTGCAGGTTGGATGACATTGCCGACATCAGGGGTGGCTCCTAGCGTGGGGACACAGCCGCCGCACTGCGGCTGGAACCTCTCGAAGCGACACCCCAGGAGGGCATTTCCATGTCCAGGACGACCCTGCGCGATCTGAGCGGCCTCGACCCGAGCCCGGCGTCACCGGCCGCGGCGACGCTGATCCTGATCGACTACCAGAACACCTACACCCGGGGCGTGATGGAGCTGACGGGGTGGGAGGCCGCCGTCGACGCGGGCGCCGCCTTGCTGGCCCGGGCCCGTGAGACCGGGGCGAAGGTGATCCATGTGATCAACGACGGCGGCGAGGGAGGCCCGTACGACATCCGGGCCGAGATCGGCCGGATCCACCCCCGGGTGGCTCCGGCGGAAGGCGAGGCCGTGGTCGTCAAGGCGGTCCCCAACGCCTTCGTGGACACCGACCTGGGCGACCACGTCGACGCCGCCGGCCACAAGGACGTCATACTCGCCGGGTTCATGACCCACATGTGCGTGACCTTCACCGCGGAGGGGGCCTTCCTGCAGGGCAACCGGCCCACGGTGGTCGCGGACGCGTGTGCGACCCGGCCGCTGCGGACGGCGGTGGCCGAGGTGTCCGCCGAACAGCTCCACCACGCCGCGCTCGCGACGATCGCCGATCTCTACGGGGTCGTCGTCCCGTCCGTCTCCTCCCTCGGCTGAGGCGACCGCCGGTCCGTCAGCCCGCCGTCGCCACGAGGCGTCGCAGTGCGTCCTGGGCGGGTGGGCCCAGGTGGGCTTGCCGCCCGGGCGGCCGCGGACGCCCGCCTCGCCGACGAGGACGCCGCCGAGGGCTCGCTGCGCCGCCCAGCCGCGGGCGCGGGGCAGGGTCGCGGCGTCCACGGCCGGCCGGCGGGCGGCGCGGAAGCGGTCGACGACCCCGTCCGGGAGCAGGTCCAGGGGGCGGCCCGGCCGTCGGGGCGTCAGAGCTCCTCGCCGAGCGGCAGCCGGTGGATGCCCGGCAGGTACGCGTCGAGCTCCCCCGGGGTGAACCGGGACATGCCCACGACGTGCCAGAACTCGCCGGCCACATCACCCTCGTACTTGTATCCGCCGGACGGTGTCAGCGCCGCCCAGCCGCCCTCCATGCCCATCAGCGTCGCCCGCAGGGACGCCGGCTCCGGGTCCCCGTCCGCCGGGAGGTTCCAGAGCCGTACGGTGCCGTCCTCGGCGCCGCTCGCCAGGGTCGTGCCGTCCGGGGAGAAGGCGAGCGAGAGCACCCGGCCGGTGTGCCCGACGAGGTCGCCGACGTGCTCGCCCGTCTCGGCGTTCCACAGGCAGACGGACCGGTCGTCGCCCCCGGTGGCCACCAGCGGGCGGCTCGGATGGGCGGCCACCGCCCACAGCCGGCCGCCCCGCCCGCGCAGGCGTGGACCGGCCTGCCCGTCCCGCCAGACGATGGCCGTACCGTCCCAGCTCGCGCTGGCGAGCCAGGCCCCGCCCGGGCCGTAGGCGACGCCGTACACCCGGTCGGCATGCCCGCCGAGCTGCTGCAGGAGAGCGCCGTTCCGGGCGTCCCACACCCGTACGAAACTGTCGTCGCAGCCGGTGGCCAGGACATCGGCGTCCGAGCGGAAGGTGATCGAGCGGACCCGGCCCCGGTGCCCGGTCAGCGCGGAGACGGGGGAACCCGTGGGCCGGAACCAGACGCGGACGGAATCGTCGTCGTTGGCGGTGGCGAGCAGGGTGCCGTCGGCGTTGAAGGCCTCCGCCCAGACGTGCTCGGTCTCGGCGTCGAGTTCCCGCAGATAGGTGCCGCCCACCGGGTCCCACAGGTACATGTCGCCGTCGTTGCTGGCCGTGGCGAGCACGGCTCCGGCCGGACTGAACGCCGCCGAGACCAGCCGGTCGCCGCGGCCGGTGAGTTCGTGCGTACGCCGTCCCGTGCCCGCCTCCCAGAGCCGTACGACCCCGTCGTTGCCGGCCGCCGCGAGCTGCGTGCCGTCCGCGCTGAAGGCGACACCGCTGATCCGGCGGCCGTGGCCGCGCAGGATGCGCTTGCCCTGGCCGGTGGCGGCGTCCCAGATCTGGGCCCCGCCGTCGTTGCCGACGGTGAGCAGCTGGCTGTCGCCGGGCCGGAAGGCGCAGGCCCAGGCGGTGCCGCGGTGCTCGGTCGGCTGCTGGGGGTGGAGGGCGATCGTGTGTCCGTGGGGGCGCCCGGTGACCGTCCACAGCCGGACGGCGCCATTGCTGTCGCAGGCCGCGAGGAGTTTCCCATCGTCGCCGAACAGCACCTGGTAGACGGCTCCGGTGCCCCGTTCGAGTATTCCGGCGGGGGTGCCCACCACCGGGTCCCACAGGCGCACCTGGCCGTCGGTGTCACCGCTTGCGAGGAGGGTCCCGTCGGGGTGGAAGTCGAGGACGTACACCCGGCCGGTGTGTCCGGTGAACTCGTGCAGCAGCCGCGCGTCGGCGGTGCGCCGGATCCGCACCGTGCCGCCCTGTCCGGCCCCGCCCCGGTCGGCGGTGGCGAAGAGGGTCCCGTCGGGGCTGAACCGGGCGCGGTAGACGGCTCCTTGATGGCCCTCGATCTCCCGGACGCAGTGCCCGGTGTTCAGGTCCCAGAGCCGTACCGTCGCGTTCGCGTCCCCGGTGAGCAGCAGGCCGTCCGGGCCGTAGACCGCCGTGTAGACGGGAGCGGTGTGGCCCGGCATCCGGTGCACGGGCTCGCCGGTGGCCACGTCCCAGACCGTGACCAGGCCCTCGCGGTCTCCGGTGGCGAGCAGGGTGCCGTCGGCGTCGAAGGAGACCGGCCACACTCCGTCGGGGTGGACCCGCAGGTGGTGGCGGCACGCTCCGGTGACCGGGTCCCAGAGCCGCACCGCGCCGTCGGAGCCGCCGGTGGCGATGACGTCCGCCCGGAACTTCACCGCGTACACGCGTCCTTCGTGTCCCTGGAGGGTGCGCACCGCCCGGCCGTCGTCGGCGCCGCAGACCAGGATGGAGCCGTCCTCGCTGCCGACCGCGAGGAGTTCGCCGTCGGCGCTGTACGCGATGGGTTCGGGCAGGCGGCTGGTGCGCATGCCGAAGCCGTACGGGACGCCGACGGCCGAGGGCCGGAACCCGGCGTCGACCGGCATCCCGGGGGCGATCGCGGCGGTCCCGAGCTCGGGGGCGGACCGGGTCCCGTCATCCATCGTCACGTCGATGAGCGCGGCCCGGTGCCAGCGGCTTCCGGTCAGCAGGGCGCCCCGCAGGTCGGCACGGGTGAGCCGGGCCCGGCTGAGGTTCGCGCCGGTGAGGTCGGCGCGGCTGAGGTCGGTCCCGTCGAGGCGGGCGCCGGTGAGCCGGGTGCGCCGCAGCAGGGCGCCGGAGAGGTTCGCGCCGATCAGGCGGGCGTCGGTCAGATCGGCGTCGGTGAGGTCGACGCCGGAGAAGTCGCGGTGCGAGAGGTCCTCACCGGCCAGCCGGGCGCCCCGCAGATCGGCGTTGGCGGGGACGCGGAGCCGGTCGGAGATCCGCACGGCGTTGGCCCGGGCGGCCTCGCTGACGGCGCGGCCCGGTGCGTCGAGGACGTCGCGCACCCACCGGGCGCACTGTTCGTGGTCGGCGAGGTCGCAGAAGAACTCGACGGCGAGCTGGCTGAGCGGGCGCGCGAGGAGCAGGGTGTGCGCGCCGAGGGCGAGCTGGCGGGCGGCCTCCCTCGCCACGAGCCATTCGATGACGGATCCGTGGATGAACTGGAACACCCCGTCGTCGCTGCGGACCAGCAGACTGCCCGCGCCGACCGCCTGGGCGCGCTCGGAGGGGGTGAGCGGGGACTCGGTGAGTTCGCTGAGGGTGCCGGCCACGGTCTCGGTGAGCTCGTCGAGCCGCAGGGCGCTGCGTCCGCTCTCCCACAGCCGCCAGGCCAGCGCGGTGACCGCCGCCCACAGCTCGTCGGCGGTGAGGCCGGGCGGCGCGCCGGGGCCGCCCTGGCCGCGCCGTTCCTCGTGGCCGAGCCAGGAGGTGAACACGTCCTCGTACAGCCGGGCGGGGCTGAGCGCCCGGCCCGCTCCGGCGACCGCGCGCAGCTGGTCCTGGCTGAGGTCGGCGACGAAGGAGAGCAGCCGGGGGTTGCGGCAGAGCATCAGGAGGTCGGGGATGTTCCGCAGGAGCTGGTAGCGCCGGTCGGCGGCGCCCTCGTCGCCGTAGCTGCGGACCAGGTAGGAGCGGATCTGCGCCGGGGTGAAGCCCTCGACGGCCAGGATCCGGCGCTGCGGGAGCAGGCCGACGCGCTCGCCGAGCGCGGTGAGGACCTGGGCGTGCGACTTGAAGTGCTGGGTGCGGCTGCTGACGACGATCTTGGCGTGGTCGACGGCCGCGTCGAGGAGGACCTGCAGGTGGTCGGCGGCCCGGTCGTAGCTGACCCGGTTGACCAGTTCGTCGAAGCCGTCGAAGAGCAGGACGACGCGGCCCTGCGCGAGCATGTACCGCAGGGCCCGCAGGTCGATGGTGTCGACGTCGTGGCCGGCCAGGTGCGCGGCGACGAGGCCTTCGAGGCTGTGCGCCCGGTCCAGGGAGTTCAGCGGGATCAGCAGCGGGGTCAGGTGCGGGAGCTGTTCGGGGATCCGCCGGGCGAGCTCGCGCAGGGCGAAGGTCTTGCCGTGTCCGAAGTCGCCGAGGAGCAGGACGAACCGGCCGTGATCGGATTCCAGGAGCTCCAGCAGCTCCTCGACGAGTCCGTCACGTTCCTGGCCGGTACCGTCCCTGCCGTCGGGGCGGTCGGCGTCACGGTAGCGCTGGGGGAGGTAGAGGCCGGGGGCGTACTGTTCGCTGTCGCTGAGCCGGGCGCTCTGCGCGGCGACGTAGCCCCGGAGGTCGAGCAGGCCCTGGAACTCGATGAAGCTGCGCACGCTGACCCGGACGCCGTGGCCGGCGGCCCGGCGGCGCAGCCCGCCGGCGGGGGCGTCGCCCGCGTACACCAGGACGGCCTCGGAGCCGGTGTCGGTCGCGTGCACCTGGGCGATGAAGCGGTCGACCTCCTCCTCGGTGGGGCGCCCGGGGTGGACGGCGATGCGCTGCTGCCGCACGATGCCGTCCTCCTGCTCCTGCCAGGTGGCCATGATCTGCGCCATGTCGCCCGGTTCGCGGCGCGGTACGTCGCGCAGCCGTACGCCCTCCCTGCGCACCCGGCAGATCTCCTTGACCCGTTCGGCGAGCGAGGCGGCCGGATCGTCCAGCGGAGCCCGCCCGGTGGTCCGCGGGGCGTCGATGACGGCGGGCAGTTCCGGTACGGGGAAGACCCGCCGGGTCTGCCGCCACGCGGCGGGGATGGTCTCGGACGCGGAGGTGATCCGGTCGTCCCAGCGGGTCACGCCCTCGGCGCCGACCTGGAGCAGCTGGAACCTGGCGGGGGCCGCGGAGCCGAACAGCGGCAGTTCCCCGGCGGGGCCGGCGAGCCGGCTGCGGCTGGGGTCCCCGGTGGCGGTGCGCGGGCCACCGGTCGGCCCGTGCAGCAGGAGGTGCAGCCTCGGGGCCGCCAGCCGGGCGAGGGTGTCGGCGTCCCGCAGCCCGCCGGGGCCGCCGACCGCGTCGCCGGGGCGGCGGCCGTCGGTGAGCGGGTGGCGGAGGGCGCCGATGCGCAGCCAGCCCTCCTCCTCGTACCGGCGCATGGCTTCGGCGAACCAGGCGGCCTGGTCGCGGCCGATGAAGCCGTACTGCTCCTCGGGGCGGTGGCTGTAGGCCATGGAGGAGTTGAATCCGGCGACGACCGTGCTCAGTTCGGGCACGGGGAAGAGGGTCCAGGGCTGGTCGCTGTCGAAGACGGTGTCCAGGCCCTGGTACAGGCCGCGGAACAGCCGGGTGTAATGGCGCCACTTGGGCCAGTACGGGGGCTGCGGTGCGACTTCGTCGGCCTCGCAGGTGTGGAAGTACGCCTGGGAGGCGGCCTGGTTCACGTCCTGGGCGCCGGGCACCACCATCACCCGCTGGGGGGACAGGTCGAGCTGGGAGCGCAGGGCGGTGAGGAAGCTGAGGGCCTGGTCGCATTCGCGCGGGCTGCCGGAGGCGGTGAGGTCCCCGGTCACCACCAGCAGATCGGGGGCGGGCGCGCCGGCGTCCCTGAGCATGATGAGGTCGCCGCGGATCTGGCGGCTGAGCGAGTCGGGCTCGCGGCCGCGGCCGAAGTCGGGCCCGGCCAGGTGCAGGACGGTCACGGCGTCCTGGGCGGCGCCGGCGCCGGTCGCGGCGGCCTGCGGATAGAGCGGCGCCCTGGCCGGCCGCCTGCGGCCCGACCAGGGCGGGCCGGCGAGCGCGCTCGGCTGCGGCCGGCCCGGATTCGGCTGCTCCCGGTGGCGGACGGCGGCGCCCGATCCGCTCCCGGGGAAGCCGGGACGGCGTCCCGGGCGGGCGTGGCCGTCGACGGCCTGCCCGACCCGGTTCAGCAACAGGGAGCGGGCCGCGTCGATGTCGGCCACGCCGACGAGGTCGACGTAGGTGATCGTGGCGAGGAGGCCCTCGATCGGCATCTCGTCCACCCGGACGGTCAGCAGCCTCCGTTCGGGCGACTCGGGCGAGGCCCGGAGCGCGGCCTGCCATTCCATGCGACCGTAGGTGGATCGCTCGTAGTGGCGTGACAGGACGGCGATGACCGCCAGGGACTCGCTGACCCCCCGGTCCATGAAGTCTATGAAGTTGGTTCCCGGTACGAAGTCCCAGGCCTGCACCACCGTGCGGTAGCCGGCCTCCTCGAGGGTCCAGGCGATCCAGACGGCCCACTGTTCGTCTGCCGGGGAGTAGCTGATGAAGAAGTCGAACTCTCTTGCGGGAGCGCCGAATTGCCCGTCCGTCATCATGATTCCATCGTAGGGCGGTGCCCTCGCCTGCGGGCCCGTCCCGGCAAGGACGAGGTGGCCTCCCCCGGGACGCCCCCCGGGACGCCCGGGCGGGCGTGTCCGGTTCCGTCCGCCCCGTCTGATGCCGGGGCGTGTGTATGTGCGAACCTGTTCGCCGTGTCTTTCCTCAGGCGTCTGCATCCACTGGACTGGCTCGCCGGCGGCCTGCTCGCACTCGGTGCACTGTGCGTCGCCACGGGACTGCTGCCCACCGGGCACGCCTCGGACGTGATGGAGCGCGTCGGTCCGCTGCTGGTGTTCCTGGCGACCGTCATCGTCCTCGCCGAGCTGACCGGCAAGGCCGAGGTCTTCGACGTCGTCGCCACCTGGGTGGCACGGGCGGGCCGCGGGCGGTATCCCCTGCTCTTCTGCCTCTGCGTGCTGTTCGCGTCCGTCACTACCATCACCCTCAACCTGGACACGACGGCGGTTCTGCTGACCCCGGTGATGCTCGCGCTGGCGACCCGGGTCGGCATCGCGCCCGTACCGCTGGCGATGACCACGGTCTGGCTGGCGAACACGGCGAGCCTGCTGCTTCCCGTGTCGAACCTGACGAACCTGCTGGCCGCGGACCGGATCGCGCTGACCCCGTCGGAGATGGCCGCCACCATGTGGGCGCCGCAGCTGGCGGCGATCGCGGTCACGATGGTCTGCCTCTGGGTCTTCTACTGGCGCCCGGGCCGCCGCGGCGAGCCCCGCTACACGCCTCCGCCCCTGCCGCGGCCCGTGGACCGGGTCCTGTTCCGGGTGTGCGCGGTGGCGTGCGCCGGGTTCCTGCTGGCGATCCTGCTGGCCGACGTACCGCTGTGGTCGGCGTCGATGGCGGCCGCGCTGATCGTGGTGGTGGCCTTCTGGGTGCGCAGCCGGGAGACGCTGCGCCTCTCCCTGGTCCCGTGGCGGCTCCTGGTCCTCGTGCCGGGCATGTTCCTGGTCGTGGAGACGGTCAACGCGCACGGACTGCACGACATCCTCGCCGCCGCCATGGGGTCCGACAACGACCTGGTGGGCATGCTGAGGTCGGCGGCGGTCGGTGCGGGCTTCTCCAACGTGCTGAACAACCTCCCGGCGTACCTGGCCGGCGAGGCGGCCATCCCGGTGGCCAACCACGAGCAGCTGCTCGCACAGCTCATCGGCGTCAACGTGGGCCCGCTCATCACGCCGTGGGCCTCGCTGGCCACCCTGCTGTGGTTCGAACGGTGCCGCTGGCACGGCACCCGGATCGACCTGGGCCGCTTCTTCGGTACGGGGTTCGTGCTGGCGGTGGCGGGCACCCTGGCCGCGACGCTGGCGCTGGCGGCGACCTCCTAGGCCGTGTCTCGGGTGACGGCGCCCACGTCGGCAAGCAGGTACGCGAGGGTCTCGCCGCGCGCCGCGACGAAGCTGCGCCCGGTGTCGGCCCCCGCGAAGCCGGGGCTGAACGCCGCCCCGGACAGGGTGCGCAGTTCCACCCCGGCCTCGGCCGCGAGCAGCGCCCCGGTCGGCAGGTCCACGCCCTCGGCGCGGTAGCCGACGAACGCGTCGATGGTGCCGCGCGCCAGCAGGCTCCAGCCGAGCAGCGGCGCCCACAGCTGCAGGACCCGCCGGCAGCGCAGCTCCAGCACTGCGCGCAGGGCCACGGCGCTCGCGTCGCCCCGTTCCACGGCGTATCCCTGCGTCCAGGCGACGACGGGCCCGGGGCTCGGCAGCGTGCGGCCGGGGCCGGGCAGAGCGCCGGACGGCCCGTGGGCCCCGTATCCCCTGACCGCGTGCCAGGTCTCCCCCGTGACCGGTTCGTGCACCACCCCCATCACCGGGGTGCCTCCCAGGCACAACCCGATTCCCACCGCGTAGGTGGGCAGCCCGATCACGACGTTGTTGCTGCCGTCCAGCGGGTCGACCAGCCAGGTGCGTTCGCCCGCGGCGTCGAGCAGCCCGGCCTCCTCGGACAGGATCCGGTCGTGCGGGAAGTGGTGCTGCAAGCGGCGCAGGACGAGCTTCTCGGCGGCGAGGTCGAGGTCCATCAGGACGTCCCCGGACCCGCCCTTCGTACGCACGCACCGCGCCGTGCCGAAACGGCTGCGCAGCAGGCGGCCCGCCTCCTGCGCGGCGGCGACGGCGATCTGCCTCTCGTGGTCGAAATCAGGCCCGCTGCTGGGCATCGATCCTCCTGAGGACGGTATGGACGCTGCGCACGGTCTGCGCGGTGTCGCACAGCCGGCGGGTCGTGCGGCGCGGCCCGCCGTCGAGCGGGCCGAGGGAGAGGTCGAGCCGGCCGGGGACCGACATGCCGTGCACCAGGGTGGCCGCGGGCTCCGCGCCCTCCAGGGCGGTGGCGTGGAACTCGCCCGCCGCCAGGGTGTAGGTCTCCCCGCCGGAGCTGACGAGGGCGGGGCCCGGTTCGCTCCGCACCAGGACGGAGGTCGGCCGGATATCGTCCACGCCGTCGCTCCCGCTATGCACCTCGAAGACCCGGTGGGTCGCGCCGTCCTCCCCGTCCCGTACCACGCCGGTCCGTACCGGCAGGTTGGCCACCCGCCCGAACAGCACACGGCTGCGCAGTTCCCAGCTGTGGGCGTGCATCGGTGACGCGTCCGGTTCGGCGTGGTCGTCGGTGTCGAAGAGGTGTACGCAGATTCCGTGCGGGCCCTCTCTCAGCAGGGGCAGGCACAGAAATCCGAGCGGATGGCGGACGGCACGCAACTCCCGGGTCCCGGAGGCGATTTCCTCCAGGGCGACAAGAGTCCTTTCGAGCTCGTGGTCCATGGCACGCGCCGGAGCGCATCACCTCCTGTAGGGGTCCTCCGCATGCAGTGCCTTCTCGATGATCTTGCCGATGTCGCTGTCGGTGAAGACGCGCGGCAGGGGCAGCCGCAGGCCGTCGAAGAGCGCCCGCACCTCGTCGACGGTGGGCTCCTGGCCGAGCGGCGAGGCGACGCGCAGGTCGAGCACGGTCGCCTGCTCGCGGCTCTGGTGCAGCTCGGTCACGTAGTAGTCGTAGAGCGGCTGGCCGCGCTCCACCAGCAGGTTCACCCGGGACTGGTCGTCCTGGGTGATGATCAGGCAGGTCTCGGACAGATCGAAGCGCAGGGTCGGCACGGCGGCGGACAGGTGCACGCTGATCTCGAGCGTCGTCAGCTGCCGCTGGTACCAGCAGGCGGCGAGGACGGTCGCGTACGACTCCCGGCGGACCCGGTCGGTGGTCCACGGTTCGTCGCCGCGGCGCTGCACTCCGAACATCTGCCGGAAGCGGGCGTATGCGGCGCAGGCGCGTTCGTCGGCCGGATTGACGATGTCGATCTTCACATTGAGCTGGGAACGGTGTTCCTTCGCGGCGCTCACGCACTGGGGCAGCGTGACCGCCCGCAGGTAGGTGCCCGTACCGCCCTTGAAGTACCAGAGGTTGGTCTGCTGGCGGGCCTTGCGCAGGGCCTCGCCGACCTCGTTGCCCGAGAGCGAACGCACCATCGCGAGGTCTTCCAGGGCTTGGCGCGTCCCGCTCATCGCCTCCTGGATGCTGGCGGGGCGGCGTACGCGCTCCACTAGCGACCCGGTCGCGAGGAGGCCGAGGACGACGAGGGTGGCACCGGAGGAGACGTCGTCACTGATGACGTCGCCGAAGATGTCCAGGAGTCCGACCGCCATCGCGATGCCCAGGGCGACCACGACGTCGGCGTTCCGCAGCACCCAGGCAACGAAGCGTTCCAGCCGCCCCATGTGTGCCGCCATGAACGCACCCCCTCCCCCACCCGTGTTCCGATGGTAGGAGATGCGCCGGTGGCCCCACCAGGGCGACTTCACGTCGCGCGGGCGCCGCCGCCGGTCAGCGGCTGTCGGCGGTCAGCAGGCGGGAGCGCAACCGCTCCACGGTCCGCTGCGACAGCCCGGCCCGCTCCCCGAGGTAGCCCTCCACCGATCCGTACCGGGCCTCCAGGTCCCCGAACACCAGCTCCATGACGACGGCGGGGGCGCGGCCGTAGCTCGGCCACTTCATGACCCGGCCCGGGTTGGCGGCCCGCCAGTCCGCGGCGAGGCGCTCGGTGGCCAGCTCGGTCAGCGCGAAGTCGGCGAGGACGTCGGCCCGTTCCACCCCGAGGAGGGTGAGGACGAACGCGCCGATCAGCCCGGTCCGGTCCTTGCCCGAGGTGCAGTGGAAGACGACGGGGCCGGGCGCCTGCGCCACCTCCTCGATCACCTGCCGGATCTCGGCGGCTCCGTCCTCGGTGACCTCGGCGAACCGGTCGGCGAGGTAGCGCCAGGGGTCGAGCTCCGGGTCGATCTCGGCCTGGTCGTAGGGCCGGTGCTCGATGCTCAGGTTCACGTACCGGAACCGCTCGGCCTCGGGCACCTGCCCCTTGGCCTCGATCTCCCAGGGATAGCGCAGGTCGATCACGGTGCCGATGCCCAGCCCCAGGAACCGCTCCCAGTCGTCGCCCGCCAGCTTGCCGAGCGAGTCGGCCCGGTAGACCGTCCGCCACCGCACGGTCCGGCCGTCGGCCGACCGATACCCGCCCAGGTCCCGGAAGTTGTGCAGTCGCTCGAACCCGACATGCCTGCCCATGGTCTCCCCCTCGTCCCGACGATCCACCGACGATCATGCAGCACGCCGATCGCCGGACTCCACCCCGAACGGCCGGAGTCCGCCCGCCCGGACGCCCGCCCGGACGCCCGCCGGGTCTCCGCGCACCGTGGACCGACGGTGCTCAGGCGCGCGACGCTGCCACGGGGGCCGCGGCCTCCGGGAGGGACGCCGGGAGGGCGAAGGTCTCGGCGAGGAGTTCGTACGAGCGCCGGCGGTCGGACGGATCGCAGGTCAGGGTGTTGACGATCAGCTCGTCCACGCCGTGGCTCCCGGCGAGGGCCGTCAGGGTCGCGGACACCTGCTCCGGCGCCCCGGAGACCAGGGCCGCGCGGTGCACCTTGGCCCGTTCCAGCTCCGCGCCCGTCCAGCGGTGGCGGCGCGTGGTCTCGTACGACGGCAGCGGGCCGTCCTGGCCGAGGTCCTTGCGGGCGCGCCACAGCAGCAAGCTCTGGGCCAGTTCCTCCGCGCGGCCGGCGCTGTCCGCCGTCACCACGCGGACCGCGAGCGCGCCGCCCGGCCTCACGCCGGTGGAGGTACGGAACCGGGCGCGGTAGTCCTCGATCGCCTCCCGGCCGCCGACCGGGGAGAAGAAGTGCCCGAAGGCGAACCGTGTCCCCAGCAGTCCGGCCAGTCGCGCCGATTCGCGTCCCGCGCCCAGCAGCCACATCTGCGGCGGGACCGGCGCGTGCGGGACGACCCCGCCCTCGCCCAGCAGTGCGCGCAGGTCCGCCAGCCGCTGCGGGAAGTCGCGGGCGGGGCCGCCGGCCCGGCCGATCCCGAGGTCGACGCGTCCCGGGTGGAGGGAGGCCAGTACGCCGAACACCTCGGCCACCTTCGCCGGGTCGTAGCGCGGCAGCAGCACACCGCCGGTGCCGATCCGCATCCGCGAGGTGCGGGCGAGCAGTGTGCCCGCGAGGATCTCCGGCGCGCTGCTCGCGAAGCCCGGCGAGTCGTGGTGTTCGGCGACCCAGTAGCGGGTGTAGCCGAGTTCGTCGGCGCTGCGGGCCAGGTCCACGGACGCGCGCAGCGCCTGGTCCGGGGTGTGGTCCTCGCCGACGGGGGTCTGGTCCAGTACGGACAGTCGCAGCTTCGTCATGACGGGCCGCCTTTCAGTGCTGGTGGGCGGGGAGACCAGTGGCGCCCGCCATCGTCGCGGGCACGATCCTGAAGTCCCGTTCGAAGACGAGGTTGTGGAGGTCGGCGGCGGCGATCGCGTGCAGGGTGGGCAGTTCGGCGGCGGCCTGCGCGTCGTCGAAGACGTTCAGCGGCCATTCTGAGACCGTCGCTCCGCGCAGGTGCGGGTGGTGGAAGGAGGCTCCGTAGTGCGCGTACAGCGTGACGGGCGGGATGTCGGCGGCCGACTGCTCGTCCCACCACAGGGTCCAGGCGTGGAAGAGGCTGCCGTCGTCGGCGCGTTGCACACCGCTGGCGTCGATCACGCCCTGCCCGAGGAGCAGTTCGTCGTTGAGCTCGCCGAGCGCCCGGCGGGCGTACGGGTCCAGCAGGCGCGCGGCGGTACGGAAGTGCTCCTCCTTGTCGGGCCGGGTGACGGCACCGCCGTGGATGCCGTCGCGCAGATCGGCGAAGTGGCGCAGCAGGGCGTCGAGGTTGGGGACGCCGGAGGTGGTGGTCATGTCAGCTCCAGTTCGGTGAGTGAGGGAGGAAGGGGTGCAGGGCCCGTCCCAGCCAGCCGCGCAGCGACGCGGCCGGGTGGTGCCCGCCGGGGCCGCGGCCGGGTTGCAGGAACGCCCCGTGTCCCGTCTGCCGGAATTCCCGCAGGGTGACCTCCACCCCGGCGGCCCGCAGGAGCCGCCCGTAGTGGTGCACGTCGTCGCCGACGGGATCGAGGTCGCCGGTGGCGAGGACGGCCGGTGCGAGTCCGCGCAGGTCGGCGGCCTCGAAGGGGGTGCTGTGCAGGCGTGTGCCGTCCGCGGCCACCGGGCGGCCCGGCTGCCGGTAGTCCTGCCAGGCCGCCATCAGGTAGGAGGCCGTGGGGAAGAGGTCGGGGAAGCGGTGGTACGAGGCCGCCGCGCACCCGGGGTCGAGCGGCGGGTACGCCAGTACCTGTGCGGCCAGCGGGATCCCGCGGTCGCGGCAGACGAGCGCGGCGGAGGCGGCGAGGGTGCCGCCGGCGCTGTCCCCGCCGACGGCCAGGACGGGCGGGGCACCGCCCGGCCGGTCCTGCTCCCCGGCCCAGGCCAGGGCGGACAGGACGTCCTCGACCATGGCCGGGTGGCGTACGTCGGGAGCCAGGCGGTAGTCCACGCTCACGACGCCGAAGCCGGACGTCTGGGCGAGTTCGGCCGTGGCGCCGTGCCAGTCCTGGGCGGATCCGGCGCGCCAGCTGCCTCCGTGGGCCCACACCAGCCAGCCCTGCGGTGACCCGGTGCCCGGCCGGTAGGCCCGGGCGGGAAGAGGGCCGGACGCGGAGGGGACGGACACCTGCTCCCAGCTGACGACGGTGGGTGCGGCCATCGGGGTTCCTTTCCATCGGTAGCCGGCGCTCGCGCCGGGCCCGGGGCCAACGTTCGCGGCCGGGGCAGGGCTGTCACAAGGCGGAGTTGCCTTAGTGGAGGCACGCACTTCGTCAGTGGGACCGCCTGGTGCGCAGGAAGAGTGCGGTGGTGAGGGTGCCGACGAGGACGATGGCGGTGTTCACGATGACCGCGGTCGTGATCCCGTCATGGATGTCGGTGTTCGCGGCGGCGATGGCCGACATGACCGGCGTGCCCATCGTGATGCCGATCTGCTGGGTCATCGTCGCCAGACCCGTCGCCATACCCTGCTCGTGATCCGGAAGCCCCGTCGTCGCCGTCACCATGAACCCGACGATCACCAGCATGTTCCCCACACCACCCGCAAAGGTGGCGGTCAACAGCAGCCACATGCTCGACGAGGTCTCACCCAGCGCGATCAGACTCAGCGTCGCCACCGCCTGCAGCACACCACCCACGATCAGCGTGGCGCGGGTGCTCGTCGCGGCAATCACCCGCGGCGCGACCGAACCACCGATCACCGTGCCGACACCCAGCACACCGAACGACAGACCCGCCGCCAGCGGAGAGAAGTCCAGCACTTCCTGCAGATACAACGTCATCAGGAAGACCAGACTCGTCTCCGTCAGGAACGCGATCAGACCCGCAATATTGCCCCAGGCCACCGTCTTCTTCTTCAGCACCGACACCGGCACCAAAGGAGCCGCACTCTTCGACTCGACCGCATAGAACACCACCAGCAGCACCACACCCGCCGCCAGCCAGCCCAGCGCACCGCCCGAGCCCCAGCCGTGCTCACCCGCCTGCGTCAGACCGTAAATCAGCGCAAGAAGACCCAGCGTCACGGCCGTCGCACCCGGCAGGTCCAGCTTCGGACGCACCGACGGACGCGACTCCTTGATCACCACCGGAGCGATGAACAACACCGCCAGCGCCACCGGCACGTTGATGAAGAACGCCCACCGCCACGAGAGCAGATCCGTCAGAACACCACCCAGGATCGCCCCCGTCGTGAAACCCGCCGACATCAACGCACCGTTCAAGCCCAGCGCCTTCTGACGCAGCGGACCCTCCGGGAACGAAGTCGTCAGCAGAGACAGACCCGCCGGCGTCACCGCCGCCGTCGCCAGACCCTGGAACACACGGGCAACCAGCAGCATCTCCGGACTCGTCGCCAGACCACCCGCCAGCGACGACAGACCCAGCACCGCCAGACCCACCAGGAACAGCCGACGCCGACCGAACAGGTCCGCCACCCGACCGAACAACAACGTGAAACCAGCAGCACACAGTGCGAACGACGTCGCGATCCACTGCAGATTCGACAACGAGAAACCAAGCCCGTCACCGATCACCGGCAACGCCACATTCAGAATCGAGAAATCAACCGCCAGCATGAACTGCGCCACCAGCAGCACCACAAGAACCAACTTCAGACGCCCGTCCAGACGAACGGGCCCCTCAGTTCCCGTATCGACCCGAGCACCCTCGACAACCGACATCGCCGACCCACATCCTCTCGATCACGCAACGAGCTGTTGCGTCATCGACTCTGGATCGGCCGGAGAGGGTTACCCAGCCCCCTGGTTGTGCTGGCGCCGGGCAAGCTAGCACTCCCAGGGCCACCTTCACGGGCACCGATCGGCGCCCTCCCCCGGCACACTGGAACGTATGGACACACCGACTGCCCTGGGCGAGTTCCTCCGCACTCGTCGCGCCCAGCTCCAGCCCGAGGACGTCGGGCTCCCCACCCACGGCACCCGTCGGCGCGTACCCGGGCTGCGGCGCGAGGAGCTCGCCCTGCTGGCCGGCGTGAGCATCACGTACTACACCCACCTGGAGCAGGGGCAGAGCACGAACGCCTCGGACAGCGTCCTCGACGCTCTGGCCCGCGCCCTGCGCCTGACCCCGGACGAGCACGCGCACCTGATGAACCTGGCCCGGCCGCCGCGCGCCAAGCGGGCCCAGTCGCCGCGTCCCGAGTACGCCCGCAACACCACGCGCCGGCTGATCGCCGCGATGCCGCAGGTCCCGGCCGTCGTCCTGGACGGCCGCAACAACGTGCTCGCCTGGAATCCGCTGGGCCACGCCCTGCTCGCGGGGCACGTCGACATGGCGAGCCCCGACGATCCGGCCGTCCGCCCGAACCTCACGCGGATGCTGTTCCTCGACCCGCACACCCGGGAGCTCTACACGGACTGGAAGAGCGAGGCCCGGGTCGCCCTGGCGGCCCTGCGCCTGGTCGCCGGGCGCAATCCGCAGGACCGTGCGCTCGCGGAGCTGATCGGGTCCCTGATGCTGCAGAGCCCCGACTTCGCCTCCCTGTGGTCGAAGCACCCCGTACGGGACTGCACCGTCGGCACCAAGACGCTGCACCATCCGGTCGTGGGGCCTCTCACCCTCGATTTCGAGAACCTGCACCTCACCGACGGCACCAACCACCGGATGCTGCTCTACAGCGCCCCCGAGTCCTCTCCCTCCGACGCGGCGCTGCGCATGCTGTCGAGCCTGACCGCCGGTCCGGCGGCCGCTCCCGGGCACGGCAGCCCGAAGCCCGCGGCGGCGGATGCCGACGCGGGCGGAGAGCAGTAGGGCGGAGGGCAGCGGACAGGATCGCCGGTCAGTCGCGGGCGGCCGCGGTGACCGGGGTCCGCTCGCCGGCCGGCTCAGGGGCTGCCGGAGCCGGGTCCGGGACCGGCTTTGCACGAGGCCTGGCGCGCCCGAAGCGGCGCATGGCGGGCATCTCGACGAAGCGGAACAGGAGCCAGCCGCCCAGCAGCGAGGCCGCGAAGAATCCGGCGATCACCAGCAGGGCGACCGGGACGCTGTAGGTGTTCTCACCCAGCAGCGAGCGGAGGTAGAAGATCGTGACGCCCTGGACGAGGTAGAAGCCGAAGGACACCTCGCCGAGCCAGACCATGGGCCGGCTGCGCAGGAAGGTGGCGCGGCCGTCCACGTCGGCCTGGGCGGTGGCTCCGATGAGTGCGGCGACCGGGACGATCGTCGCGACGACGAATCCGTATTGGAACGGGGCGATCATGGCCGCGGCGTAGCCCAGGACGGTCAGGACGAGGGCGGCGCCGAAGCCGACGCGCCGCGGCCAGAGGCCGGCCAGGACGACGCGGGCGAGCAGGATGCCGAGGGCGAACTCGAACACGCGGCCCAGCGGCAGCAGGTAGCCGAACCAGAACTGCATGTCGGAGACGGGCGTGATGGCCGACTTCGGGGTGTCGGGGACGACGTAGGTCGAGATCAGCTGGACGGCGACCATGCCGACGACCATCAGGGCGCTCCACACCCACAGGGCGGAGCCCCGGATCCTGCGGATCGCAACGATGAGCAGCGGGAAGAGCACGTAGAAGAGCAGCTCGCTGCCGAGGGACCAGCTCGGCGGGTTCACGCTGAGGTTGACGCTCGCCTGCGGGAACCAGGTGTGGACGAGGAGCAGGTTCGGCAGCCAGTCGGCGACGCTGGTGACGGCGGCGCCGGCGAAGAGGATCATCGCGGCGGCGAAGACGACGACGTGGTTCGGGAAGATCTTCAGGAGTCTTCGGCGCAGGAAGGCTGTGACGCGCTCACCCGGCCGTGAGGCCCATGCGAGGACGAAGCCGGAGAGCACGAAGAAGAACGAGACGCCGAGGTAGCCGGCCTTGCTGAAGGCCGTGGAGAACCCGTCGGCGATCGAGGCGTCGGCAAAGGGGTTGATCGGGGCGTTCGGCGGTATCGGGGAGTCGGTCAGGGACGAGTGGAAGAAGAAGACCAGGAGCGCGGCGAAGAACCGCAGGCCGGTGAGGGAGGGCAGCTTCGCCCGCTTCGCTGCTTCGGAGGGCGTCGTGGAGGCCACAGGAGATCGCTCTTTCGGGAGTGGGGTTCGTCGGGGGGGCAGCCGCCGGGACCGGGCTCCGCCGTGCGGTGCGCGGTCCCGGCGGCACGAAGGGGCGTACGGGACTGCCGGGAGGGACGGAACGGGCCTACTGGTCGATCTCGTTGCGGTAGACCATGAGCTTGGCGTCCTTGGCCACGTAGTAGTTCTGGACGGAGTACGCGATGGTGGCGAAGTCGAGGCGCCCGTCCCCGTTGAAGTCGGCGGTGGCGATGCGGGCGACGGATTCCTCGGAGACCCGCCACTTGGCCCAGACGCCGTTGGCCGCGTCGATCGCCTTGTAGTACATGACGCCCTGCCACGGCCACGGTCCGCGCAGGGCCACGAGGAACTCCTCGTCGCCGTCGCCGTCGAAGTCGGCGCAGACGATCTGGTGGCCGGGGCCCTCGCCGTTCTCGTTGGGGTCGCCGTACACGTCGAGCAGGACGCGGTTCCAGCCCTCGCCGCCGCCGGCCTTGGTGTAGACGGCCACGGTGTTGCCGTGGAAGGGCTCGATCGCGGCGACGTAGGCCATCGGGTCGTCGCCGAGCCGGCCCGCGTTGAGGTCGCCGCTGCCGCGGAAGCCTGTCTGCTCGAACTGTGTGAGCTCGCCGGTGCCGATCAGCTCGCGGACCCACTCCTGGCGGGCTTCGTCGAACCAGAGCCAGGTGACGCCCTCGTCGGAGGCCAGCAGCAGGGATTCGAGCTCGGAGCCGGGGACCAGGCCCTTCTTCTTCTCTGCGCCGTGGATCATCCGGAAGTGACTGTCGTCGATGACGGTCATCGGCCACTCCTCGGCCGTGTGCACGTCGTCGGGCTGCGTGAACAGCACGACGGGCAGTACGGCGTGGACGTCCTCCTTGGCGACGATCGGCAGGCCGATGATCTGGAGCCGGTCGGTGCGGGTGAAGTGGCCGGCGCGCAGGCGGTGCATGCCGGTGGCGCGGCCGACGTAGTGGCGCTTCCAGCGGGACTCGTCCTTGTCGGGGGTGCCCGGGTTCTCCAGCCAGTCGATCTTGCCGCCTTCGGTGTTGGCGTCGTGGATCGTGCCGATCGGGCCGTAGAGGTCGTAGCAGACGATGACGTCGGGGTGGCCGTTGCCGCTGACGTCGGCGAAGTCGGCGCCGACGGGCATCTTGATGCGGTCGGCGATCAGCCGGCGGGTCCAGTCGCCGTCGTTCGCGTACCAGTAGATCTCGCCGAGGCGCAGCCCGTAGCCGAACAGGTCGGGCCGGCCGTCGCCGTCGATGTCGGGCGCCTCCAGCCAGTAGCCGTCGCGGAGCTGGTCGGCGACGATCTCGGCGGTGAACTTCGGGGCGCGCAGAGCGGTTTCGGTGCTCTTGCCGGTGCCGTTGGCGGTCATGAGTGGCTCTCCAGGGAGGTGAGGGCGGAGGTGGTCGCGGGGTGGAGGGTGCGCAGCGCGCGGGGCACGGGGTGGTACTCAATCGCGAGCCAGATGCAGTCGGTGTCGGCCCGGTACTGGTGCCAGGGGTAGTGGTAGGTGCACTGGGGGCCGGTGGCGCAGAACGGGTCCGGGGTGGTGTAGCCGGGGCTCATCAGGACGTCCTGGTAGAGCGAGGCGTGGTCGCTGTCCCGGAAGCGCTGCATCCGGCCCAGGCCGTGCACCTGGGTGTGGACCTCGATGAAGTCGTGGCTGTTGTGGACGGCGCAGTCGGTTCCGGCGGGTGAGAACCAGAGGTTGGCGCGGACGTTGAACTCGCGCAGGTCCATGGCGCTCTCGCGCTCGCCGAGTACGTGGGCCGGGTCGAACAGGACGGTGTTGATGTCGTCCTGGGGGCTGCGGTGGAGGGCGGTCTCGCGGGGGAACTCGCCGGGACCGAGGAGGTCGGCGAGGTGGGACCAGCCGGGTTCCGCGGTGATGCCGGTGATGTCGGTGCCGTCGGGGGCGCTGCGCAGGAGGAGGAGCGCGTCGGCCTTCTCGATGCGGGTGTCGGCGAGGACGGTCGAGGAGAGCGGGGGGATGGTCTTGCGGGGTGTCTCCGCGATGGTCACGGGGGTCACACCGGGGTTGACGACGATAGTGCGACCTTCGACGGTGTAGTCCACGGCGTCGCGGACGAGCGCGGCCCTCAGGTACGGGGTGCTGAAGTTCAGGGGGCGTTCGACGGCGGACGGGGTGGCGCTCATGCGGCTGCTTCCTCTCCGGGGTTCAGGTGCGGGCGAAGTCGGCCGTACGGGCGAGCTCGACGCTGAGCTCGTCGACGGCGCTGTCGGGGACGAAGGGCTCGGGCGCGGGTCCCAGGCCGAAGAAGTGGGCGAGCGCGGCGACCGTGCGGGCGGTGGCCAGTCCGTCGCCGTACGGGTTGGCGGCGTTCGCCATCCGGTCGTACGCGGCCCGGTCGCGCAGCAGCTCCAGGGTGTGGGCGACGATGCCCTCGGTGGCCGTGCCGACGAGGCAGGCGGTGCCGGCGACGATGGCCTCGGACCGCTCGGTGACGTCGCCGAGGACCAGGGTGGGCTTGCCGAGCGCGGGCCCTTCCTCCTGGCTGCCGCTGCTGTCCGAGACGATGAGGTCGGCGCGGCCCATGAGCTTGCAGAAGCTGAGGTAGGGCAACGGGTCGACGACGGTGATGCCCGGGTGGCCGCCGATGTAAGGGAGCAGTGCCTCGCGGACGACCGGGTTGCGGTGCAGCGGGACGACGACGCGCACTCCGGGCTCGTCGGCGATGCGGGCCAGGGCCCGGCCGATCTGCGGCAGGTGCGGCCAGGCCTCGCGGCGGTGCGCGGAGGCCAGGACGACCCGGCGCGGATCGAGGTCGAGGTCGGCCAGGGCGGGGGCGCCGTAGCTCTCGGCGCGGCCGCTGGCCCAGCGCAGTGCGTCGATGACGGTGTTGCCGGTGACCGTGATCGTGTCGGCGGCGATGCCCTCGCGGAGCAGGTTCGCCAGGTTGCCGGGGGTGGGCGCCAGGTGGAGGGCGGCGACCTGGGCGACGAGCCGTCTGTTGCCCTCCTCGGGGAAGGGCGAGCCGAGCCGGCCGCTGCGCAGTCCGGCCTCGACGTGGACGACGGGGATCCGCTGGTGGAATCCGGCCAGGGCCCCGGTGAGGGTCGTGGCGGTGTCTCCGTGGACCAGGACCGCGTCGGCGGGCGCGGTGGCGAAGTAGTCCTCCAGGCCGCGCAGCGACCGGTAGGTGACCTGGGAGAGGGTCTGCTTGGGGGCCATCACCTTCAGGTCGACGTCGGCGGTGAGGCCGAAGGCGTCGAGGGTCTCGTCCAGCATCTGGCGGTGCTGCCCGGTGGAGATCACGACGGGCTCGAAGCGCGGGTCTTCCCGGAGGGCGCGGATGACCGGCGCGAACTTGATGGCTTCCGGGCGGGTGCCGAGGACTACGGCGACGGAACGCATGGCTTCCTCTGCTTTCTGACGTGTCGGGAATCGAGCCGTGACATGGAGTGCGAGGGCGTACTGGCGGGTGCAGGGGCGTGCGAGGGCGCGGTGCGGCGGTGCCGCGGGCCTTTTCGACGGGTGGTGGCCAGGGGATCGGATCTCACTGCGAGGGGCTTTTCGGCTGCCCTCTTCCGGCCAGGACCCAGCTTTCCCGGAGCGGGCCGGGGAGTCAACGAACGCCGGCGGACACTCGAACGGTCGTACGGGAACGACAGAAGCCCCGCACTCCGGAGACCGGAGTGCGGGGCTTCTGAACAGGGACGACGGGTGAGGAAGGACGGCGGTCGGGGAAGGAGGTCAGCCCCGGGCGGGCTTGATCGACATGGAGTGGCGGAAGAAGTCGGACGGGTCGTACTTCCTCTTCACCTGCTGCAGGCGCGGGTAGTTGTCCTTGTAGTAGAGCGTCTGCCACGGCACGCCGGAGCGGTTGCGGCGCGGGTCGGTGATGTCACGGTCGGGGTAGTTGATGTAGCAGCCGTCGGTGCTGTCGTCGATCAGGGGTACGCCACCGGTCGCGGAGAAGAAGTCCTCGTACAAGTCGCGCAGCCAGCCCAGGTAGTACCCGTCCTCGCCCTCGTCCTGCCAGAAGGTCTGGAAGCACATCTTGAAGATGGACGAGCGCTGCGCGTTTGCCGTCGCGTCGGGCGCCGCGGCGTTGACCTGGCCACCGAAGGAGAACAGCACCAGCATGGTGTCCGGGTTCTTGAAGTCCGGCCGGCTCATGTACCGGTAGAGCGCCGAGATCTGATGGTCGGTGAAGTTCTTCCTCATGTACGCCGACTTGTGCGCGCCGCGTGAGGTGGGATTGGTGATGACCGGGTTGTTGGTGCCGACCAGTCTGGTGGCCTGGAGCCAGGGCAGGGTCCTGGGCTCCGCGAACTGCGGCATGGCGGGCAGCTCGCCGGTGGGGCGGGTGAGCGCCTTCGGGACGACGCCCGTACCGGCCGTAATGGCGGCCAGATAGTCGTCCAGCAGCTTTCTCGCGTTCGGCACCGTCGCGTCGACCTGGGTGAACATGCCCAGGCTGCCGTGTGCCTTGGAACTGACGTTGAACAGGCTGGAGAGGTTGCGGTACGGGGAGTCGGGCGCGCTGTTGGCCGCGTGCCAGGCACCGAAGTTCTTCAGCAGCCGGGTGAACTTCGCCTCCGTCAACTGCTCCCAGGGGAAGTCGACCGCGCTCACCAGGACCTTCGAGGGCGGGGAGATCAGCTGCTGGGAGGGCTCGGAGCCCTTCGCCCCCGGGGAACGGAACCAATAGCGGGTCACCAGGCCGAAGTTGCCTCCGCCCCCGCCGGTGTGGGCCCACCACAGCTCCCGGTTCGGGTCGTTCTGCTCCCGGGTGGCCACGACCGTGCGTACGCCGCCCCGGCCGTCCGTCACCACCACCTCCACGGCGTAGAGGTGGTCGACGACGAGGCCGTGGGCCCGGGAGAGGAGGCCGTAGCCGCCGCCGGCTATGTGCCCGCCGGCTCCGACGCTGTAGCAGATGCCGCCGGGGATCGTGACGCCCCAGCCCTTGTACAGGGCCTCGTACACGTTGATCAGGCGGGCGCCGGCCTCCACGACGAACGCCCGGAACTTCGGGTCGTAGCCGACGTGCGTCATCTCCGAGAAGTCGATGATGACCTGGGTGCCGGAGTGCGCGGCGAAGTCGGCGAAGCAGTGGCCGCCGCTGCGCACCGAGACCCGCTTGCCCGCACGGACCGCGTCTCTCAGCGCGCGTTCGGCGTCCGCGGTCGAGCGGACCATCTTGATGTAGTCGGGGCGGGCCACGAAGCGCTGGTTGTTCCCGGTGGTCAGCATTTCGTAGCGCGGATCCCCCGGCCTGACGACGGATCCGGTCCCGGCGGCCGCGGGCGCCGCTCCGGAGGCACCGGGAGCGTGGTCGGCGGCGGCCGCGGCGGGCCCGGACAGTGCGCCGGCCACCGCCGCGCCTCCGACGACGGCCGCGCTGCGGGTGAGCATGGTCCGGCGATCGACACCGTTCATGTGCGTCTACCTCGACTTCTGTTCGACGATGGGATGGGTGCCGTACCCGGCACCGGCGGAAGGGTGCTGTGCGCAAAGCGGTCCGGTGGGAGCGGATGCGTTGGGGAGGGGTGCGGTGGGGAGGGGTGCGGTGGGACGCGATGCGCCCGGTTGCGCATGACGCCCGCGGCTCCTGCGGTCGAGCCGGCCGGAGAGCGCCGCGGTGCCCAGTCCCGCCGCGGCCAGTCCGGCACCGATCCAGGTCGGCGAGGTCCACCCCAGGCCATGGGCGACGGCGAGACCGCCGAGCCAGGCCCCGAGGGCATTGCCGAGGTTGAAGGCCGCGATGTTCGCCGCGGAGGCGAGGGCCGGGGCCCCGGCGGCCTGCTGCATCACGCGTGCCTGCAGCGGTGGCACCGTCGCGAAACCGATCGCCCCGAAGGCGGCCAGGGTGATCGCGGCGGGCACGGTGGCCCGCGAGGTGAAGGTGAAGATCACCAGCACCAGGCAGAGGCCACCCAGGATGAGGTACAGGCTGGGCATCAGGGAGCGGTCGGCGGCCCGGCCGCCGAGTACGTTGCCCACGCACAGCCCGACGCCGAAGAGTACGAGGAGCCAGGCGACCGCGCCGTCGGAGAAGCCGGCCAGTTCCGTCATCATGGGCGCGAGGTAGGTGAAGGAGGCGAAGACGCCCCCGAAACCGAGGACGGTCGTGGTCAGCGCCAGCCACACCTGCGGCTTGCGGAAGACGGCGAGTTCGCCGCGCAGGGCTCCGCGTTCCGGCGCCGGCTGTGCCGGGACCAGGGCGATGAGGCCGAGCAGCCCGACGACCCCGATGCCGGTGACCGCCCAGAAGGTCGATCGCCAGCCGAACTCCTGGCCGAGGAAGGTGCCCAGGGGTACGCCGAGCACATTGGCCAGGGTGAGGCCGGTGAACATCAGGGCGATGGCGCTGGCCCGCCGGTCGGGGGCCACCAGGTCGGCGGCCACGACGGACCCGATCCCGAAGAACGCGCCGTGTGTGAGGGCGGCGATCAGCCGCCCGCCCATGAGGGCGGTGTAGTCGCCGGCCAGGGCGCAGAGCAGGTTGCCCGCGATGAAGACGGCCATGAGGACGACGAGCATGGTCTTGCGCGGCAGCCGGGCACCGGCTGCGGTCATCAGCGGTGCGCCGACGACCACACCGAGGGCGTAGCCGGTGACCAGCATGCCGGCGGAGGGGATGGAGACGGACAGGTCGTCGGCCACTTCCGGGAGCAGACCGACGATGACGAACTCGGTCGTCCCGATGCCGAAGGCCCCTATGGCGAGGGCGAGCAGGGAAGCACGCATCGGCCCGGTCAGACCTGTCGCAGGGCGCCGCCGTCGACGCTCCACTCGGCGCCGGTGACCTGCCCCGCGAGCGGGGAGAGCAGGTACGCGATCACACCGGCGACGTCGTCGGCCGTACCGATGCGACCGCTGGGCAGTCGGCGCACCTCGCGGATGAAGTGGTCGACGGCCTCGTCGGCCGGGAGGCCGAACCGCTCGCCGAGCTGCTCGGCGAAACCGCCGGGCGCGTCGAAGAGCGCGGTACGGGTGGGCCCGGGCGAGACCACGTTGGAACGTACGCCCCGCGGGCCGAACTCCGCGGCGAGGGACTTGGACAGGGACAGCAGCGCCGTCTTGGTGGCGGCGTAGTCGACGATGCCCGGGTCGGGGAACCGGGCGGCTTCGCTCGCGATGTGCACGAGGGCGCCCGCTCCGGTCTCCAGGAGCGCGGGCAGAGCGGCGCGGGTCATGCGGACCGCGGAGTGGAAGTTGATCTCGAAGGTGCTCTTCCACTGCTCGTCGGTCACGTCGAGGAAGCCGGTACGGGACTGCAGCGCGCCGACGTTGTTGACGAGGCCGTCGAGCCGGCCGTGGCGTTCGATGACCGCGTCGGCCACCTGGCGGGCGGCGGTGGGATCGGTGAGGTCGGCGGCGACGGTGCTGACCCGGTCGCCGAGGGCTTCGGTGTTCCAGGGCTTGCGGGCGACGCCGACGACGGTGGCGCCTTCCGCCGCCAGGAGGCGGACGGTTGCCTCGCCGATTCCGGACGACGCGCCGGTGACGAGGTACACGCGGTCTTCGATACGGAGGTCCATCACGTTCCTTGAGAAGGAGGGAGGCGGCCCCGGCACGGTCGACGGGAGCGGTCTGACGACCGTGCCGGGGGCACTTCCCGGAGGGAGGGGAATCTCTGCGGCCGGGAAATCAGCCGGCGGCTGCGACGTCCTTCGCGGCCTTGGCGCGGAGGAAGAGGACGGTGGTCAGGATGCCGACGACCACGATGGCGGTGTTGACGATGACCGCGGTGGTGATGCCCGCGTGGATGTCGGTGTTGGCGGCGGCGACCGCCGACATGATGGGCGTGCCCATCGTGATGCCGATCTGCTGCGTCATCGTCGCCAGACCGGTCGCCATGCCCTGCTCGTGATCCGGCAGACCGGTCGTCGCGGTCACCATGAACCCGACGATCACCAGCATGTTCCCCACACCACCCGCGAACGTGGCAATCAGCAGCAGCCACATCGACGCCGAGGTCTCACCCAGAGCCACCAGGCTCAGCGTCGCCACCGCCTGCAGCACACCACCGATGATCAGCGTCGACCGCGTACCCACCGCACCGATCACCCGCGGAGCGATCGAACCACCGATCACCGTGCCCACGCCCAGCACACCGAACGACAGACCAGCCGTCAGCGGCGAGAAGTCCAGCACCTCCTGCAGATACAGCGTCATCAGGAACACCAGACTGGTCTCCGTCAGAAACGCGATCAGACCCGCGATGTTCCCCCACGCGACCGTCTTCTTCTTCAGCACCGAAACCGGAACCAGCGGATCCGAACTCTTCGCCTCGATCGCATAGAAGACGACCAGCAGCACCACACCCGCCGCCAGCCAACCCAGCGCCGACGGAGCACCCCAACCGTGCTCACCCGCCTGCGTCAACCCATAGATCAGAGCCAGCAGACCCAGCGTCACAGCCGTCGCACCCGGCACATCCAGCTTCGGACGCACCGCCGGACGAGACTCCTTGATCACCGTCGGAGCGATGAACAACACCGCCAGCGCCACCGGCACGTTGATGAAGAACGCCCACCGCCACGAGAGCAGATCCGTCAGCACTCCACCCAGGATCGCGCCCGTCGTGAACCCCGCCGACATCAACGCACCGTTCAGGCCGAGGGCCTTCTCACGGAGCGGACCCTCGGGGAACGAGGTGGTGAGCAGGGACAGACCGGCCGGCGTCACCGCGGCGGTCGCAAGACCCTGGAACACTCGCGCCGCGATCAGCATCTCCGGCGACGTCGCCAGACCGCCCACGAGCGAGGACAGACCCAGTACCGCAAGGCCCACCAGGAACAGCCGTCGACGACCGAACAGGTCCGCAACCCGCCCGAACAACAGCGTGAAACCAGCAGCACACAGCGCGAACGACGTCGCGATCCACTGCAGATTCGACAACGAGAAACCAAGCCCGTCACCGATCACCGGCAACGCCACATTCAGAATCGAGAAATCAACCGCCAGCATGAACTGCGCCACCAGCAGCACCACAAGAACCAACTTCAGACGCCCGTCCAGACGAACGGGCCCCTCGGCTCCTCCCCCCTCCCCTGAACCCGCGTCAACACGCGCTCCCTCGACAACCGACATCGCCATACGTCCTTTCGATCACAACTGGGGGCCTTCCACGTCGAAGGCCGGTACTCGCCGGGGAAACCGGCTCAGGCAGGGGTGTGCGCCGAGGCGCGGCGCCGTAGTTCGTCGGACAGCTCCTGCCAGTCCCGCGCGCACTGGGCGGCCGCGGCGGCGGCCGTCTCCACGCGGTACGGGGGTATTGCGGCGACGATCCGCTCCCACTGGCGCAGCCCGCTCACCTGGAGGTCGAGCATGCGCAGGAGGAGCCTGCCCGCCTCGCTCAGCCTGAGCAGGGGGTCCTTGCACAGGCCGGTGACCAGTTCGGGCAGCGGCTGCCCCCGGCCCCGCGGGGGTACCGGGGGCGGGGCGGGGGCCGGGGTCCCGGCGGAACGCCGCTGGGCGGCCGGTACGGGATCGGCGCCCTCTCCGATCCGGCGCCGCACGTCCCTTACGGTGGAGGGCGCGATGCCCGCCTCCCGTGCGATCTGCCGCAGGGACGCGGTGGGCCGGCCGGCCAGCAGCCTGGCGGCGGCCTCCCGGCCCCGGATCGGATCGGCCGGCCGGAGACGGCCGTCCTGGCCGACGCGGCCCGGCGGTGCGGGCCCCGGCGGCTCGCGGCGCCGTAGCGTCGCGACGGTCCGGGCCGCCAGTCCGGTCCGCCGCGCGATTCCGCGGTCGGACCAGTCGGGGTGGGACCGCAGGATCCGTAGCGCCGCCGAGGTCCGCTCCGCCTGGGTCAGCGGGAGTCCGTGACTGATGTTGGCCTCGACCGAGAGCACGAACGCGTCCTCGGCACTGCCGTCGAAGAACGTCACTCCCACGGTGTCCTGCCCGCGCAGTACGGCGGCCCGCAACCGGTGCGTTCCGTCGATGACCCGCATGGTGGGGCGGTGCACGAGCAGCGGCGGTAGCGTCCGGCCCGAGCGGGCGAGGGCCTGTGCGTGGCTCTCGTCCACGTGCACGGTGCGGGGGGAGTCGCCGGCGAGCAGGGTGCCGACCGGCACGTCGACTGCGACAGCGACGCCGGGGGTCTGCGGCTCACGTCGCGGGTTCGTCCTGTCCATGTGGTTCACCTCCTTCCCGGCAGTCGGTGGTTCGGATGCCGCTCCGTTCGGCGGCCACGGGGAAGAAATTACGTAATTACCGTTCGGTAACCCAGCTGGAGCCCGAACCCCGCTGAGATTTGGGCAAGTTGGCGAGGCAGGTGCTGGTGGGGCGGGCGACCGCGGAAGTTCACCGGTCGCCCACCGAGCTGCGACTCAGACCGCCACGAGCTCTTCCGTACGTACGAACTCCCGCAGCCAGGACAGGAATTCGGGGCCGAGATCCGCGCGCTCACAGGCGAGCCTGACCGTCGCGCGCAGGTACTCGGCGCGGTCCCCGGTGTCGTAGCGCCGGCCGGAGAACACCACGCCGTGCACGGGACGCCCGGCCCGGACCAGCGCGCGCAGCGCGTCCGTGAGCTGGATCTCTCCGCCGCGCCCCGGGCTCGTGGCCCGCAGGACGTCGAAGATCTCGGGGTCGAGGAGGTACCGGCCGATGATGGCCAGGTTGCTGGGCGCGGTGCCGGGCTCCGGCTTCTCCACCAGCTCGGTGATGCGTACGCCGTCGCCGCCCGCCGAAGGGTCCACCGCGGCGCATCCGTACAGGTGGATCGCCTGCGGATCCACCTCCATGAGGGCCACGACGCTGCCGCCGAGCCGTTCCCGCACCTCGGCCATGCGGGCGAGCAGGGGGTCCCGGGGGTCGATCAGGTCGTCGGCCAGGAGGACGGCGAAGGGCTCCCGGCCGACATGGGGCGCGGCGCACAGGACGGCGTGTCCGAGGCCCTTGGGATCCCGCTGGCGCACGTAGTGGATGTCGGCGAGCTCGGTGGAGGCGCAGACGCTCCTCAGTTTGTCCTGATCACCCCGGCGCTGGAGGGCCTCCTCCAGCTCGTAGTTGCGATCGAAGTGGTCCTCCAGCGGCCGCTTGTTGCGGCCGGTGACCATGAGGATGTCGGACATCCCCGCCGCGACGGCCTCTTCCACCACGTACTGGATGGCCGGCTTGTCGACCACCGGAAGCATTTCTTTCGGTGTGGCCTTGGTCAGCGGGAGGAATCGCGTGCCGAGCCCCGCGGCGGGGATCACTGCCTTGGATATCCGGTGAGGTGAATTCATGCCACCGACGCTAGAGCGCCCCGCGTTCCGGCGGCTTGAATTACCCCGCTTCTTCTCCTACTTGGGCAATTCCATTTCTGTCGGCGCCGCGATGGCCCGCCGGATGAGCCGCCACAGGTCCCCGAGTTCGCCGGTCACCGCGCCGGGGGGCTCGCCCCGGCCGCGGCGCGCCCTGGCGACGACTCCCCCCACCAGATGCGCCGTCAGCAGGGTGGCGGGGCACGGATCGACCTCCGGGTCCAGCTGCCCCTGTTCCGCGGCCTGCACCATGAGCTCCTTGACCTGCGGGAGCCAGCATCCGCACCAGTCGGGTCCGGCGCCGACGCGCTCCTGGGTCAGCCGCGCCGCGGCGCGTACGGCCGCGTCCGTCTCGATCAGCCCGCCGAGGGCGAGGACGAGCGCGGAAACGGTGTCCAGCGCCGGGCCGCCACGGGACGTCACCCCCTCGACCACTCTGCGGGTGGCGGCCCGCCCGGAATCCTCCACGGCCGAAGCCAGCTCTCCTTTCGCCGCGAAGTGAAAGGTGAGAGCCCCGATCGAAATTCCGGCGGAACGGCTCAGCCGGGAGAGGGAGGTCCCGTCGTACCCATTGCGGTCGAATTCAGCGGCAGCCACCGAGATCAGATGACTACGGGTGCGTACGCCGCGCTCTTGCTTCACCACTGCACTATCACTGCCATCCAGGTCGTTCCTCACTCGCCATTGCGCCCGCGGGGAGATGGCGACCTCCAGCGTCGCCCCGGCGGCCGCCTCCCACAACGCCGACTTGTCGAAGAAGCGCCCCTGCCCCGCCACCACGCGCCGACCCCGTCACCGGCGCCGCCGGCTCCCCCGCCCAACGTGCCGAAGTCGCGGGGAGGGCGCCATACGTTCTCTAGAAAAAAAACGAACGTTCTGTATTCTACGAAGGCGACGGCGCACGCCGGCGTCCACAGTGGAGGGGGAGACGGATGACGACACGGACAAGGACCAGAGCCCGGGCCGCCGGCGACACGGACCTGGCCGAGTTCACGGAGCGCCTCTTCGGCCACTTACCGAGGGCCGACCAGCGACGCTGGGCCCGGGTCTACCTGCAGGGGCTGCTCACCACCCCGGGGAAAAAGTCCGTACGCAGGCTCGCGGCGTCCGTGACCGAGTCGCCCACCGCCTCCCAGTCCCTGCAGCAGTTCATCAACGCGAGCCCCTGGGACTGGAATCCCGCCCGCACCGAGCTGCTGCGCTGGGTGGAGGAACGGCACCCGGTACGGGCCTGGACGATCGGGCAGGTGTGCTTCCCCAAGCGCGGTGAGCACTCGGTCGGCGTGCACCGCCGCTTCGACCCCGCTGCCGGACGCATCGTCAACTGCCAGCTGGGTTTCTGCCTCTTCTTGTCGCTGGACGGCATGACCGTGCCCGTCGACTGGCGCCTCGCGCTCCCCGAGACGTGGGTGGCGGATCCCGTGCTGCGCCGCCGGGCGCGCATCCGGCCCGAGGTCGCCCACCAGTCCCCGGAGGCCCTCGTCCTGGAGCTCGTCGACTCGATCGCGGCCCGCACCACGTCGGCGCATCCGCCCGTGGTCGCCGACCTCAGCCGCCTCGGCGGCGCCGCCGCGCTGATCGGCGTACTCGGCCGCCGCGGCCACGACTTCCTGGTGTCCGTCCCGCCCGCCCTCGCGGTCCGCGCCGCCGGCCTGACCCAGGGCGGCGACGCCACCGCGGGCGACTTCGCCCGCCTGGGCAACACCAGCCACCCCTGCTCCGCGCCGCTCACCGGCCCCCACGCCCGCCCGCAGCGGCAGCGCATCCACTCGGCCCTGGTCAGGGTGCCGGAAGGCGAACCGGGGGCCCGTGGGACACACCAGATCTACCGGCTGTTCGGCGAACGGCGGCAGGGGCCGGGCCGGCCGGGCGGGCCCGTCTGGCTCACCAACATGAACCGTCACCGGATGGACGATCTGTTGCACCTGGTGCGGGAGGCGGGCCGGTCCACCGCGGTACTGGGCTCACTGGCGGACGACTTCGGCCTCCTCGACTTCGAGGGGCGCTCCTTCCCCGGCTGGCACCACCACATGACGCTGATGTCGGCCGCGTACGCGTACGCCCTGCGGCAACGGCAGGAGCATGGAGGACTCGGCGGGCGGCGGCCCGCCTGAGCGGGCGCCCCCAGAGGAACCCGGCTCGGCGGGGAACCGGGCTCCAGTGGCTCAGGCGCGGATGAGGGTGAGGACCTCGTCGCGGACCTTGGCCAGGGTGGCCTCGTCCCGCGCCTCCACGTTCAGCCGCAGCAGGGGCTCGGTGTTGGAGGCACGGACGTTGAACCACCAGTCCCCGCCCGTCACCGTCAGGCCGTCGAGCTCGTCGAGGGTGACACCCTCGATATCTCCGTAGGCGTCCTTCACCGCGGCCAGCCGGGCCTTCTGGTCGCCGACCGTCGAGTTGATCTCACCCGAACCCGCATACCGGTCGTAGGAAGCCACCAGCTCCGACAGCGGACCGTCCTGACCACCCAGCGCCGCCAGCACGTGCAACGCGGCCAGCATGCCCGTGTCCGCGTTCCAGAAATCCTTGAAGTAGTAGTGCGCCGAGTGCTCACCACCGAAGATCGCACCCGTCCTCGCCATCTCCTCCTTGATGAAGGAATGACCCACCCGCGTACGCACCGGCGTGCCGCCGTTCTCCCGCACCACCTCCGGCACCGACCAGGAGGTGATCAGGTTGTGGATGACCGTCCCCGAACCGCCGTTGCGGGCCAGCTCACGCGCCGCGACCAGCGCAGTGATCGCCGACGGCGACACCCCCACACCCCGCTCGTCCACGATGAAACAGCGGTCCGCGTCACCGTCGAACGCAATCCCCAGATCCGCGCCCTCCGCCAGCACACGGGCCTGGAGATCCACAATGTTCTTCGGATCCAGCGGATTCGCCTCGTGGTTCGGGAACGTCCCGTCCAGCTCGAAGTACATCGGCACCACATCCAGCGGCAGCCCCTCGAACACCGTCGGCACCGTGTGACCGCCCATGCCGTTGCCCGCGTCCACCACCACCTTCAGCGGCCGGACCGACGCCAGGTCCACCAGACCCTTCAGATGCGCGGCATACCCGGGAAGGGAATCCAGCTCCGTCACCGTGCCCGGGGCCGTGCCCTCGGCAACCACCGGAGCACCGTCCCGCGACCACTTCTCCACCAGCGACCGGATCTGCGACAGACCCGTGTCCTGACCCACCGGAGCAGCACCCGCACGACACAGCTTGATGCCGTTGTACTGCGCCGGATTGTGCGAAGCCGTGAACATCGCACCCGGCAGACCCAGCGAACCCGACGCGTAATACAACTGATCCGTCGAACACAGCCCGATCAACGTCACATCCACACCACGCGCCGCCGCACCCCGCGCAAAAGCAGCCGACAGACCCGGCGACGACGGACGCATGTCATGACCGATCACGATCGCCACAGCACCCGTGACCTCCACGAACGCCCCACCGAACAACTCGGCCAGCGACTCGTCCCACTCGTCCGGCACAACGCCACGCACGTCATACGCCTTGACGATGTTCGAAAGATCGGGCATTTCCACTCCTTCAGGGGTGACGGGATGTGCTTCGGACGCTACCTGCCGCCCGGCCCGGCGCGGCCCGTCCACGCCCCATCCCGCTGAGGCTTTGGCAGATAGCCGTCACCCCGGGGCGACCCCGCCCCGCTCCCTGTACCACTGCGCCGCCGGGCCGAGCCGGCTCAGCGGACCGGGCCCGGGTGCGGTCCCGGCGAGTTCCCATGCCGCGTCGGCGCGGTACCAGTGGTCCCGGGCCAGCAGCGTGAACTGACGTTCGCTCACCCATCCCGGGGTCGCGGCCAGGGCGTCCAGGCATCTGAGCCACGACCAGTCGGTCGCGGGCCGCGCCGGCAGTATGCGGTGCCCGGCCAGGGCTTCCATCAGGTCCCGGTTGCGCACCGGCTCCGGGTGGTGGGCGTGCAGGACGCCGCCGGCATCGGCCGCGGCGCCGAGCGCGAACGCCGCGATGAGCCGCGCCAGGTCGTCGACATCGACGAAGGAGGCCATCCCCTCCCCGCCGCCCCACCGGGCCGGCACCCGCCGGAAGGCGTCGACCAGGGCCGGCACCGCCCACCGGTCGCCCTTTCCCAGTACCAACCCCGCACGCAGGACCAGTCCCCCCGCTTCGAGCACCGGCGCCTCCCCCGCCAGCCGGGCGGCGCTGGCCGCCGACACCGGGGCGGGTGTCAGCGCGCCGATGTCCTGCCCCCGGTGCGGTCCCGGCCCGTAGACGGCGCAGGTCGACAGATGGACGATCCGTCCCGCCCCGGCCCGCCGGGCCTCTGCCACCAGGGCCGCGATTCCGGCGGAGTTGACGGCGGCGCACCGGCCGGCGTCCGGCCCGACGTAGGAGGCCAGCGACAGCAGGACGTCCGCGCCGTCGCAGATGCCATGGAGGGAGCGCCCGTCGGCGAGGTCCGCGTCCACCCAGCGCGCGCCGTACGCGGCCGCGGGGGGCGGCGTACGGGACACCGCGCGCACTTGGGCCTGCGGGTCCTGCGCGGCCAGTCGGCGCAGTACGGCCGACCCCACGAATCCCGTCGCGCCGGTGACGACGATGCGACGGGTGCTCAAGCCCGCTTCCCCGAAGCCGGCTTCGGCTCGGACTCCGGCTCCGGCTCCGGCTCCGGCTTCGCCTTCGGTGCGGCCGGTGGGAGCGTCAGGCGCAGGCCGCCGCGAACGGCGTCGGCCGCCACCGCCGGCAGCAGGTAGCGCCACAGCGAGGCGATCCGCTGCGGCAGATCGGCCCGGCCGGTGGAGGCCTGGGAGAAGAGCTGCGCCCCGGTGAAGGAGCTGACCAGCACCCAGGCCAGTTCGTGGTCGTCGACGTCCGGCTGGAGCTCTCCCTTGGCACGGGCGAAGCGCAGCTGCTGGCGGAACTCCAGGACCCAGGCCTGGTAGGCGACGTCGTCGCGCAGACCGAACTCACCCTGCTCCACGGCCAGTCGTACGCCGGCCCGGAGCACCGGATTGTGCTGGAGCTGCTCGGCGAGGTAGAGCGTGATGTCCACCAGGTGCTGCAGGCCGTCCTCGCCGGCGGGGAACTCCAGGCCGTCTCCCTGGCCGACCATGACGGCGTAGGCGAGTTCCTCCTTGGAGCTGAAGTGGAAGTACATCCCGCCCTGCGTGACGTCCGCCCGCTTCATGATCTTGCTGATGCTGGCTCCGCTGAAGCCGAACTCGTCGAAGACCTCGGCCGCGGCACGCAGGATCGTTGCTTTGGTCTGAACTGCCCTGAGTTGCGGGGCCCGTTGTTGCTTTCGTTCTGACATGAGCACCTAACTAATCTCGACAAAAAAAACGAACATCCTTTATTTTAGGACCTGCGCCGAACAAGCACCAGCCATGTCCGACGTCCAGGGGGGCTCAACCATGACCATGTCTACTGATCACTCCGCCTCACCCGTCGCAGCGCTCAGCAGCGCCTTACCGCGGGAGTACGTACACAAGAGCGCACACTCGGAAGTCCTGCTCACCGGGTGGCGCACCGTCGCGCCGGACGAGTACGTCGTCACCGCCCAATGGCCCCGCACCCACAGCTTCTACACACCGGACGGGGGCCACCACGACCCCCTGCTCCTCGCCGAATCCGTCCGCCAGGCCATCCCGCTCCTGAGCCACGTCGCGTACGACGTGCCCTTCGGTCACCGCCAGATCTGGGACACCTTCAGCTACTCGACCAACGCCGAGGCACTCACCGTCGGCGCGACCCCGGCCGACATCTCACTGCACATCCGCTGCTCCGGCATCTCGCGCCGCGGCCGCAGACTCGCGGGTCTCACCATGCACGTGACCGCGACGCGCGACGGACAGTTCCTCGGCACCGCCGAAGCCGGCTTCACCAACCAGCCGGAGGCCGTCTACCAGCGCCTGCGCGGCGGGAACGCGGACCTCGACGAGGTCGCCGCCCGCACCATCCCGCTCCCGCCGCCGCTCACGCCCCGCCGCGTGGGCCGCGACCGCTTCCACGACGTGGTCCTCTCCCCCACCAGCTCCACCCGGCGCGCCCAGCTCCGCGCCGATGTCACCCACCCGATCCTTTTCGACCACCCCGTCGACCACGCCCCCGGCATGCTGCTCCTGGAAGCCGTGCGCCAGGCCGCGTACCGTTCCGCGTTCCCGCGACGGGGAGTCCTGACCGACATGGAGATTCGCTTCTTCCGCTACGCGGAGCTGACCTCGGCCTGCTGGATCGAGACGCTCCCGACCGTCGGCCGGGCAACCGATCCGGACCGTCACCGCCATCCCGTGAGCGTTGTCGCCCGCCAGAACGGCGAGGAAGTCTTCACCGCGACGGCGACCATCACCGCCACGGCGGCCACCACCGGCGCGGCGGCCACCACCGGCACGGCGCCCGCGCCCCTGCGGGTCTACGCCACGCCCTGACCGTCCGCCTGTACCCACCCGCATGCCGCCCGCAGGGGAGGGCCGTTCGGTGAGGTCCTCGGCCCCTGAGCGCGCCGGCTCATGAGCCGCCCCTCCCGAACGGCCCGGCCCCGGCCGCCGGCAGGAACGACGAAGGCGCCTGATCGGGACGTGCCCGACAGGCGCCTTCACCCTGCGCGGGTCAGACCTTCCTGACCACGCTGGACTTCAGCTGCATCGGGCCGAACCCCTCGATCCTGCAGTCGATGTCGTGGCCGTCGACACCCTCCACCAGGCGGATGTTGCGCACCTTGGTGCCCGCCTTGATGCCGCTCGGGCTGCCCTTGACCTTCAGGCCCTTGACGACCGTCACGGTGTCGCCGTCGGCCAGCACATTGCCGACCGAGTCCTTGATCACCCGCTCCTCGGCCCCGTCGCCGGACTCACCGGACCGGCCGGGCTCACCCTCGGCGGGCGGCCACTCGTGCCCACACTCGGGACAGACCAGGAGCGCCCCCATCTCGTAGGTGTACGCGCCCGCGCATTCGGGACAGGGAGGCAAGGGGTTCTCAGTCACCCCGTCAGTATATTTCAGGGGCATCACCGCAGGTCGGCGCCCGTTCCGTGCAGGGCCCGCAGCCCCTGCAGGAGCAGGGACAGGCCGAATTCGAAGTGGGCCGCGTAGTCGGTGCCGGTGAGCGTGGGCAGTACGGCCGCGAGCTGCGGGTACCGCTCCGGGTCGGCGGCCAGCCGCAGGCGCCGCGGATCCGCCGCCGCGTCACCCGGTGACGACTGGAGCGCGGCCTGCTCCTCCAGCGTGTGGCCGATGGTGAAGTGGACCACCGCCATGAGCGTGCGCGCCGCGCTCTCCCCGCCGAAGCCGCCCGTGCGCAGCACCCCGATCACCGCTTCGGCGAACCCGAGGGTGTGCGGCCCGGTCGCGTGCGTGCCCGCGTAGACCCGTGCGCCGTCCCGGCGGGCGAGCAGCGCCGTACGCATGGCCCGGGCGAGGGCGGCCAGCTGCTCGCTCCAGTCGCCGTCGGTCCGCGTCGCCGCAAGGCCCTCCAGCATGCGTTCCGCCATGGCTGTCAGCAGGTCGTCCTTGGTGGCGAAGTACCGGTACAGCGCCCCGGCCTGCACCTCCATCGCATCGGCCAGGCGGCGCATCGTCAGCGCGTCGAGGCCGACTTCGTCCAGCAGGTCCAGGGCCGTGCCGACCGTCCGGGTGCGGTCGAGGCGGGCCGGGCGGCCCCGGGCGGGGGTTGACGGGGAACTCATGGCCCTCACTATAGTGAACAGCGTTCACGTGAACACTGTTCACTAATTGTGGGAGGCGTCATCGATGGATACCGATGTGATCGTCGTGGGCGCGGGCCCGACCGGGCTGATGCTCGCCTGCGAGCTGGCCCTGGCGGGCGTGCGGACCCGGGTCTTCGAGCGGCGCGCCGAGCCCCAGCAGGACTCCCGGGCGCTGACCCTGCATCCGCGCACCCTGGAACTGATGGACCTGCGCGGGCTCGCCCCCCGCTTCCTCCGCCTCGGCCGGACCCTGTCCGGCTGGCACTTCGCCGCCCTCGACACCCCGCTGGACTTCGCCGCGCTCGACAGCCGCCACGCGCACACTCTCTTCCTGGCCCAGGCCCGCACCGAGGAGCTGCTGGCGGAGCGGGCACACGAACTGGGGGTGGAGATACACCGCGGGCACGCGCTCACCGCCCTGCGGGCGGACGAGGACGTGGTCGAGGCGGAGGTTCGCGGTCCGGACGGGGCCCCGCGGACCCTTCGCGCCACGTACCTGGTGGGCTGCGACGGCGGGCGCAGCTTCGTACGGCGGGCCGCCGGAATCGACTTCCCGGGCACGGAAGAGACCCTGACCGGGGTACTCGGCGACTTCGCCGCGGTCGCGGCCGATCCCGTGGCGCTCGCGGCCGCGCGCGACGCGGGCGTACTCGTCGTTCCGCTGGAGGGCAGCCTCACCCGTTTCGTGTACGTCGATCCGGAACGGATGCGGACGCCGTCGTCGGTGCCGGTCACCCTGGAGGAGTTCCGTGCGGCGCTCGTCCGGATCTGCGGCTCTGACCTCGGGGTCGACGGACCCCGCTGGCTCTCGCGCTTCGGCAACGCCACCCGGCTGGCGGCCGCCTACCGCTCCGGCCGCGTACTGCTGGCCGGCGACGCCGCCCACATCCACTTCCCCGCTGCGGGTCAGGGCCTCAACACCGGGCTCCAGGACGCCATGAACCTCGGCTGGAAGCTGGCCGCAGAAGTACGCGGCTGGGCTCCGCCCCGTCTCCTCGACACCTACCACGCCGAGCGCCACCCCGTCGGCCGGTCCGTCACCGAGAACACCGAGGTGCAGACGCTGCTCGCGGAACTGCCGCTCGTGGCCCGGTACCGGCGGCCGGCTGCCGCGCTGCGCGGGCTCTTCGAGGACCTGCTGCGCATCCCCGAGGTCAACCGCCGGATCGCCGGCCAGGTCTCCGCGCTCGGCACGGCCTACCCGGCCACCGACCCCGACGCCGATCCGCCGGCCGGCCGCAGGATGCCCGACATCGGTCTGAGCGCTGCCGGTTCGGAGGCGACACGGGTCTACGAGCTGTTGCACCGGGGCGGCTTCGTCCTGCTGCGTCTCGCCGGGGTGCGGGACCCGCACGTGGAGCCGTACGAGTCCCCCGCCCGTCATCCGTACCTCAGCTGCGTCAGCGCCCGCGCGGCCGAGGACCACCCGGAGCTCGACGGGGTGCGCGAGGTCCTGATCCGTCCCGACGGGCACGTCGCCTGGGCCACGCGCAGCGACGACGCCGGCCGGCGTGCCATCGACCGCGCCACGGCACTGACCGCCTGGATGTCACCCCCCGCGGCCTGACCCCGCACACGTCAGCGGTCCCTGCGCCACAGGGGCCCCTGTGGCGGTGGTCGAATGACGCGGCTCTCCGGACGACGGTAGGACAACTGCACGGCATACCAGCGCTCGTGCTCGGCTCACCCTTCGGCGCAAGCCGATCGGCGGGCCGCGGCGGTCGGCGTGCCGGCGAGGAGGGTGAGGGCGCGGGCGCTCGGGGTGTCCGGTTCGGCGTGGTAGACCACCAGTTGCTGGCCCGGCGCACCGCGCACGTCGAAGGACTGGAAGGTGAGCGAGAGCCGGCCGACGTCGGGGTGGTCGAGTTCCTTGGCCTCGTAGGTCTTGCCCCGGACGGTGTGCGCGGACCAGAGCGCGGTGAAGTCGGCGCTTGCAGCGACGAGTTCGCGGACCAGGGCGCGCAGTCGCGGGTAGTGCGGGTCGAGGCCCGTCGCGTGGCGCAGCCCGGCCACCACCGCCTCGGCCGCGCGGTCCGGGTGGACGAAGAACCTTCGGGCCGCGGGGTCGAGGAAGGTCATCCGGGCGAGGTTGTCCCGCCGCGCGAACGGCGCGAAGAGCGCGTCGGCCATCGCGTTGGCGGCCAGCAGATCGGTGGCCGGGTTGAGGACGAACGCCGGGGTGTTCGTGTACCCGTCCAGCAGTTGCCTCAGCGCGGGCCCGACCGCCTCCCGCGGCTGCGGCCGGTCACCGCCCGGTGCGGTACCCGCCAGCCTGAACAGGTGTTCCCGCGCAGCTCGGTCCATCCGCAGGGCGGCACTGAGCGCGTCGAGGACCTGCGAGGAGGGGCCGCGCTCGCGCCCCTGTTCCAGTCGGGCGTAGTAGTCGCTGTTCACTCCGGCCAGAACGGCGACCTCCTCGCGGCGCAGCCCTGCCACGCGGCGGCGGCCGTAGGAGGCGAGCCCCACGTCGCCGGGCCGCAGGTGTGCGCGCCGGGCACGCAGGAAGTCTCCGAGATCGCTGCTGGTCACACCTTCAGGTTAGGAGGCGGCTCCGGGTGGCGGAACTGCCCTTGCTTTTTGGCGCGTTCCCGCTCCTCCGGTGCCCGCCCGAGCTGATGATCTTGCGTAGGCTCGTGAGCGACCGACCTGACCCGCTCGCCACCGACCCGGCCGGCTCGCCACCGACCTGGCCCGGTCGGCACCGGACGACCGGATTCCGCCCCCACCGGAGGAGCATCGTGCCCCTGCCCATGAACCGACGCCTGACCCTCGGCGCAGCCCTGCTGGCGGTGACGGCCGCCGTGGCTCCGGCGACCACCGCCCACGCCGCCCCGGTCACCCAGGCCCCCGCCCCGGCCACCACCCCCGACCTCGAGGCGCTGACGCAGGCGCTGCGGAACACCACCGCCGCCGGAGCCCCCGGCGCCATGGCCCGCTTCAGCGGCCCCGGCGGGGTCAGCGTCCGGACGGAGGGAGTGCGCGACAAGGTCACCGGCTCGGCGATGGACCCGCAGGCCCGGTTCCGGATCGGCAGCGTCAGCAAGACGTTCACCTCCGTCGTCCTGCTGCAGCTGGTGGACGAGGGCCGGATCGACCTGGACACCTCCGTCAACCAGTACCTGCCCGGACTGCTGCCCGACGACCGGATCACCGTCCGTCATCTGCTGAGTCACCGCAGCGGGCTGGCGGACTACACCAACGCCATGTTCGAGCACACCGTGCCGGGCTTCGAGTCCGTGCGCAACAAGGTGTTCAGCTACCAGGAGCTGGTGAACCTCTCGCTCCGCGAACCGCGGACGAACGAGCCCGGAGCCACGTACCGGTACTCGAACACCAACTTCGTCGTGGTCGGCATGCTCATCGAGAAGGCCACCGGCAACGGCGTCGCCCAGGAGTACGAGCGACGCATCATCAAGCCGCTGAAGCTGCGCAACACCTCCTACGTGCACCCCGGCACGCAGATCAAGGGTCTGCACGCACGCGGCTACCTTCACCCCGACGAGGCCGGCGCGCCGTTGGTCGACTCCACCGAGCAGACCGTGTCGTGGGCCCAGTCCGCAGGCGCGGTGATCTCCAACCCCGCCGATCTGAACACCTTCACCTCCGCGCTGCTCCGCGGTCGGCTGCTGCCCGCGCGCATGCTGGACGCCATGCTCACGGTGACTCCGACCGACACCACGAACACCCGGTTCTACGGACTCGGCCTGCGCCGCTACGACCTGTCGTGCGGCACTTCGGTCTACGGGCACACGGGCACCGTGCAGGGCTTCTACACCTACGCGTTCTCCACCCGCGACGGCCGCCGCAGCCTCTCCGCGATGGCGAACACCTCGAACAAGGGGGAGGCGAACACGGCCCTCGGCGGGACCCTGGAAGCCGCGTTCTGCGGGAAGCCGGCCGCGAAGACCACGGCGCGCGGATTCGGTGTCGCCCCTGCCGAGATGGACCTGCTCGAGCACAACGCGCGCTGATCCCCTGCCCGCCCCCGGCCCTTCCCGCCGAATCGACAGCGGGAAGGGCCCCGTCGAGGCGGCGAGCGCCTGCCTCCGGGACGCCGCCGGCCTGCTCGGGCTCGAGCGGCCGCAGCTGAACGACCTGCGGGCGCGAGCCCGGTCCACGGCTCCCGAGCCCACGGACGTCGAGTACCGGCTCGAGGACGACAAGCGGCTCTTCCACGCGGCGACCGCCACCTACGCCCGGACCTTCCTCGGCGTGCCGACCTTCCGGCCGGAGTCCGGCTGACCGCGGCGGCCCCGCCGCACACCCGCACGCACCGGCACGGTCACACCGGCGCACGGCCGCACGGCCGCACAGCCACACCGGCAACTGACGATTCATCAGGTCAAGCGTCCCGGACTATTGACTCCGTCGACGGCAGTCGAGATTCTCGTCCCACCGTTTGTGCGGTCCATGACAAGCCACGCCTGTGGCCGTGACGCGTCGTGCCCTCGAACGGATCCGGCTCCCCGACCGTGCCATCCGGCTGACCTTAAGACGTGAGTGATGACCATTTCTCGACAAACGCACCACAGGCGTAGGCCCCTGGCGGTCCTGTCATTGCTCCTCGCCGTGGTGGCCATGGTGCTCGGCCCCGTCCCCAGTTCCGCCGCCGACCCCGGCTGGTGGAACCCGGTGGCGCGCCCGGCACCCGACTCCGACATCAACGTCACGGGCGAGCCCTTCAAGGGAACCGACGCCCAGGGACGGGTCCGGGGCTTCGTCGACGCGCACGACCACCTGATGTCCAACGAGGGCTTCGGCGGCCGCCTCATCTGCGGCAAGCCGTTCTCCGAGGCGGGGGTCGCCGACGCGCTCAAGGACTGCCCCGAGCACTACCCCGACGGCACGCTGGCCATCTTCGACTTCATCACCAAGGGCGGAGACGGCAAGCACGACCCGAACGGCTGGCCGACCTTCAAGGACTGGCCCGCCCACGACTCGCTGACCCACCAGCAGAACTACTACGCCTGGGTCGAACGGGCCTGGCGCGGCGGCCAGCGCGTGCTCGTGAACGACCTCGTCACCAACGGCGTCATCTGCTCGGTCTACTTCTTCAAGGACCGCGGCTGCGACGAGATGACCGCCATCCGGCTCGAGGCGCAGAAGACGTACGACATGCAGGCCTACATCGACAAGATGTACGGCGGCCCCGGTAAGGGCTGGTTCCGGATCGTCACCGACTCCGCGCAGGCCCGCGACGTGATCCAGCAGGGCAAACTGGCCGTGATCCTCGGGGTCGAGACCTCCGAGCCCTTCGGCTGCAAGCAGATCCTGGACGTCGCGCAGTGCAGCAAGGCGGACATCGACCGCGGCCTGGACGAGCTGCACCGCCTCGGGGTGCGCAGCATGTTCCTGTGCCACAAGTTCGACAACGCCCTGTGCGGGGTGCGCTTCGACCAGGGCGCTCTCGGCACCGCCATCAACGTGGGCCAGTTCCTGTCGACCGGGACCTTCTGGAAGACGGAGAAGTGCACCGGCCCGCAGCACGACAACCCCATCGGCCTGGCGGCGGCGCCCTCGGCGCAGAAGGAACTCCCCGCCGGCGTCACGGTCCCGAACTACGCCGCCGACGCCCAGTGCAATACGCGCGGGCTCACAGAACTCGGTGAGTACGCGGTGCGCGGCATGATGAAACGCAAGATGATGCTCGAGGTCGACCACATGAGCGTGAAGGCCGCGGGACGCTCCTTCGACATCCTGGAGTCCGAGTCGTACCCGGGTGTGATCTCCTCGCACGGCTGGATGGACCTGGACTGGACCGAGCGGGTCTACAAGCTCGGCGGCTTCATCACCGCGTACATGAGCGGCGCCGAGGGCTTCAGCGCCGAGGCGAAGCGGACGGACGCGCTGCGCGACAAGTACAACGTCGGATACGGCTACGGCACCGACATGAACGGCGTCGGCGGCTGGCCCGGCCCGCGGGGGGCAGACACCCCGAACCCGGTGCGCTACCCCTTCCGCAGCACCGACGGCGGCTCCGTCATCGACAAGCAGACCACCGGTTCGCGCACATGGGACCTCAACACCGACGGCGCCTCGCACTACGGGCTGGTCCCCGACTGGATCGAGGACATCCGCCTCGTCGGCGGCCAGGGCGTGGTGGACGACCTCTTCAAGGGTGCTGAGTCCTACCTGACCACCTGGGGGAACTCCGAGAAGCACAAGTCCGGGGTGAACCTCGCCGCGGGCTCCTCGGCCTCGGCGTCGAGCGCGGAGTGGTGGAACCCCTTCGTGAACTTCTCCGCGGGCCGCGCCGTGGACGGGGACGCGGGCTCCCGCTGGGCGAGCGAGTGGAACGACAGCCAGTGGCTGCGCATCGACCTCGGGTCCGCGAACCGGGTGGGGCGCATCACCCTCGACTGGGAGGCCGCGTACGCGAAGGCCTACCGCATCGAGGTCTCGACCGACGACACGAACTGGCGGACCGTCTGGTCCACGACCGCGAGTGACGGCGGTCTGGACACGACCCGCTTCTCCGGGGTGTCGGCACGCTACGTCCGTATCCAGGGGCTCCAGCGCGCGACCCAGTGGGGGTACTCGCTCCACGAGGTCGGCGTCTACAGCAGCTGATACCGCTGAGCGGAAGTCCACGGGCCGGGGCCGGCCGGATCTGCTGATCCGGCCGGCCCCGGCCGCCTTCCCGGGCCACCTCACCACGCACCACGCACCACGCATCACCGCACACCGCACACCGCACAGCACGAACCGAAGGGAACGCCCATGGCACGGATGCCGTCGGCCGAGCGACGCCGGCAGCTGACCGAGGCCGCGATCCGCGCCATGACCCGCGACGGTGTCGCCGGGACGACGACCAGGTCGATCTCCGCCGAGGCGGGCGTGTCCCTGAGCGTCTTCCACTACTGCTTCGACTCCAAGCAGGCCCTGCTCGAATCCGTCATCGCGGCGATCACCGATCACAGCGTCACGCTGGTGCTGGAGGCGATCCAGCCGAAGGCCACCCTCAGGGAGACCGTCCGGGCGGGCTTCCAAGCGTACTGGGACCATGTGTCCGCGCACCCGGGCGAACACATGCTCACCTACGAACTCACCCAGTACGCCCTGCGCCGCCCGGGCTTCGAGCACCTGGCACGACGGCAGTACGAGCGGTACTGCGACACCTACACCGAGCTGATCGAACAGCTCCGGGACCACATGGCCTTCGAACTCCGCGTGCCCGTGCGCGTGCTGGCCCGCTATCTGGCCGCCATGACCGACGGACTGACGCTGAACCACCTCGTCCTCGGGGACGACAGGATCGCGGCAGACATCATCGACATGATCACCGACCACGTCGCCGGCCTCGTCGCCGGGGATGGCACTGCGTAGTCCGGAGCGCGCTTCCCCGGCGCCGCCGCGTGGATCTCCCCGCGCGTGCACGGCCGGAGGGCGCCGCCGCGTGGGGAGATCCACGCGGCGGCGCCCTCCGGCCGTTGCGTCAGGCCCGGTCCAGCAGGGTGGTCAGGACCTCGTGGAGCACCGCCCCGGGGTCCGCCACCGCCTGCGGTGAGCGCCAGGCCACGAAGCCGTCCGGGCGGACGAGGATCGCGCCCTCCGGGGTCGTGCCGTGCACCTCGGTCCAGTCGGCGCCGTTCGCGGGGATCAGGTCGGCCTCCGGCCCGGCGCCGATCGCGTACGCGGCCAGGGGCACGCCCAGTTGTTCCGCGACGGACCGTGCCGCGGCCCGCCACGGGGTGCCCTCGGAGCTGAGCAGGACGAAGGAGCGCTCGTAGAGGTCCACGGTGGAGATCGGTTCCGGCTCCCCCGGCCCGCAGAGCCACATGTGCGGTGCGCGGCTGCCCGGGTCGCCGCAGAGCCGCATCCGTTCGGGTACGGCGGGCTGCTCCGGGTCGGTACCCAGGACCGCGCCCCGGGCGTAGCGGTAGCCCATGGCCACGGAGAGGACCCCGCCCTGCCGGCCGGCGCCGCCGCGCGGGGCGGCCTCGGCGGCCCCTGCCTCGGACGGGGCCTCGGGCTCGGACAGCGGCAGCGGCGCCGGAATCGCCTCGGGAATGATTTCCGGGTCCGGCTCGTATCCCGGGTGGCTGTGCTCCGCAGAACGGGCCGAGGCGCGCTCGCTCGTCGCCCGGGCCACCGGAAGCCGCTCGGCTTCGTAGGTCTGCAGCAGCCCCGGCCCGGCCGTGCCGTCCAGCACCGCGGCGAGCTTCCATGCGAGGTTGTGGGCGTCCTGGATGCCGGTGTTCGAGCCGAACGCCCCGGTCGGGGACATCTCGTGGGCGGAGTCGCCGGCCAGGAAGACCCGGCCGGCCGCGTACTTCTCCGCGACGCGCTCGGCGGCGTGCCACGGGGCCTTCCCGGTGATCTCGACGTCCAGGTCGGGAGAGCCGACGGCCCGGCGGATGTGCTCGATGCATCGCTCGTCGGTGAAGTCCTCCAGCGTCTCGCCCCGGTCGGGGTGCCAGGGCGCGTGGAAGACCCACCGCTCGCTGTTGTCGACCGGCAGCAGGGCCCCGTCGGCGTCGGGCTTGGTCAGGTAGCACACGATGAAGCGCCGGTCGCCGACCACGTGGGCCAGCATCCGGGACCGGAACGTGATGCTCACGTTGTGGAACAGGTCGCCGGAGCCGCTCTGGCCGATCCGGAGCTCCTCGCGCACGGGGCTGCGCGGCCCGTCGGCCGCGACGAGATAGTCCGCGCGCACCGTGCTGTGCTCCCCGGTGTCCCGGTTCTTCACGATCGCGGTGACCCCGCCCGGGTCCTGGGCGAAGGAGAGGAGTTCGGTGGAGAAGCGCAGGTCGGCCCCGAGGGAGGGGGTCACGGACATCAGGACCGGCTCGATGTCGTTCTGGCTGCACAGGCACCATGACGACGGGCTGAAGCGCGCGAGCGCCCCGCCCGGGTCGATTTCCTCGAAGAGCCACTCCTGATCGTCACCGGTCAGCGAGCCGCCCTGCAGGATGCCGTGGTTGTCCGCCAGGACCGCGGCGGCCTCTCGGATCCGGTCCTCGACACGGGCGACCCGGAAGAGCTCCATCGTCCGTACGTTGATACCGCGTCCGCGTGGGTGCATCGAGGTACCCGCGTGCTTCTCGACCACCATGTGTCTGATGCCATGCCGGCCGAGGAAGAGCGAGGTGCACAGACCCACCAGCGAGCCGCCCACGATGAGGACCGGGACGTGGTGGTCGACGTTTTCCTTCATGGCTCTTCCATGCCCTGTACGAGGCCGTTTCCCTCGCCCGTTCACCCGCTTGGTTCTCCCCTCTCGCGCCGCACGGCTCAAGCGACAACGATCGGGTCGGGTGGCGCCGCCCCGTGGCGACCGTGTGGTCTCGAAGGAGTGTGAACGATGACAACCTTGTCGGAACGGATATCCCAGTCCGCCTTCGACGGCTCGAGGCTTCGGGTCGTGCTGCTGCTGGATCTGTACGACGGTGCGCAGAATCAGTTCCTGGAGGTGTACGAACATCTCCGCAAGCAGGTGTCCTCCGTCCCCGGACACATCAGCGACGAGTTGTGCCAGTCGATCGAGAATCCGTCGCAGTGGCTCATCACCAGTGAATGGGAGAGCGCACCGCGGTTCTTGGCCTGGGTCAACAGCGAGGAGCACGTCGCCTCGGTGCAGCCGCTCCACGGCTGCGTACGGGACACCCGCTCGCTGCGTTTCAGTGTGCTGCGGGAGACCGGCAAGGGTCCGGGTCCCGCCCCCTCCTTCTCCGGCCCGTTCTCGGCCGCCACCTCCCCGGACGCCGCGGGCCAGGCCCGGGGCAGTCTTCAGGTGGCTCCGCGGCGCGGGGACGGCGTGGTCCGCCACGCGCTCACCTTCACCGTGAAACCGGGCAGCGAGCCGGTGGTGGCGGAGCTGCTGGCCGGGTACGCGTCCCCGCAGGCCCAGGTCGACGAGGGCACCCGGCTGCGCCGCACCTCGCTGTTCATGCACGGCAACCGTGTCGTCCGGGCGGTCGAGGTCGAGGGCGACCTCCTCGCGGCCCTGCGCCACGTGGCCCGGCAGCCCGAGGTGCGGGCCCTGGAGGAGGCCATCAACCCGTATCTGGAGCAGGACCGGGACCTCAGCGATCCCGGATCGGCCCGGGTGTTCTTCACCCGGGCGGCCCTCCCGGCGGTGCACCACGTGGCGGCGGGCGGCCGCGAGAGCCCCGACGTCCGGCGGCACGCGCTCTTCTACCCCGCGAAGGACGGGTGCGGCATGGCGCTCGCCCGGCTGCTCGCCGGGCAGGACGAGGCGGCCGTGGACGACCCGACGAGCCCCATCGAGGGCAGCACCGTCTTCCAGCGCGACGACATCGTCGTCCGGCTCCTCGATCTGCGCGGCCCGCTCGACGCGCGGCCCGCGCTGGCCCTCGGCGTCGAGGGCGGCCACAAGGCGGCCGTGCTCGCCCGGCTGCTCGACAGCGCCAAGGACGGCGTCCCCACCACCGACCAGGAGATCGCACGCTTCCTCGCGCGCTCTGAAATGCGCCTGATCACCGACCGGCGAACGCCGGCCCAAGCCTGAGGAGTTGTCCGACATGACCGCTCGACTGACCATGGAAGAACTGGCCGCTCTCATGAAGAAGGGGGCCGGCGTCACCGTCGACCCCGCGGCCATGGCGAGCCGCCCCGACTCGGGCTTCGACGAGTGGGGGCTGGACTCCCTGGGGCTCCTCGGCATCGTCGGTGAGCTGGAGAACCGGCACAGCAAGCCCCTCCCCGCCGACGCGGACCGGTGCAAGTCGCCGCGTGAGTTCCTCGACCTCGTCAACAACGCCCTGGCGGCCTGAAGCCGGCTCCCGGGCGCGTCACGCGCGCCCCGGACACGCCCTCGAGACCGGCTCCGTGCCGGTCTCGAGGCGTGTGCGGGCCGACTGCCCCGCCGGCCGTCCTATGCCGGACGGCATCACGCGGGCACGGTGCACTCGAACGCGTGCAGGTACGCGTTGACCGGCCGGATCTCGCCGATAACCAGTCCGGCGTCCTCCATGCGGGAGCAGAGGCTGGCCTTGGTGTGCTTGGCGCCGCCGACGTTGAGCAGCAGCAACAGGTCCATGGCAGTGGTGAACTTCATCGACGGGGTGTCGTCGACCAGGTTCTCGATGATCACGACCCTGGATCCGGGGCGGGCCGCCTCGACGACGTTCCGCAGGGTCCTGCGGGTGCTGTCGTCGTCCCACTCCAGGATGTTCTTGATGATGTACATGTCGGCGTCGACCGGGATGGCCTCACGGCAGTCCCCGGGAACGATCTCGGCCCGCGCGGCGAGCTCGCCGCCCTCCCGCAGCCGGGGGTCGGCGGTGGCCGCCACGCCCGGCAGGTCGAGCAGGGCGCCCCGCAGCATCGGGTGCTTCTCCAGCAGGCTCGCCAGTACGTGCCCCTGGCCGCCGCCGATGTCCGCGACCACCGAGATCCCGGTGAGGTCGAGGAGCTCCGCGACGTCCAGCGCCGACTGCATGCTGGAGGTGGTCATGGCCCGGTTGAACACGTGGGCCGACTCGTGCGCGTCCTGGTGCAGGTAGTCGAAGAACCCCTTGCCGTACAGCTCCTGGAAGACGCTGCCGCCGGACCGGACGGCGTCGTCGAGCCGCGGCCAGGCCTGCCAGGTCCAGGGCTCCGTGCACCACAGGGCGATGTAGCGCAGGCTGTGCGGGTCGTCCTCGCGCAGCAGGCGCGACATCTCCGTGTGGACGAACTTCCCGTCCTCGGTCTCCGCGAAGATCCCGTAGCAGGACAGGGCCCGGAGCAGCCGTTGCAGGGGCAGCGGCTCGGCGTTGACCGCCGCCGCGAGTTCGGCCGCGGTGGCGGGGGACTCCCCGAGGGCGTCGGCCACCGTGAGCCGGGCCGCCGCGCGCACCGCGGCGGCGCAGGCGGCGCCGAAGACGAGCTCCCGCATGCGCATGGCCGGCTGGGGGGTGTGCTGGGGGGCGGGGATCGGGGTGGGGGTGGGACTTACCGTGGTCATGCGGCCTCGATTCTGCTGATCAGGGGGATCACGCGTCAGCACATCCCGGCCGGCACGGAGGACCCGCACCGGTTGTTGACGAACCGGTTGCCCGTGCCTGTGCCCTGGTTGGCCAGGTCGGCCGGCTTGTTGTCCCGCACCACGTTGTCCCGGATCACGTTGTCGGTGTTCGTCGCGCCCACGAAGCTCTTGAACAACAGGATGCCGCCCGACAGCGGGGAGGCTCCGACGTTGCCGCGGATGGAGTTCGAACGGACGACCGTCTCTTCCGCCCCGGTGAGGACGATGCCGACGCCCTGGATGTCGGGGAGGCGGCTGTTGCCCTTGCAGAACTTGTTGTTCTCGTGGATCCGGTTGCCTCGGATGGTCATGTCCCCGGCGCCGGGCTCGCCTTCGTCGCCGACGACGAAGATGCCGCCGCAGTTGCCGGTGACGCTGTTGCCGTAGACCGCGAGATTCCTCACCCGCCGGACCGTGACGCCGATGCGGTTGCCGGTCAGCGTGTTCCTGCGGACCACGGCGCCCAGGGTGTCGGTGGCACCGCCCTCCCGGTCGACGGTGTTGGCGATGAACAGGCCCGACTCGGCGTTGTCGCGGGCGACGTTGTCGCGGAAGAGCCCTCGGGTGGACCTCTCCTGGGCAATGCCCCAGGTGCCGTTGTTCTCGGCGGTGACCCGCTGGACGCTCAGCCGGTCGGTGTAGGAGGCCCATACGCCGTTCCGCTTGAAGCCCGAGACCGTCAGCGACCGGATGTCCACGCCGACGACGGGCTGCTCCGCCGTTCCCATGACGCAGATGCCGGTGTCGGCCTGGGAGCAGGCGAGCGCCCGGCCGGACGCCCCCGGTGCCACCGGCGCCCCCGAAGCGCCGGGGGCCGGCGCCACGGGCGTGCCCGGTGCAGTCGGCGTGGTCGGCCTGGCCGGCGTGGTCGGCGTGACAGCCGTGACCGGCGGCTTGATCACCGTCCCGGCACCCCACCCCCGCAGGGTCAGCCTCTTGGTGATCAGCACGTTCTCGTAGTAGGTGCCGGGCATCACGGTGATGATGTCGCCCGGCCTGGCGGAGTTCACCGCGTCCTGGATCGAGTCGCCCGGGTGCACTCGGCGTCCGGCCGCGGACGCGGACGGCGCGAGCACGCCGAGACCTGCGGCCATGACGACTGCGATGCACGTGAGGGACTTGATTTGTCGGTTCGTCACGATCCCGAAGTTATGGGCCATGACGACCTCTCGCCACACCCCGTGAGCGGATGGATACATCCCGTGGGCAAACGGCCGTATTTTGACGTCCGGAGGAGTGGATAGTCGTACTCCGGGCGACGGCCGAACGGGGGTGACGCCCGATCAGCTCCGGCCCTACGGCGTGTCGCCCGGCCCGCGGCGGGCCCGGCGGCCGGTCACACCGCGGCGAGAACCGCCGCTCCGAAGGAGACGTCGAAGCGGTCGCACCAGATGGTGACGCTGGAGAAATCGGCCACGTTCACGCTCGCGGGGACCTGGTAGTTCTGGTCCCCCTTGTTGCCCTTGAGCTTGCCGAGGCTGACGTACTTGCCGTCGTCGAAGACGCGCCAGCCCGCCACACCCTCCTTCACCGGGGCGTCGGTCAGCCAGACCCTCAGATCCGGGCCGTTGCTGGTGTCCAGGTTCGACAGGCGCAGGGTGTGGGACCCGTCGGGGAGCCGGATGAGCTCCGCCTCGCCGGTGGTGCTGTGCTCGTGGCTGATGAGCGCGCCGCGGGCGACGGTCACCGGAGCGGCCGGGGCGCCACCGGGTGCGGCCGCGGGAGCGCCGGAGACGGTCGGCAGGGCGGCGGCCGGCAGCGCCTCGCGCACGGTCTCGTCCTGCCACAGCTTCCACGGCTGCAGCCAGTACAGCCCCGCCGCCAGCACCACCGTCACCGCGATCGCCACCGCGGCCCACAACCGTCCGCGCCGCCTCGTCACTGTCACCGTCACTGCCGATCCCTCTTCCTCACCTGGTCCGTCGTTACGGATTCAACGCGGCCGGGCCGCCCTGCGCCAGGCCCGCTCCCATGACGAAAGTCTTACGTCCGCCGAACAGGGCCGTTGCCCCCTGCTCCGTGTCCGGGCTGGTGGCAGGGGGTTTCCCGGGCGGCGGGGCGATGGGCAACGGGCAACCCGTCGACCCCGGTGCGGGGCCGGGGCAGGCTGAAGCCGTCAGCACGAGGCAAGCACCCCAAGGGGACATCATGCGCAAGATCTTCCGCGGCGCCGCCGCGCTCGCCACCTCCGTCGTCGCCGTGATCGCGCTCAGCGGCACGGCCTCGGCCGCACCGGCGGACGCTTGGGCGGGCTGCCCGGACGGGGCGGTCTGCATCTACCCTCAGAACCAGAACCCCGCCGTCAAGCCGACGCACGTCTTCTACGCCTACGGGGCCCACAACCTGAGCAACCAGTTCGGGAACCACTGGGTCCTCAACAATCAGTACGGCGGTGCGACCGCAAATCTGTGCACGGGCTCCGGAGGCCGGGGCTGCGGCGGCAACATCGCTGCCAAGACCGGGGTCTACGCCGACCTCACGCCCATCAACTCGATCCGGCTCAACCCCTAGCGGCCCCCCTGCCACAGGAGCGCGCGGAGCCTTCGGACCGATGGCACCACGCGCTCGTGTGCTGGTCATATCGGCCTGAAGGTGCGGCCGTCGGACCCACCCCCGCTGTACCCTGGGCGCTGCCGTACCGCTGCCTGGGCGCGCATTGCCATGGGGGATGTCTTGGGGGATCCGGACCACCGGCGGAAGACCGGTCACCAGCACGAATCCGACGACGCCGCAATGCCCTTTCCCGCCCAGTTGAGGCGTCTGCGGGTGCAACGCGGTCTGTCCCTCGCGGACCTCGCCCGGCAGACGCATTACAGCAAGGGCTATCTCAGCAAGATCGAGACCGGCTCGAAGCGCGTCACCGTCGACGTCGCGCGGCGCTGCGACGACGTACTGCGGGCGGGCGGTGAACTTCTGCGGATGGTCCACGAAACGGGTCCGCGCGACGCCGGGAGCGACGGTGCCGCCGACGGCGACGGTGCGGGGCTCCGGGCAGGCCGGGGCGGGGCCTGGGCGGACACAGGTCCGCAGGCCGGGGGCGAGTGCCCGTACCGCGGTCTGCCGGCCTTCACCGCGCGGGAGGCGCGCTGGTTCTTCGGGCGGGAGCGGGCGACGGCCGAGCTGGTCGAGCGGGTCTTCGAACGGATCGGCGGCGGGCCGCTGATCCTGGTCGCCCCCTCGGGGGCCGGCAAGTCCTCCTTGCTGAACGCCGGTCTGGTGCCGGCGCTGCGGCGCGGCGGCTTCCCGATGCCGGGCTCCGACAGCTGGCCGGTGCTGCGGTTCACGCCCACGGCGCGACCGCTGGAGGAGCTGCTGGACTGCGCCGCGAAGGTCCTGGGCGGCGATCCGGGTGTCACCGCGGCCGAGGTCCGGGAACGCCCGGACGCGCTGCTCGAGGCCGTCCGGCGGCTCTCGGGCCGTCCCCCGGCGGACGGCCCGGACCGGAGGCCTCCGCCTCCGCGTCCGGTGCTGCTGGTCGACCAGTTCGAGGAGCTGTTCACGCTCTGCTCCGACGAGGGCGAGCGGGGCGCATTCGTACGCGTTCTCTGCGCGCTGGCGTCCGGCCGTCCGGGGCCGGCGGGCCCCGGTCCCGACGGTCCCGGGCCGGACGACGGCGGACCCGACGGTGGCGAGCCGGACGGCGCAGAGCCGGACGGTCTCGATCCCGCCGTCGTCGTGCTCGGCGTACGGGCCGACTTCTCCGGGGACTGCCTGGACCTGCCGGAGCTCGCGCCTGTGTTCACGGGTGGCCTGTTCGTGCTCCCCCCGATGTCCCCGGCGGAGCTGCGGGAATCGATCAGCCGTCCGGCCGAGCTCGCCGGTCTCACCCTCGAACCGGGCCTGTTCCCGCTGCTGCTGCGCGATGCCGGCCTGCGCGACGATCCGCCCGACCGGATTCCCTCCGGGGTGCTGCCCCTGGTCTCGCACGCCCTGATGGCCACCTGGCGGCAGCGCGAGGGCTCCACCCTGACGGTCGCCGGGTACGAGCGCACCGGCGGGATCCAGGGTGCCATCGCCCGTACCGCCGAAGAGGTGTTCACCCGCCTGTACCCGGCCGAGCAGAACACGCTCCGCCGCGTCCTGGTGCGACTGGTGCACGTCGCCGACGGTACGGGGGCCACGCGCCGCAGGATGGGCCGGACCGCCCTGATGGAGCAGCTGGCGGACGCGGGCCCCGCCGCGGCCGCCCTCGACACCTTCGTCCGGGCCCGTCTGATCACCCTGGACAGCGACTCCGTCGAGATCACCCACGAGGCACTGCTGCACGCCTGGCCACGGCTGCGCGGCTGGATCCGCGCCGACCGGGCCGGGCTCCTGATCCACCAGCAACTGGCCCACGCCGCCGCCGAATGGGAGCGCGAGGGCCGCGACCCGTCGGCGCTCCACCGCGGCACCCGGCTGGACACCGCCCGGGCATGGGCCGACGAGCACGACGGCCGGAGCCGGCTCGGCCCGCTGGAAGCGGCCTTCCTGCGGGCGAGCCAGGAGGCGCACGACAGCCGTGAGCGGCAGGCCGGGCGTCAGGTGCGGTTACGGCAGCGGATGCTGGCCACGCTCGTCGTCCTGCTGGTCCTCGCCGTGGGCGCCGGGGGCCTCGCCTACCAGCAGCGCTCGGGTGCCATCGGCCAGGAGCGCGTCGCGCGTTCGCGGGCACTCGCCCTGCAGTCCGCGGCGCTGGCGGCGGGCCGGCCCGAGGCGTCGATGCTGCTCGCCGGACAGGCGTACCGGGCCTCGGCGACGAGCGAGGCACGCGGGGCGCTGCTGAGCACCCAGTCCCAGCCGTTCATCGCCCGCCTGGGCGGGCACGGCGGGCCGGTCAACGCGGTGGCCTTCGGGCCGGGCAACGGCCTCCTGGCGACGGCCAGTTCCGACGGCACGGTGGCCCTGCTGCGAGTGGCCGACCGCCGGACGACCGCGAGCTTCAGCATGCCGGGGCGGGTGCGTTCGGTCGCCTTCAGTCCCGACGGCGGGACCCTCGTGGCCACGTCGACGGACGGGGCGGCGCGGCTGTGGGACACCGCCGGCCACGGCCGGCGGGCGCAGCTCCCGGCGAGTACGAAGGGGGCCCGGGCCGTGGCCTTCTCGCCCGACGGGCGGACGCTGGCCGTCGCCGGCGCCGACGGGACGATCGGGCTGTGGGAGGCGGCCGGGGAGCACCGTTCCCTCGGGTCCCTCACCGGCCACACCGGGCGGGTCAACGCCCTGGCGTACGCCGCCGACGGCCGGACGTTGGTGTCGGCCGGGGCCGACCGGACCGTACGGCTGTGGGACGCGGACCGTGCCGTTGCGCTGGCCGTCCTCACCGGGCACACCGACGAGGTGCTGGGCGCGGCCTTCGCCCCGGACGGCCGTACGGTCGCCACGGGCGGAGTGGACCGCACGGTGCGGCTGTGGGACGTGGCGGGCCGCCGGACGACCGCCACGCTGACCGGGCACAGCGACGACGTCAACGGCGTCGCCTACACCCCGGACGGGACGACGGTCGTCAGCGCGGGCGGCGACGGTACGACCCGGCTGTGGGACGTGGCCGGGGGCCGGGCGACGGCGACGCTCGCCGGGCACACCGACTACGTCCTCGGGGTCGCCGTGGACGGCGGTGGCGGGGTGCTGGCCACCGCCGGTTTCGACCAGTCGGTGGTGCTGTGGGACCTGCGGGGCGCGGTGCTGACCTCGCGGCCGTTCACGGAGATCTGGCACGCCGCGTACAGCCCGGACGGGAAGCGGCTGGCGACCGCGGAGGCCGATCACGCGGTCCGGCTGTGGGACGTGGCGGAGCGCCGGGTCCTGGCCACGTTCGAGGGGCACGGCGAGACGGTGTTCTCGGTGGCCTTCGCACCTGACGGGCGGACCCTGGCCTCGGCCGGGTCGGACGGCACGGTCCGGCTCTGGGACACCGCGGCCGGCGCGAGTACGGCCGTGCTCACCGGCCATGGCGGCACCGTGTTCGCGGTGGCCTTCGCCCCGGACGGGCGGACCCTGGCCTCGGCCGGGTCGGACGGCACCGTACGGCTGTGGGACGTCGTGCAGCGCCGCCCCCTCGCCGTCCTCGCCGGCCACACGGACTTCGCCAACGACGTGGCGTTCAGCCCCGACGGGCGGACCCTGGCGAGCGCGGGGGACGATCTGACGGTCCGGCTGTGGGACGTGGCGGGGCGCCGTCCGCTGACCGTCCTGACCGGCCACCGGGGTGCGGTGCGCGGGGTGGCCTTCAGTCCGGACGGGCGAACGCTGGCGAGCAGCGGCAACGACGGGACCGTACGGCTGTGGGACGCTCAGCGCCACCGCTTCGAGGCGGCGCTGTCCGGTCACACCGGTTCCGCACGGGGCATCGCCTTCTCCCCCGACGGCCGGACCCTCGCGAGCAGCGGCAACGACCGCACGGTCCGGCTGTGGGACGTGGCCGGGCGCCGAACGGTGGCCGCGCTGTCCGGTCACACGAACGCGGTGTGGGGCGTCGTCTTCGCCCCGGACGGGCGGACGGTGGCCAGCAGCAGTACGGACGGCACCGTTCGCCTGTGGGACCTGGACGTCGGGGCGCGGCTGGCGGCGATCGGCCGGCTCCGGGAAGGATCCGAGGGGCGGGACGGGGGTCCGCCCCTCGGGCTCAGGCGTTCGCGATGACCAGCAGGGTGCGTGCCGCGTCCGGGCCCGACAGGCGGCAGCGGTGCGGGACTTCGCCCCGGTGGTGGGCGCTCTGTCCGGCGCGCAGGGTGAGCGGGTCCTCGCCCTCGACCTCCAGGACGATCTCGCCCTCCAGGACGTAGAGGAAGTCCTCGCCGGGGTGTTGGAACCAGCCGCGCTCGCCGCGGCCGGGCTCGAAGTGGTGCTCGTACGCCTCCATCAGGGTGCTGCGGCCGCCGGGGATGAGCACGTGCGCGACCTGGCCCGCGGCCTCCTCCACCCGGATCACCTGGGGATCGCTCTCGTGGCTGACGGCGCCGGGCCGGCCGGGCGGCCGCAGGAAGGTGCCGGGGGTGACGTCCAGGGCCTCGGCGATCCGGTAGATCGAGCTGAGGCTTGGCGTGGCGAGTCCGCGTTCCAGCTGGCTGAGGAAGGGCTGGGAGAGGCCCGATCGGGTGGCGAGGACGGCCATGGAGACGCCGCGCTGTTTGCGGCAGCCGCGGATCACCCTTCCGACCTCGATCGCTTCGGGCGTGGGTTCGGGGCGAGACACGCAGGTGAACGTACCCCATCGCCCCTTCGGCGCCGGGGGGCCTCGGGAGGTTTCGCACTGCCGCAACACTCCCGTCATAAGCGTGGTCAATTATTGACCTCACTTATCAACGCGTCCGGAACGAACGAGGAGCCGCCCCGTGCACGCCACCCCCTCACCCCCCGGCCGGGGCCTCGCCGGGCTCGGCCCGGCCCTGGGCGCGGCCGGCGTCGTGCTCGCGCTCTGGTACCTCCTGGCCCGCTTCGGCACGGTGGCCCCGGGGCTGCTGCCCACACCGGGAGAGACCGCGGCCGCCCTCGTGGACAGCGCCCGGAGCGGCGCCCTGGCCGCCGACCTCGGCGCCAGCCTGACCCGGGCCGGACAGGGCTTCGCGCTGGGCGCCGTCATCGGCAGTGCCCTCGGCTTCACCACCGGTTACCTGCCGAAGGTCTCCGCCGCCGTCACCCCCGTGGTCTCCTTCCTCCGGCCGATCCCGGCCATCGCGCTGGTGCCCCTCGCGACCGCCTGGTTCGGCATCGGCGAGAGCGCCAAGCGCCTGCTCATCGCGTACGCCGTCCTGCTCGCCGTCTGGCTGTACGTGCACGACGGGGTGTCCCGGGTGCCGGTCTCCCACCTGCGGGCGGCCCGGTCGCTGGGGGCTCCGCTGCACCGGCGGTTCACCGAGGTGCTGCTGCCGGCCGCCGCCCCCGCCGTGCTCGCGGCGCTGCGCTACGGGGCCTCGGTGGCCCTGCTCGCGCTGGTGGCGGCCGAACTGGGCGGCGCGGACAGCGGGCTGGCGTACCGCCTCCAGGTGGACGGCCAGTTCCTGCGGGTGGACCGGATGTTCGCGGGGCTGCTCGTCCTCGGGCTGCTCGGGGTGGCCGTCGACCTCCTGCTGGCCTCCGTGGGCCGCCGGTTCGTGCACTGGAGCGCCTCATGAGCCTGGACGTAAGGCTGGAGGGGCTGTCGGCCGGCTACGGCACCGCCGCCCCGGTGCTGGAGCGCACCGACCTGGAGTTCCCGGCGGGCTCGTTCACGGCGCTGCTCGGGCCCAGCGGTTGCGGCAAGTCCACGGTCCTCAACATGGTGGCGGGCTTCGTACGGCCCGCCTCCGGCACGGTGACGGCCGGGGGCCTGCCGGTGCACGGGCCGGGCCCGGAGCGGGGCGTGGTCTTCCAGCACTACGCGCTGTTCCCGTGGCGCACGGCCCGCGGCAACGTCGAGTTCGCCCTCAAGCGCCTCGGCCTGCCGCGCGCCGAGCGCCGCCGGCGGGCCCTCGCGGCACTGGCCGAGGTGGGTCTCGCGGACGGCGCGGAGAAGTACCCGGCACAGCTGTCGGGCGGCATGCAGCAGCGCGTGGCGCTGGCCCGGGCGCTGGCCGCCGAACCCGAAGTGCTTCTGATGGACGAGCCGTTCGGCGCGCTGGACGCGCTGACGCGGACCCGGATGCAGAGCCTGCTGCGGGAGCTGTGGCAACGCCGCGGCACCACCGTCCTGTTCGTCACGCACGACATCGACGAGGCACTGGCGCTGGCCGAGCGCGTGATCGTGCTCGGCGGAAGTCCCGGGCGGGTGCTCGCCGACCACGCCGTGCCGGCCGGGCCGCCCGACCCCGGCCTGCGCTCGCTGATCGCACGCCATCTCGGATCCGGATGACCGGGGTGCCCGATCCCCCTAACGACCGCCCGCCCGCCCATCCGCCCGTCACGGCCCACGGCCGACGCCCCACGAACCCCCTCTTGTCCCCGGAAGGACTGCTCGCCATGCTCAGACCCCGCGCGGTGGCCGCCGTACTGCTGGCCGCCCTGCTGTCCCCGTTCGCCGCGGCCTGCGCCGGCTCCCCGTCGAGCGCGCGCGACGGCGGGCGCCCGGCCGTCACCATCGCCGCGAGCGACCACCTCGGCGGCGCCCCGGTCCATGTCGCCGAGGAGGGCGCCCTCTGGTCGGCCGAGGGCATCGGGGCCACCGTCACCACCCACCCCACCGGCCGGGACGCGCTGAACGCCGTGCTCGGCGGCCAGGCCGAGCTCGGGGTCGTCGGTGACCTGCCCGCCGTGACGGCCGCGCTGGGCGGGCGCGAGCTGCGGATCGTCGCCGACCTGTCCCGGTTCTCCGACTGGCGCCTGCTCACCCGCACCGACCGGCGGATCACCGGCTTCGCGGCGCTGAAGGGCCGCAAGGTAGGAGTCCCGCAGGGCACGAACGTCGAGTACGCGCTGTCGCGGATGCTCGCCTCGGCGCAGCTCGCCGCGGCGGACGTGACCGTCGTCAACCTCGCCCCGAACCAGGTCACTCCGGCCCTGGCCCGCGGGGACATCGACGCCGGGGTCACCTTCCCCAGCTTCTACGACGCCGCACACACCGCGCTGGGCGGCGCCTACGCCGAACTGCCCTTCACCGGATACACGGCCAGGACCCTCCTGGTCGCCGGACCCGCCGCGACCGAAGAGGGCACCACCGCCGTCCTGCGCACCCTGCTGCGCGCGCAGCGCGAGCTCGCCGCCGACCCGGCCGCGGCGCGCAAGGCCGTACTCGCCCAGTCCAACGGTGCGCTGCAGGCCGGCTACGTCGACACCTACCAGCCGCGCTACAGCTACGGCGCCACCCTCTCCCCCGAGCTGCTGACGCAGCTGGAGGAGGAGGCCGGCTGGGCCAAGGCCGCCCAGGACCTGCCCGGCGCCGCCGACCGCGCCGCACTGCTGCGCCACCTGAACCCCGGCCCCCTGACGGCTGTCGACCCGGCCGCCGTCACCGTCCGCTGAGCCACAGCCTCGTACGCCCGCCCCACCGAGCCCAGGAGAGATCCCCATGACCGTCGACCAGAACACCCTGCGCCGCCGCGGCGTCGGCCTGATCGCCCACGACCCCGAGCGCAGCTACGGCGGCCTCACCCTCTACACGCCGATCACCAGCGCCGGCGAGATCCACCTCGTCGACATCGAGGGCCGCCCGGTGCACACCTGGACCTCCCCGCACCCGCCCGGCCGCCAGGCCCAGCTCCTGCCGAACGGGAACCTCTTCTACGCCGCCAAGGACACCGGTGGCCCGACCCTCTTCCCCATCTGGGACGTCTACCACGGCGGCATCTTCCAGGAGCTGGCCCCGGACTCCACGGTGCTCCGCGAAGTGCGGCACCCCTTCCACCACCACGACGCCTCGCTCCTGCGCAACGGGAACCTGATCATCGGGGCCGTCGAGCCGCTGGACCCGGCCGACGCGGCCCGGATCCGGGGCGGCATCCCCGGATCCGAGGCGCCCGGCGGGGTGATCTACGGGGACGTGGTGTACGAGCTGACCTGGGACGGGGAGATCGTGTGGCGCTGGGCCGCCATCGAGCACCTGGACCCGGCACAGGTGCCGCTGAACAGGCACTTCGCCCGCAACCACTGGCCCATGGCCAACACCGTCAACGAGAGCGCCGACGGCTCGATCGTGGTGGGCTTCCGCAGCGCCTCCACCACGGTGTCGGTCGACCGCGCCGACGGGTCGGTCCGGTGGCGGATCGGCCCGGACGTCCTGGCCCAGCAGCACCACCCGCACGAGCTGCCCGGCGGCACCGTCCTGGTCTTCGACAACGGCACCTACCGCGACACCACTTCGGTGCCGTACTCGCGGGTGCTGGAGCTCGATCCGCGCACCGGCAAGGAGGTGTGGTCGTACGAGGACAACCCGCCGCAGAACTTCTTCAGCCCGTACATGTCCAGCGCGCAGCGCCTGCCCAACGGGAACACCTTCGTGGCGGAGGGCTCCTTCGGGCGGCTCTTCGAGGTGACCCCCGCGGGGGAGGTCGTGTGGGAGTTCGTGGTCCCGCAGTTCCGGTCGTTCGGCGACGGCGTGGGGCTGGAGTCCTCGGCCGGCGCCCAGAACTCGGTCTTCCGCGCCTACCGGTACACCGCCGAGCGGTTTCCCTGGCTGTGAGGAACGCCCGGCCCCGGCCGGCGGCCCGGGCAACACCACTGCCAACTTCTCTTAATATTGCGGTCATTGTATGGCACAGGTGTCAGGCGTAGCGTTTTCGGCAGAAATCGATGGCGGTTCGGAGACGTGACCCCGCATCGGCTTCCTTTCCGAACGCCGAGCAGGAAGGCGCTATTCCACGTGTCCGATTCCTCAACGCCCCCGGCACCCCTGCACCTCGCCGTCTCCCTCGACGGCGCGGGCCGGCACCCGGCCGCCTGGCGCGAGCCGGGTGCCCGGCCCGCCGAGCTGTTCACCGCCCGCTACTGGGCCGGTCTCGCCACCGAGGCCGAGACCGGACTGCTCGACTTCATCACCTTCGAGGACGGCCTCGCCCTCCAGTCCTCGCTGCCCGAGGCATTCGACGAGCGCCCGGACCGGGTGCGCGGGCGTCTGGACGCGGTGCTCACCGCGGCCCGTGTCGCACCCCTGACCCGGCACATCGGGCTGGTCCCGGCCGTGACGGCCACCCACACCGAGCCCTTCCACATCTCCAAGGCCGTCGCCACGCTCGACCACGTGAGCCGCGGCCGCGCCGGCCTGCGGGTCCAGGTGTCCGGACTCCCCCACGAAGCACGCCACTTCGGACGGCGGACCGTGCCGCTCGCCGACACGGAGCTGTACGCGGAGGCCGCCGACCACGTCGAGGTGATCCGGCGGCTATGGGACAGCTGGGAGGACGACGCGGAGATCCGGGACGTGGCAACGGGCCGGTTCGTCGACCGCGACAAGCTGCACCACATCGACTTCGAGGGCCGTCACTTCAGCGTCAGGGGGCCGTCGATCACCCCGCGCCCGCCGCAGGGGCAGCCCGTCGTCAGCGCGTCCGGCGCCGGCGAAGCCTCGTACGCGCTCGTCGCCCGGTCCACCGACGTCGGGTACGTGGCCGCGCACGACGGCGACCGTACGCGCGCCGCGGTCGCGGCGATCCGGCGCGCCCGGGAGGCGACCGGGCTCACGGCGGACCCGCTCCACCTCTTCGGGGAGCTCACGGTGTTCCTGGACGAAGACGCCCCGGCGGCCGGCGCTCGCCTGGAACGCCTCGACGCGCTCGCGGGGCTCCCCCACGGCGCCGACGCCGGGGTCTTCACCGGAAGCCCCGGACAGCTGGCCGACCTCCTCCTGGAGCGGCGGGAGGCCGGCCTGTCGGGCTTCCTGCTGCACCCTGGCGTGATCGCCCACGACCTGCCCGCCATCACCCGGTCGCTGGTGCCGGAGCTCCAGCGGCGCGGCGTCTTCCGCCGGGAGTACGAGGCGGACACCCTGCGCGGCCTGCTCGGGCTGCACCGCCCGGGCAGCCGTTACGCGCGCCGGGCCGCCTGACCGCCTCCCGGTCCGCCTCGCGACCCGCTTCCCGACCCGCCGCCCGTCCCGGACCTTCCGGAAGGACGAACCATGAGCAGCAAGCCGCTCAAGCAGATCCATCTCGCGGCCCACTTCCCGGGCGTCAACAACACCACCGTCTGGAGCGACCCGGACGCCGGAAGCCACATCGACTTCGACTCGTTCATCCACTTCGCGCAGACCGCCGAACGGGCCAAGTTCGACTTCCTCTTCCTCGCGGAGGGACTACGGCTGCGCGAACAGGGCGGCCGGATCCACGACTTGGACGTGGTCGGCCGGCCCGACACCTTCACGGTGCTCACGGCCCTGGCGGCGGTGACCGAGCGCCTCGGCCTCACCGGCACCATCAACTCCACCTTCAACGAGCCCTACGAGGTGGCCCGCCAGTTCGCGACGCTCGACCACCTCTCGGAGGGCCGGGCCGCCTGGAACGTCGTCACCTCCTGGGACGCCTTCACCGGCGAGAACTTCCGGCGCGGCGGATTCCTGCCGCGCGAGGACCGCTACTCCCGCGCCCAGGAGTTCCTGGCCACCGCCCACGAGCTGTTCGACTCCTGGGACGGCACCGCGATCGCCGCCGACGCCGGGTCGGGGACCTTCCTGCGGGACGCGCGGGCCGGGACCTTCGCCCACCGGGGCCGGCACTTCGACATCGAAGGCCGGTTCAACGTGCCGCGCAGCCCGCAGGGCCGACCGGTGATCTTCCAGGCGGGCGACTCCGAGGAGGGCCGGGAGTTCGCCGCGGCCGGCGCGGACGCGATCTTCGGCCGGTACGGGACCCTGGAGGCGGGCCGGGAGTTCTACGCGGACGTCAAGGGCCGGCTCGCCGCGCACGGCCGTACGCACGACCGGCTGAAGATCCTGCCCGCGGCCACCTTCGTCCTCGGGGACACCGATGCCGAGGCACGGGAGACCGCCCACGAGGTGCGCCGGCTCCAGGTCAGCGGGCAGACCGCGATCAAGTACCTGGAGCACGTCTGGAACCGGGACCTGTCCGCCTACGACCCGGACGGCCCGCTGCCCGCGATCGATCCCGAGCCCGGGGAGAACACCATCGCCCTGGGGCGGGCGAGCGTACGGCAGTTCCGCGACCCGCTCGCCACCGCCCGGCGGTGGCGGGAGCTGGCCGGGGCCAAGAACCTGTCGATCCGCGAGCTGGTCATCGCCACGACCGCCGAGCAGACCTTCGTCGGCTCGGCCGCCACGATCGCCGGGGCCATCAACGACCTGGTGCAGGCGGACGCCGCCGACGGGTTCATCCTCGTCCCCCACATCACCCCGGGCGGCCTCGACGGCTTCGCGGACTCCGTCGTCCCGCTGCTCCAGGAACGGGGTGTCTTCCGCGCCGAGTACGAGGGCTCCACCCTGCGCGACCACCTCGGGCTCGCTGCTCCGGCTCCGGCCCCGGCCCCGGCCCCACGCTGAGCCGGCGGGCGGCCACCGCGCGCCGCGCACGTCGCAGCAGGCGGTGGCTGCGTACCGACCCCTTCCTCTCCGACCTGCAAGGAGTCCGGCCATGCCCGGCATCCCCCTCGGGGTCCTCGACCTCGTCCCCGTGTCGTCCGGCTCCACGGCCGCCGAGGCCCTGCGGCACAGCATCGATCTCGCCCGGCGGACGGAGGAGTTCGGCTACGCCCGCTACTGGTTCGCCGAGCACCACCTCAACCCCGGGGTCGCCGGGACCTCCCCGGCCGTCGTGCTCGCCCTGACCGCCTCCGCGACCTCGGCCATCCGGCTGGGCTCGGGCGCCGTACAGCTCGGGCACCGCACCGCGCTGTCGACGGTCGAGGAGTTCGGCCTGATCGACGCGCTGCATCCCGGGCGCATCGACCTGGGGCTGGGCCGCTCGGCGGGCGGGCCCCGGCCGTCGGAAGGTCCGGCCGCGCCCCCGGTCACCCCGGTGGTGGACGGGTACGCCCCGAACGGGCTGCGGATTCCGGACCGCTTCTCCTTCGCCCATCTGCTGGGCCATCCGCGGGTGGCCCTCCAGCAGCAGCTGCTGAACCTGCCGGGGGCGCGCCCGCAGGAGTACGGCGAGCAGGTCGACGACGTGCTCGCGCTGCTGCGGGGCGAGTACCGCTCCCCGGAGGGGCTGGAGGCGCATGCCGTTCCGGGCGAGGGGGCCGACGTACAGGTGTGGATCCTGGGCAGCAGCGGCGGGGTGAGTGCGGAGACGGCCGGCCGCAACGGGCTGCGGTTCGCGGCCAATTACCATGTCAGCCCCGCTTCGGTGCTGGAGGCGGCGCACGGGTACCGGGCAGCCTTCAAGCCGTCGGCCGAGCTGGAGCGGCCGTACCTGACGGTGTCCGCCGACGTGGTGGTGGCCGAGGACGAGGAGACGGCGCGCGAGCTGGCCACGGGGTACGGGGCCTGGGTGCGCAGCATCCGTACGGCCGAGGGGGCCATCCCCTACCCCACCCCGGCCGAGGCGCGGGCCCTGCCCTGGACCGACGCGGACCGGGAGCTGGTGGCCGACCGGACAGAGACCCGGTTCGTCGGTTCCGCCCGGACCGTCGCCGATCATCTGGAGCGACTTCAGGAGGCGACCGGTGCGGATGAACTGCTGATCACCACGATCACTCACGGCCACGAGGACCGGGTGAGCTCCTACCGGCTGCTGGCGCGGGAGTGGCGCCGCCGGGGGCTGAGCTGACGAAGTCCGTGACGCGTACCGACCGTCCGGTTCCGCCGCCGAGGACACATGCCCTCGGCAATGGCGCGTAAGCGCGGCCCGCTGACGGAAAAGCCTCTACCGTAGAGACAGTTTCCTCCTACATCCTTGTGGGGTCGGGGCGGACGACGGATCGCGTTTCGCGCGCCCTGCCGAGCACGACCGGTAGTCCCCATCTTCTTCGGGCCGGTGCCCGTACATGATTCCGAAAGGGACTGACTCAGCCATGCGTCGTATTACCTCATTGGCCGCCGCCGGATTCTCTCTCGCCATTGTCCTGGGGTCCGCGCCCCTTGCCGCGGCAGGTGAGAGCCGTGCCGCCGCGTACACGTGCAACTCCGGGAACTTCTGTATCTACAGCGACTGGAACGGCGGCGGGGACCGCTGCGAATTCCCCGACGCCCAGCGGGCGAACACGGCCGACAACTGCGGGTTCATTCAGCGGGGGGCCAATGTGCGCTCCGTGTGGAACGGAAAGAACAACCGCGTCCAGTACTACACGAACACCAACTACAAGTCGCGCGTCGGATCGACCCCGGGCGGTGAGGGCGGCAATCTGATGGGCAACTACCAGATCCGGTCCTTCAAGAAGCAGTAGGGCCCCGGGAGCGCCGTTTCCTCCGCCGGGGCATCGCCGGGCGGAGGAAACGGCGCTCGCCGTCAGCTGTCGCGGACCGAGATGATGCCGTTGAAGACACCGACGTAGGCGGTGCCGTCGGGACCGAGGGTGATCGGGGCCCAGTTGTTGTCGTAGAGCGGACCGGTGCCGGTCAGCTGCCGCCAGCGGCGCTCACCTGTGCGGAAGTCCACAGCCGTGAGGTACCAGGCGTCGATGCCCAGGAAGTTGGGCTCCTTCTCGTAGAAGTAGAGCAGCCCGTTCGCGGTGGAGAGCTTCGGGACCACGGAGGGAGCGCGGATCGCGCTCTCCCAGACCGTGTCGCAGCCGCTGCCGTCGGCGCGGACGTCGATGCGGGTCACTCCGCCCACGACGGACTTGCCCAGCAGCAGGGTGGTGGGGTTCTCGTAGCCGTAGTTGTTCTCGACGACGATGCTGTTCCCCCAGGTGATGAGGGAGTTGTCGGTGGTCGAGGCGCCGGATCCGAACACCGGCACCTTGCAGACCAGCCGGCGGTCCGCGGGGACGTCCGCGCCCCGCCTGTAGACGAGGACGTTCATCCGGTCGTCGGCGTTGTCGGTGATGGCGACGTAGTCCCGGCCGAAGAGGTCCGGGGTGGTGCCCGACCCCTGGTTGACGGAGCCGGGCTTGGCGGCGGTGCCGCGGTCGTACGTCTGGCGCCACTGCACCTCGGGGGTCCCGTCGGCGGCGGCGCGGAAGCTGTAGAGCGCGTGGTCGGAGACGATGGAGACACCGTCCTCGGCGACCGAGAAGGAGTTCTGGATCTCCTCGCCCCGCAGCTGGACGGAGCGGATCTGCGAGGTCGCCGGGTCCACCGTGCCGACGCGGCCCTGGCGGGTGACCCACCAGATCCGCCCGCTCCAGTCGGGCATCACGGAGGTGACCGGGTCGCAGGTGCCGCTGGGCCACAGGTTGGTCCAGGTCACGCAGTCGTGCGGGACGTGTCCGGTGAGGTCCCAGTCGTTGTCGACCGTGAACTTCCAGCTCCCGTCCGGGCTCCGGGAGTGGGACAGGCGCAGGACGTGCTGGCGGGAGTCGGCCAGTACGGCCCGGTCCCGGTCGTCCAGGTAGAAGTAGGCGCCGCCCGAGGTGTCCTTGAAGATCTTCGCGAAGTCGAGCGAGGTGATCGCCTCGACCGTCGACGAGCGCTGAGGGAGGGGGTACTCCGCGAGCGTGGCGAGCGTACGGGGCTCCAGGAGCTTGACCTTGAAGCCGGAGAAGGTGCCGCACACCGTGACCAGCCGGCCGGCGGAGTCGAAGGTGGCGGTCGCGCACTCGCCGCCGAGGGCGGCGATCTTCTCGCTGGTCACCTTCGGGTTCCGGCCGAGCGGCCCCGCCCAGGGGGAGGTGGCGCTGCCCGCCGCGTCGGAGTGCATGCCGCTGCGGCCGTTGGGCGCGAGGTAGGGGTGCTGCGGCGGCGCCTGGCCGGGCAGCGGGCCGGCGGCCGCGGGGCCGCCCTCGTAGTGGGTGACCAGGCGGTGGCCCGGGGCCTTGGGTATCTCGTCGGCCTGGGCCGGAGAGCCGCCGTACATCACCGTGAGTGCGGCGACGACGGGCAGCACGGCGCAGTTCAGCGATCTTCGGAACATCCGGACCTCCTCCATGTCTCTGCAGCGTTGTTGACGTTGCGCCTGATGTCGCGCCGCCGCCAGACGCTAGATCGCACCGCTCGAGGAGTCCATGGAGTCGCCGGATGATTCACGAAGGCGCAACAGTCGATCACGGATTGAGGCTGGAGACCACGTTCGCGGTGGCCGTCAGGCCGTCGTTGATGGTCGCGGCCATGCTGCTGCTGGCGAGGTAGAAGCCGAGCAGCACGCAGACGACCGCGTGCGAGAGCTTGAGCCCACCGCCCCGCAGGAAGATCCACGCCAGAATCAGGAGCAGGACGACCACCGAAAGGGAAATCACCATCGAAACCTCCTTATTCGCCGCCATGGTGGCGCAGGAGGGGGTGCCTTCGGGCGAAAGACGTGTCCGCCGTACGGGTATTGACCGTCCGTGACGGCAGGTCAGTCCTTGACGATCTCGCCCCGGCGGGTCGTTCGGCAAGGCACCCCCGGCTGCCGGACCTGAGCAGAAGAACACGAACCCGGTCACACCGCGGGCCCGGGCCCGCGGGGGTCCCGCAAGGGTCTTGTGGCGTCACCGCGCTCCGTGCCATATATGTCTAGACCTTTAAGGAAGCCGAGGAAGGCACCCCGTGCGACGCAGCGCCCCCACGCTCGCCCTCCGCCTGGCCGGCCTGGGCCTGACCGGCCTGCTCGGCCTCACCGGCCTCACGGCCTGCACCGCGCCCGACACCGAGCCCCCGCCCGCCCCCGCCGGTCTGACCGCCCAGGCCGGCAGCGCCACCAGCGTGCACGTCATGTGGAACGCGGCGGCCGACCACGACGGCGTGATCGGCTACCAGGTCTTCGAGGCCGGCCACCTGGTCCGCGAACTCCCCGCCGAGAAGACCATGGTGGACATCACCGGCCTTACCCCGCAGACCGGCTACACCTTCACGGTCCGGGCCGAGGACGCCGCCGGGAACCTCTCCGGGCCCGGCCCGGCCGCCCTCGTGACGACCCCGGCGGTCAAGGCCGAGGACCGCACGGCCCCCACCGCCCCGGCCACCACCACCGCACGGGCGACGGGCCCCCGTTCCGCCCGGGTGTCCTGGACGGCCTCGACCGACGACACGGGCGTGACGGCCTACGACGTCTACCAGGGCGGCGTCCGGATCCACACCGCCGGCCCCGCCGAGAGCAGCACCGCCCTCGACGGCCTCCAGCCCGACACCGTCTACACCCTCACCGTCCGGGCCCGAGACGGGGCGGACAACTCCTCGCCCGACGGCCCGGCGGTCGACGTGACGACCCCGCCCGCGTCCGGCGACGGCCCGGGCACCGCCCCCGCCGAGTTCACCGCGGCCGCCTCCCCGGGGACGGTCACGCTGACCTGGACCGCCCCGGACACCGGCCGCCCGACCACCGAGTACGAGCTGTACGTCAACGGACTGCCCACGACCGTCATCCAGTTCGGCGCGGGTGCGGTGCCCAGCGGCCGGGCCGAGCACCGGCTCACGGTGACCGAGCCGGCCGGCACGGTGTGGGCCGTGAAACTGCGGGCCAGGCTCCCCGACGGCAACTGGGGATCCTTCTCCGCGGAGCGCCGGATCACACTCGCCGCGTGAAAGAAGGCACCGATCCGGCCTGAACGGCACGGCCGGACGGGAAGATCGCGCACAATACATCCGTGTTCGGTGAGTACTCGTTCCATGACAGTCAGGCAGACTCCGCAGACGGCGACCCCGGTCCGGGACCCTGCCCGGTGCCGGGCAACCTGCCCCCGGAACCAGCGAGCTTCGTCGGCAGGGAGTGCGAACTCCAGCTGCTCGACGGCCTGTTGCGCGAGCGAAGACTGATCACCCTCACGGGGGTGGGCGGGGTCGGCAAGTCACGGCTCGCCCTGCGGGCGGTCGCGACCGCCCGCCAGACGCGGCCCGACGGGGTCTGGTGGATCGAGCTCTCCCCCCTGCGCGATCCGAGCCTGCTCACCGCCACCGTCGCACATACGGTCGGGCTCGCCGACCACTCCCCGCGCCCTCCCGACGAGGAGCTGTGCGCGTGGATGGCCGACAAGGAACTCCTCCTGGTGCTGGACACCTGCGAGCACCTGGTGGCCGACTGCCGCCACCTGGTCGGCGAACTCCTCCAGTCGGCCCCCGGACTGACGGTGCTGGTCACCTCGCGGGAGCCGCTCGGCATGCCGAGCGAGGAGGTCCTGCGGGTCCGGCCGCTGCCCTGTGACGGCCCCGAAAGCGACGCGCTCGCCCTCTTCCGGGCCCGCGCCCTGGCCGCGGCCCCGCGGGCGGCGGCCGTCTTCACCGACCCCGCCCGGACCGAGGTGGCCGCCGAGGTGTGCCGGCGCCTGGACGGCATCCCCCTCGCGCTGGAACTCGCGGGCGCCCGGATGCGGTTGTGGTCGCTGGAGGACGTGGCCGAGCGGATCGGCCAACGCTTCGAGATGCTCTCGGACGCCCGGGCCGCCCAGCCGCGCCGGCACCGGACGATGCGCACCACCATCGGCTGGAGCCACGAGCTGTGCGAGCCGCTGGAGCGGCTGCTGTGGGCCCGGCTCTCGGTCTTCACCGGCGACTTCGACATCGCCGCGGCGCGCGCCGTCTGCTCGGGCGGCCCGCTGCCCGCCGCCCGGGTGGAGCGGGTGCTGGCGGGCCTGTCCGCCAAGTCCGTGGTCCTGCGCACCGAGGAACGCGGTACCGGGCCCCGTTACCGGATGCTGGACACGATTCGCGAGTACGGGCAGGACTGGCTGGACGAGCTCGGCGAGGCGGGGATCGTCACCGACCGGCACGCCCACTGGTACGCGGCGCTCTCCCAGGCCGCCGACCGGGGCTGGATGGGCCCGGGGCAGGTGGACTGGTTCCGCAGGATCTCCGCCGAGCACGCGCAGCTGCGCACCGCCCTGGAACACCTGCTCACCGCCGACCCGACGGCGGCCCTGGAGATGGCCGGGGCCCTGTGGTTCTACTGGTTCGCGTGCGGGCACGTGAACGAGGGCCGCGGCTTCCTGGAACGGGCCCTCGGGGCCGCTCCGCGCACGGGGACCGCGTACAACCAGGCCGTGTGGGCCCTCGGGCTCACCGCGCTGCTCCAGGGCGACATGGACGCGGCCCGGCTGCTGGGGGACGAGTGCACGCGGGACGCGGCCCGGCTCGCGGACCCCGAGCGGGAGCTGCGTGCGGCCTACCTCGCGGCGTCGTCCGTCCTGATGCCCGGCGACCCCGTGCGGGCCCTGCGGCTCGCCGGTCCCCGGGCCCGGGCGGGCCACGGCGGGCGGACGAGCGGCACGGGCTGGCTGATGTGCCGGCTGGCCAACAGCTACGCCCTGTGCGACCTGAAGCGCTTCGAGGAGGCGACCGAGGAGGCGGGGGCCCTGCGGGAGGCGTGCGCGGAGCTCGGCGAGCGCTGGCTGCGGGCGTACGCGGACTACGTACTGGCGGTGGCCGCGCTGGGCCTGGGCGACCACGGGGAGGCGGCCCGGCACGTACGGGCCATGCTCTCCGGAAAACGCCTGCTCGGCGACCGATTCGGCATCGCGCTGGGCCTGGACCTGCTGGCCACGGCGGTGGCCGGGCTGGGTGACGGGGAACTGGCGGCGCGGCTGCTGGGCACCGCGCACGCCTGGTGGCGCACGGTGGGCCGGCCGCAGATGGGCTCGCCCTCGCTCACGGCCCTGCGGGACCGGGGCGAGCGGCAGGCCCGCGCGGCGATCGGGGACGCCGCCTACGAGACGGCGTTCCTGGGCGGCGCGGCTTCGCCCACCGGCTGACTGGTGGCGGCCGGTGGGCCTGGAGAACTGCCTAAATCCTGGGCTCCCGTCAGTACGGGAGGGGTCTGCCCGACGGTGTGCGCAGGTCCAGGTCTCGGGGGGCGGGCTTCGGAACGGGCTTGCGGATCAGCTGCTGGCGCATGCTGCCTCCTCGCTCAGACCAGGGCCGGGCGGCGGGGTTCCACCGTGCGGCTGTCGGGGAGCAGTTCACCGGTGTCGTCGAACATCACGACCCCGTTGCACAGCAGGCTCCAGCCCTGTTCGGGGTGAGAGGCCACAATGCGGGCGGCGTCGTGATCGGCGCTGTCGGCGGTAGGGCAGGGTGGCTGGTGGGAGCACATGGCGCACCTCCTCGCGAAGTGGGGCGGGAGCGCCGGTGGTCACCCGGTCGATTCCGCGATCCACGGTGGCGGTGAGTATTACTGATCGCCGCCCCCGGACGGAACCCATATTCGCCGTCCAGTTCAGGGTGTGTATGCCCGATTACCATGCGCTCATGCCCGCTATCCGGATCGTTCACCACACGTCTTTGCCGCCGGTCGAGGCATGGCCGAGGCTCACTGACTGGGAGCGCCACGGCGCACAGGTCCCCCTCACCCGGACGATCATCGAGACGCCTCCCCCGACGCACGCCGGGACGATCTTCACGGCGCGCACGGGCGTGAGCAGGATCACGTTCGACGACCGCATGGAAGTGGTGGTCTGGCGACCCCCTGCGGAGGGTTTGTCGGGATTGGTCCGGCTGGAGAAGCGCGGACGGACGGTGACGGGCTGGGCGGAGATCGAGATCCGTCCCCTCGCCGCGGGCGGCTCGGAGATCCACTGGCGCGAGGAGCTGCGCTTCCGGGGCCTCCCCCGCGCCCTGGACCCCCTGGTCGCGGCGGCGGGCCGGTTCCTCTTCGGGCGGGCCCTCGCCCGGCTGCTGCGACCCTGACGGCAGGGCTTATCGTGCCGTGATCACCACGCCGGTGATCACGACGCGAGCAAGGAGATCCCGTGGCCACTCCGCCACAGCCGGAGAACGGCGCCGGCCCGTACAACCCCTACACCGCACCCGTCCCGCCGCAGAGCGGCCCTCCGGGCCCCGGGCACGCCGGAGGGCCGTCGTACGGCGCGTACGGCGCCTACGGCGCGCACCCGGAGCCGGGCCGGTACGGGTGCCAGGTGTGCGGGGCGTGGCCCGCCGCGCACGCGACCGTACGGGGCCACCAGGGCATCGTCGTGCTGATGCGGTTCCTGAGCGTGCGGGGACCGTTCTGCCGCGACTGCGGGCTCGCCACCTACCGCCGCATGTCGTCGGACACCCTGTGGCAGGGCTGGTGGAGCCCCCTGTCCGTCTTCATCGCGCCGGTGACCCTGCTGATGAACCTCGGCCCGCGCTCGGCCTACCGCAGGCTCGCTCCGCCGTCGGGCGGCCACCGGCCCGCGCTCGACCCCGGCAGGCCGGTGTGGCGCCGGGCCCCGGCGCTGATCCTCATGGCGCCGGTCCTGCTCGTCCTGCTGGCCGTCCCCGCCCTCATCCTGCTCGGGATGGTGGTCGGCGACCCTCGGCTGGCGACCGGGCAGTGCGTGCGCAACGAGGGCGACTGGGCCGAACAGGACCTGCGCGTCGAGTCCTGCGCCTCGCCGCGCGCCGAGTACCGCGTCACCCAGGGGCCGGACACAGCCGGTGCGCCCTGCGCCCCGGGCGATTACATCGCCGACCCCAAGTACGGCCCGGACGCGTTCACCACGTTCTGCCTCACCGGGCTGGGCCGGGCGCAGGGTACGGTCCCGGCACCCGGCGCCCCGCCCGCCGGCGTCCGGGCCGCCTAGCGGATCGGCATGCCGGAGATCGTCCGGGCGATGACCAGGCGCTGGATCTCGCTGGTGCCCTCGAAGATGGTGTAAATGGCGCTGTCGCGGTGCATGCGCTCCACCGGGTACTCGCGGGTGAAGCCGTTGCCGCCGAGGATCTGGACCGCCTGGGCGGTCACCTTCTTGGCGACCTCGCTGGCGAAGAGCTTCGACATCGAGCCCTCCGCCGACTCGAACGGCCGGCCCGCGACGGCCATCCAGGAGGCCCGCCACACCAGCAGCCGGGCCGCGTCGATCTGCGTGCGCATGTCGGCGAGCTGGAAGGCCACGCCCTGGTTGTCGATGATCGGGCGGCCGAACTGCGTGCGGGTCTTCGCGTAGTCGAGGGCGACCTCGTACGCCGCGCGCGCCGTGCCCACGGCCATCGCGCCGACCGCGGGCCGGGAGGCCTCGAAGGTGGCCATGGCCGCGTTCTTCACGCGCTCGCCCCCGCCGCTGCGGGCGCGCTCGTGGGCCCGCGCGAGGCGCTCGTCGAGCTTCTCCTTGCCGCCGAGCAGGCAGGAACCGGGGATCCGTACGTCCTCCAGCACCACCTCGGCGGTGTGCGAGGCGCGGATGCCGTGCTTCTTGAACTTCTGGCCCTGGGACAGGCCGGGGGTGTTCGGCGGGACGATGAAGGAGGCGTGACCCTTCGTTCCGAGCTCCGGGTCGACGACGGCCACGACGATGTGGACGTTGGCGATGCCGCCGTTGGTCGCCCAGGTCTTGGTGCCGTTGAGCACCCACTCGTCCTTGGCCTCGTCGTACACCGCGCGGGTGCGCATCGAGCCGACGTCGGAGCCGGCATCGGGCTCGGAGGAGCAGAAGGCGGCGACCTTCACGTCGTTCTGGTCCCCGTACATCTGCGGGATCCAGGTCCCGATCTGCTCCTCGGTGCCGTTGGCGACGACGCCGATGGCCGCGAGTCCGGTGCCGACGATGGACAGCGCGATGCCCGCGTCGCCCCAGAAGAGCTCTTCCATCGCCATCGGGATGCCGAGGCCCGTCGGGTCGAAGAACTGCTGGGCGTAGAAGTCCAGCGAGTAGATGCCGACCTTGGCGGCCTCCTGGATGACGGGCCAGGGAGTCTCTTCGCGCTCGTCCCATTCCGCGGCGGCGGGACGCATCACATCGGCGGCGAAGCCGTGGATCCAGTCCCGTACCTGCTTCTGGTCGTCGTTCAGCTCCATGGTGAACTCCGCCATGTCCCCTCCACCTGTCTGTACTCGTCCACTGCGGAAGTTACTAGCGGTAACCTACGCGAAGGCCACAGTCTGTTACCGGCGAGTAAGCACTGTCAAGCACCGCCGCCACAGCCACGAAGCCGGACGGGGTGTCCGCCGATTCGATCGTCAGGGCGCGCCGGGTGTTACGTTGCGTGGGCGTCAGGCACATCGCAAGGGCGGGGAGAGAAACACGTCATGGAGACCACTCAGCAGACCGGGGAACCGGGAGCGGCCGAACGCCGTCGGCGGGAGCTGCTCGAAGCCGCCGACCGGGTCGTGCTCAGGGACGGCCCCAAGGCCTCCATGAACGCGATCGCGGCGGAGGCCGGCATCACCAAGCCCATCCTCTACCGGCACTTCGGGGACAAGGCCGGCCTCTACCAGGCCCTGGCCGTCCGGCACACCGACGCCCTGCTCGACTCCCTGCGGGCCGCGCTCGACGCCCCCGCCGAGCGCCGCCGCCGGGTGGAGGCGACCCTCGACACCTACCTCGCCGCCATCGAGGCCCGCCCGCAGGTCTACCGCTTCCTCATGCACCCGGCCGAGGACTCCCACAGCGCGGAGCGCGGCTTCGACGTCGGCCTGCACTCGGCGCCGCTGCTGCGCCGGCTCGGCGAGGAGCTGGCCGAGGTGATCGGCGAGCGGGTGGACCTCGGACCCGGGGGCGAACGGCTCGCCCGGATCTGGGGCCACGGCATCGTCGGCATGATGCACGCGGCGGGCGACTGGTGGCTGGGCGAACGCCCCTGCGACCGCGCGGAACTGGTCGCGGGCCTCACCGACCTCCTCTGGGGCCGCCTCGCCACCGCCGGCAACCGCACCGACGGCCCGGGCTTCTAGGCCGTCTCCCAGCGGTAGCCGGGGGAGGGTCCGGGCGGAGCCCGGTGCCCGGCGGAGCCGGGTTCCTGGGGCCCGGCCCCAGACCCCGGGCCTCAAACGCCGGCGAGGCCGGAAATGCCGTCGGCACCCCAGGGGGTCTTGCGGATGGCACGCCGCAGGCGACGGGCTCGCAGGCCCGTCACGCGATCCGCGTACACCGTCCCGTCGAGGTGGTCGCACTCGTGCTGCAGGCACCGCGCGAAGAAACCGGTGCCCGAGATCCGGACGGCCGCCCCGTCGGAGGTGACTCCCTCCACCACCGCGTGGTCGAAGCGGAGCGTGCCCGCCTCCAGCCCCGGCAGGGACAGGCAGCCCTCCGGCCCCAGGAACTCGTCCCCGTCGGCCGACACCAGCCGCGGGTTGACGATGTGCCCGACGTGGCGGACGTCCTCGTCGTCGGGGCAGTCGTAGACGAACACCCGCTGTCCGACGCCGATCTGGTTCGCGGCGAGCCCGACGCCCTCGGCGGCGTACATCGTGGCGAACATGTCCTCGATGAGCCGGTCGAGATCCGGGCCGAATTCGGTGACCTCCGCGCACGCGGAGTGGAGCACGGGATCACCCAGCAGGCTCATGGTGCGGACGAGGCCGGTGGTACCGGGGATGGGGCGCTGTCGCATGACCGTAAGCCTACGACGGGCGACTATATGAGGAGATCCGCGGCGGGGCGGGGGCGCCGCGGTCAAGGCTCCGGCCGGTACTGGATAGGCTGGGGCCGACCGACGCAAGGAGGACAAGGGACGATGGCAGGCAACACGGAGCCGCTTTCGCCGCGGGCCAAGCTGGCCGTGACGGCGGGCAAGGCCGCGGCGGCGGTGTCGCGGGCCGCGGGACGCGGAAGCGGATCGGTGATCGGTGGCAAGGTCGCACTCAGGCTCGACCCCGATCTTCTCGGCGCGCTGGCGCAACATCTCGATGTCGTCCTCGTCTCCGCGACGAACGGCAAGACCACGACGACCCGGCTGATCGCGGAGGCCCTGCGGGCCAGCGGTCCGGTCGTCTCCAACGCCCTCGGCGCCAACATGCCGGCCGGCATCACCTCCGCGCTGGCCGGCGGCTCGGACGCCAAGTACGGCGTCATCGAGGTCGACGAGAAGTACCTGGCCGGAGTGGCCCGGGACGTCACCCCCAAGGTGATCGCCCTGCTCAACCTCTCCCGCGACCAGCTGGACCGCGCCGCCGAGACCCGCATGCTCGCGGAGAAGTGGCGCGAGGGGCTCCAGGGCTCCAAGGCGGTCATCGTCGCCAACTGCGACGACCCGCTGATCGTGTGGTCCGCCTCCTCCTCCCAGAACGTGGTGTGGGTCGCGGCCGGCCAGGAGTGGAAGGACGACGCCTGGTCGTGCCCCTCCTGCGGTGGCGTCATGCAGCGCCCGGGCGACGACTGGTTCTGCGGCGAGTGCGGCTTCCGTCGCCCGACCCCGACCTGGGTGCTCTCCGGCGACCACGTCCTGGACCCGCACGGCAGCGCCTGGCCGATCCACCTCCAGCTGCCGGGCCGCGCCAACAAGGCGAACGCGGCCACCTCGGCCGCCGTCGCCGCCGTCTTCGGCGTTCCGCCGCAGGTCGCGCTGGAACGGATGTACCAGGTGCAGGCCGTCGCCGGCCGCTACGACGTGGTGAGCTTCCAGGGCCGTGAGCTGCGGCTGCTGCTCGCGAAGAACCCGGCGGGCTGGCTCGAAACGTTTTCGCTGATCGATCCGCCGCCGACGCCGGTGATCCTCTCGGTGAACGCGCGCGGCGCCGACGGCACCGACACCTCCTGGCTGTGGGACGTGGACTACCCGCGCCTCGCCGGTCACCCGATCTTCGTGATCGGTGACCGCAAGCTGGACCTCGCGGTCCGCCTCGAGGTCGCCGGCCTGGACTTCCGGGTGTGCGAGAGCCTCGACGAGGCCGTGCAGCTCGCGCCGCCCGGACAGATCGAGCTGATCGCCAACTACACCGCCTTCCAGGACGTGCGCCGCCGCGTCGGCAACTAGTACCCATAAGGACAAGAGCATGAGCGACAACAGCCTGCGTCTGGTGTGGGTCTACCCCGACCTGCTGAGCACGTACGGAGACCAGGGCAACGCCCTCGTGGTGGAACGCCGGGCGCGCCAGCGCGGCCTGGACGTGCAGCGCGTGGACGTGCGCAGCGACCAGCCGATCCCCACCTCGGGCGACATCTACCTGATCGGTGGCGGCGAGGACCGTCCGCAGCGCCTGGCCGCGGAGCGCCTGCTGCGCGACGGCGGTCTGGAGCGTGCCGTCTCGAACGGGGCGATCGTCTTCTCCGTCTGCGCCGGGTACCAGATCCTCGGCAAGGAATTCGTCAACGACCAGGGGCAGCGCCAGGAGGGGCTCGGCCTGCTGGACGTCGTCACCGTGCGCGGTGAGGGCGAGCGGTGCGTCGGCGACGTCCTCGCGGACATCGACCCCCGTCTGAACCTGCCGCAGCTGACGGGCTTCGAGAACCACCAGGGCGTGACCCACCTCGGCCCGACGGCCAGGCCGTTCGCCCGGGTGTCCATGGGCCGTGGCAACGGCACCGGTGACGGCACCGAAGGCGCGTACAACGACACGGTGTTCGGCACCTACATGCACGGCCCCGTGATGGCCCGCAACCCGCAGATCGCGGACCTGCTGCTGAAGCTGGCCCTCGATGTGAACGCGCTGCCGGCCATAGACGACCGGTGGTACGAGGCGCTGCGCGCGGAGCGCATCGCCGCCGCGACGCAGCCCGCGTAGCACCCTCCGGACCGCTCATCGGGGCGGCCCCGCAATCATGTGTTCGGCCCGGTTTTCCCTAGGGGGAACCGGGCCGACGTGGTTTCGTACGACGAGTACGACCAGCATGTGGAGGATGGTTCAGTCCACCGCTCCGGCGCTTGTAGGGTGGCCGTAGTTCCAACCGGACGACGTGGTCCGGTCGTCGGCCCACGTTGCAAAGGTCCGTTCCTGCCATGCGCATAGGTGTGCTCACTTCCGGTGGCGACTGCCCCGGTCTCAACGCCGTCATCCGCTCCGTCGTGCACCGTGCCGTGGTCGACCACGGCGATGAGGTGATCGGCTTCCACGACGGCTGGAAGGGCCTGCTGGAGGCGGACTACCGCAAGCTCGACCTCGACGCCGTCGGCGGCATCCTCGCCCGCGGCGGCACCATCCTCGGCTCCTCCCGGGTCCAGCCTGCGCACCTGCGCGACGGTGTGGAGCGCGCCCGCGGCCACGTCGCGGACCTCGGCCTCGACGCGATCATCCCGATCGGCGGCGAGGGCACCCTGAAGGCCGCGAACCTGCTCTCCGAGGCCGGTCTGCCGATCGTCGGCGTCCCGAAGACCATCGACAACGACATCGCCTCCACCGACGTCACCTTCGGCTTCGACACCGCCGTCGGGGTCGCCACGGAGGCGCTGGACCGGCTGAAGACCACCGCCGAGTCCCACCAGCGCGTGATGGTCGTGGAGGTCATGGGCCGCCACACCGGCTGGATCGCCCTGCACTCGGGCATGGCGGCGGGCGCGCACGCGATCGTCGTCCCGGAGCGCCCCTTCGACATCGACGAGCTGACGGCGATCGTCGGCGAGCGGTTCTCCGCGGGCAAGCGGTTCGCGATCGTCGTGGTGGCCGAGGGCGCCAAGCCCAGGCCCGGCTCGATGGACTTCGAGGAGCGCGGCAAGGACATCTACGGCCACGAGCGGTTCGCCGGCATCGGCAACCTGCTCGCCGTGGAACTGGAGAACCGCCTGGGCAAGGAGGCCCGTCCGGTGATCCTGGGCCACGTCCAGCGCGGCGGCACGCCGACCGCGTACGACCGGGTGCTCGCCACCCGCTTCGGCTGGCACGCGGTGGAGGCTGCGCACCGGGGCGAGTTCGGCATGCTGACCGCGCTGCGCGGGACGGACATCGTGATGGTGCCCCTCTCCGAGGCCACCTCGACCCTCAAGACGGTTCCGGCCGAGCGGTACGACGAGGCGCAGACCGTTCTCTGACGTCCCTGTTCTGCGCCCCTTTTGTCCTGGGCCGCCCCCGCGCGCAAGAGCGCTCGGGGGCGGCACTAATGTGGTGGGGCACCACATCAAGGGAGTGAACAGATGGATCACAGCGGGCACGGCATGGACATGAACATGGACTTGCCGCCGTTCACTCTCGGGCGTGGTCTGGAGTTCTCCTTCGACGCCTTCTTCCTGTTCGCCTCCCTGGCCGGGCTCGCCCTCTACGCGTGGGGCGTGCTGCGGCTGCGCCGGCGCGGGGACTCCTGGCCGCCGGGCCGGACCATCGCCTTCACGGCGGGCGTGCTGACCGTGATCCTCGTGATGTGCACCAAGCTGAACGACTACGGCATGGTCATGTTCAGCGTGCACATGGTCCAGCACATGGTGATCAGCATGGTCACCCCGATCCTGGTGCTGCTGGGTGCTCCGGTGACGCTGGCCCTGCGTGCGCTGCCGCCGGCCGCCCGCGGCTCCAAGGGGCCGCGCGAGCTGCTGCTGATGCTGCTCCACAGCCGGTACATGAAGGTGGTCACCCACCCCGCGTTCACGATCCCGATGTTCATCGCGAGCCTGTACGCGCTGTACTTCACGCCGCTCTTCGACTTCCTGATGGAGAGCCGCACGGGGCACATCGCGATGATGGTCCACTTCCTCGCGGTCGGCCTGATCTTCTTCTGGCCGATCATGGGCATCGACCCGGGTCCGCACCGGCCGGGTTATGTGATGCGGATGCTGGAGCTGTTCGCGGGGATGCCCTTCCACGCGTTCTTCGGCATCGCCCTGATGATGGCCAGCCAGCCGATGATCAAGACGTACGCGAACCCTCCGGCGTCGCTCGGCATCGACCCGCTGCTCGACCAGCAGTGGGGCGGCGGCATCGCCTGGGCCTTCAGCGAGATCCCCTCGGTGCTGGTCCTGATCGCCCTGGTGTACCAGTGGTACCACTCCGAGCAGCGGGCCGCACGACGGTCCGACCGCGCCGAGGACCGCAACGGCGACAAGGAGCTGGAGGCGTACAACTCGTATCTCGCCTCGCTCCAAGCGCGTGGCCAGTAGCGCGATCCCGCCTTCGCGCGCCACCATGGGGCATGACCGGATCCGTTAAGGCGATGGCCGTCATGACCTTCGCCGCACTGGTGGCCGTAGCCGCGTACTCCGTGGCCCTCGGCAGCAACGGCTGGCTGTGGTTCGGCTGGGTGGTGCTGGGGCTGCTGACCGCCGGGATGGCCGCTTCGCGCAATGTCTGAGCAAGGTCTCGTCCGCCCCCTGCATCCCGCGACTCACCGTCCGTAAAATGGCGGTGACAACGGGATATCGACAGGAGCGGCCTGGTGTTCTACCACTTGCTCAAGCACGTGTTGCTCGGTCCCATGCTGCGGCTGCTGTTCAGACCCAGGATCGAGGGCCTGGAGAACATCCCGGCCGAGGGCGCCGCGATCGTCGCGGGCAACCACCTGTCGTTCTCGGACCACTTCCTGATGCCCGCGATCCTCAAGCGCCGGATCACCTTCCTGGCGAAGGCCGAATACTTCACCGGCCCCGGGGTCAAGGGCCGGCTCACCGCCTTCTTCTTCCGCAGCGCCGGGCAGATCCCGGTGGACCGGTCGGGCAAGGACGCCGGACAGGCCGCGCTGCGCGAGGGGCTGGGAGTGCTGGCCAAGGACGAGCTGCTGGGCATCTATCCGGAGGGTACGCGCTCGCACGACGGCCGGCTCTACAAGGGCAAGGTGGGTGTGGCCGCGATGGCCCTGGGCGCCGGGGTGCCCGTCGTGCCCTGCGCGATGGTCGGCACCTTCGAGATCCAGCCGCCCGGGAAGAAGATCCCGAAGATCCGGCGGGTGACGATCCGCTTCGGTGAGCCGCTGGACTTCTCCCGGTACGCCGGGATGGAGGGCGAACGGGCCGTCCTGCGGGCGGTGACCGACGAGATCATGTACGCGATCCTCGGACTCTCCGGCCAGGAGTACGTCGACCGGTACGCCGGCGAGGTCAAGGCCGAGGAGGAGGAACAGCGGAAGAAGGCCCGGCGCTCCGCGCGCTGAGCCTCCTCCCGCCCGTCCGCTCCCCGCCCGTCCTGCCAGGGACGGGCGGGGAGCTCCGTCCCGACAGGGCCTAGCGGACGGAGGGGAGCTCCTGCGGCGCCGGGAAGACCGGGGGTCCGGCCGGGGCGTCGGACGACAGCGACTTCGCCGCGGCCGGGGCCGGGGCCACCGGGGTGGCGTGCGGGTCGCACGTCACGTCCTTGGCGTCGACCTTGCCGGTGAGCAGGTAGGCGTCCACCCGGCTGTTGATGCAGGGGTTCAGCAGGCTGGTGACACCGTGCGAGCCGGCGTTCTTCTCGGTGATCAGACGCGAGCCGGCGAGGCGGCGGTGCAGCTCGACCGCGCCCTTGTACGGCGTGGCCGCGTCCCGCTCGGACTGGACGATCAGCACCGGGGGCAGCCCGCGCTTGGCGCCGACGGCGATCGGGGTGCTCTGCTTGGACTTCCAGGTCGCGCAGGGCAGGTTCATCCACGCGTTGGACCAGGTCAGGAACGGGTACTTCTGGTGCAGCTTGGTGTTGTCCCGGTCCCACTTGGACCAGCTGGTGGGCCACTTGGCGTCGGCGCACTCGACGGCGGTGTAGACGGCGTTGCCGTTCTCCGAGGACGCGTTGCCCTTGACGTCCGTCATGTCCGGGGCGATGGCGTCGATGAGCGCCTGCTCGTCACCGGCGGCCCAGGCGGCGAAGGTCTGGGCGACGGGCACCCAGGAGGAGTCGTAGTACGGGGCGCCCTGGAAGAAGCCGATGAGCTCGGCCGGTCCGACGATCCCGCCGAGCGGGTTGGCCTTGGCCTTGGCGCGCAGCTCCTGCCACTTGGCCTCGACCTTGGCGCGGGTGTTTCCGAGGTGGAACACCGCGTCGTTCTTGGCGACCCAGTCCTGCCAGTCGTTCCAGCGCATCTGGAAGGCGACGTCCTGGCCGAGGTTGGCCTCGTACCAGATGTTGTCCTGCGACGGGTCCACCACGCTGTCGACGATCATGCGGCGCACATGGGTCGGGAAGAGGGTCGCGTAGACCCCGCCCAGGTAGGTGCCGTAGGAGACGCCGAGGAAGTTCAGCTTGGACTCGCCGAGGCCGGCGCGGACGACGTCGAGGTCGCGCGCGGTGTTCGGCGTGGTCATGTGCGGCAGCATCTCGCCGCTGCGCTCCTTGCAGCCGTCCGCGTACTCGGCGGCGAGCTTGCGCTGGGCGCGCTTGTCGGCCTCGGAGTCCGGGACCGGGTCGGCCTTGGGGGCCTTGACGAACTCCTGCGGGTCGATGCAGGAGATCGGCGCCGAGTGACCGACACCGCGCGGGTCGAAGCCCACGAAGTCGTAGGCCTTGGACGCATTGACCCACAGCGGGCTCTTGGTGGTGACGCGGCGCGGGAAGCGCATGCCGGAACCGCCGGGGCCGCCGGGGTTGTAGACGAGCGCGCCCTGGCGCTCCTCCTTGGTCCCCGTGCTGCCGATCCGGTCGACGGCGATGTCGATGGTCTTGCCGTACGGCTTCGCGTAGTCGAGCGGGACCTTCACCCAGCCGCACTGGATGGGCTTCTCCAGGCCCCAGTCGGCCGGGCAGTCCTTCCAGTCGATCCCGGTGCGGGCGGCGCGGGCGGCGGCGATCTGCACGCCCAGGGCCTCCGGCAGCCTGATGTCGTGGTCGGCGGAGGCGGAGGCCGCCACGGCCGGCGGGGCCAGCAGCAGGCTCGCCGCGAGCGTTCCGGTGATCAGTGTGGCGGCGCTCGCCAGCGCCGCGTTGCGTATCACGTGGTTGTTCCCCCTGCGTCAGATGCCGCCGTGGGCGGCCTGGTTGGTCGGGTCGGTCGGATTCGGTCGTCGGGGTGCAGAGGGATCTTGTCTTCTGACCGGGACCCGGCGACAGGGCCGGATCGACTTCTTTGCCAACCCGATAACCGGAAAGGCGTGTACCGCTGAGCGGTGCCTGATGCGTCCCGCTTTCACCGGCCGTAGGTGCGGCAGGCCACGTCGAGCAGCTCGCGCACCCGCAGGGCGTCCGGGGCCAGGGCCGTCACGAGCACGGCGGGACCGGCCAGCGGTGTCACGGCGGCGAACTCCCCCAGGACCGCCGCCGCGGGCGGAGCCCCGGCGAAGGCGGGGTCCACGACGAGGAGTTGACCGAGGGCCCGGTGTCCGGCCAGGCCCGCCGGGCCGTCCCAGCCTCCGGGCGCGCCGGGGCCGCAGGCGAGCTCCTGGTCCAGCAGGGGACGCCCGCCACGGTCGACCGTGAGACGGCTG